>DAOTZR010000033.1:0-3399 GCA_034434315.1 Anaerolineae bacterium
TCACAGCGGGCGACCTGCGCGCCCGCACCCCGGTCCAGGGGGACGATGAAGTGGCCGAACTGGCCCAGGCGTTTAACCTGATGGCCGAAAGCCTGGAGCGGGCGCAGCGCGCCCGGCAAATGCAGACCGCGGACATTGCTCACGAGTTACGCAATCCCCTGGCTGTCCTGCAGGGCACCCTGGAGGCCCTGGCCGATGGCGTGTATGACCCCACACCGGAGAATATCGAACCGGCCCTGGATCAGGTGCGCACCTTAAATCGCCTGGTCGAGGACCTGCGGCTGCTGGCGCAGGTTGATGCCGGGGAGCTGCGCCTGAATCTGAGCCAGGTGGATGTTGCGCAACTGTTGCAGCGTCTGGTGGAACTTTATCGCCCTGGTTTTCAGGAGCGCGGCCTGGAACTCGCGCTGGCTTTAGCGCCTGAGTTGCCACCGGTTCAAGGGGATGGGGATCGTCTGACTCAGGTCTTGCACAACATCCTCAACAACGCCCTGCGCTACGTTCCGGAAGGCAAGGCCGTGCGCATCCAGGCCCAGGGCGAGGGGAAGGGCGTGACGATTCGCGTCGCCGATAACGGTCCGGGGCTGCCGCCGGACCAGCGCGAGCGGATCTTCGAGCGCTTCTGGCGCGCCGAAACCTCGCGCAGCCGGCAGACCGGAGGCTCAGGGCTGGGCCTCACCATCGCCCGGCAAATCATCCTGGCACACCGGGGGCGCATCTGGGCCGAGGAGACCCCAGGCGGCGGCCTGACCATCGCTTGCTGGTTGCCTGCGGCGTGAAC
The DNA here is from genome assembly GCA_034434315.1 of Anaerolineae bacterium. GTDB lineage: Bacteria > Chloroflexota > Anaerolineae > B4-G1 > SLSP01 > DAOTZR01. Next base: position 782 of record DAOTZR010000033.1, read on the forward strand.
GCGGCGCGCGCAACCTGGCTTTTTGACGTGGAAAAATCGCTGGCGTATAATGAATTTGTCTTAAGACGATCGGATGCCGCCTGATACAGGTGATTCAGGAGACACAGGACCTCATCCTGGATGAGCACGGTGGGAAGCCTTGGGGACATTTTGGGCCAATGCCCAAATTCTGCTGTTTGGGCGGATGATCGCCGGATATAAGCCGTTATGCGGAAATCGTCAGCCTGATTCATGTTAGGCGGCCAGATGGTTGCCAAATGAGTGTTGGCGGAGGGACTATGGGTGAGAAGAAGTTTGCGGAAAAGGGTACCAGGAAGCTCGCCAGGAGCACCGCCGCAGCTAGCGAGTCGTTCGGGGGATTCACAGCCGAGGAGCAAGCTGCGATGAAGGAGCGGGCAGAAGAGTTGAAGCGGGGAGAGAAGGCGGCGGGCGAGAGCGCCCTGCTGGCGAAGATCGCGGAGATGCCGGAACCGGATCGCAGCATGGCCGAGCGACTGCATGCGATTATTACAGCCAGTGCGCCGATGCTAACGCCGAGAACCTGGTACGGAATGCCGGCGTATGCCAAAGACGGCAAGGTGGTGTGTTTCTTTCAGGGTGCGGCCAGGTTCAAGGCGAGATACGCCACGTTGGGCTTCACCGACCAGGCCAATCTCGACGATGGGGCCATGTGGCCAACGTCGTTCGCGCTGACGGAGTTGGGCCCGGCCGAAGAGGCGAAGATCGCTGCGCTGGTGAAGAAAGCAGTGGGATAGGAGGTGCGCTGGCTACTGGCGTAGTGGCCGGCAGTCCCAGAACTCCGTGCTGGCCGCCCAACATCTCGCTCGACCAGCCGATTGCTCCCTCGGCTCGCTGCGCCGCCTCGGTCGCAGCGGCTGAGCTCGGTGGCGTTAGCCTACACCATCACAGGGAGGATGAGCAGATGAAAAAGCATCCTGTTGTCTGGTTCTATGTTCTGGCTTTTGCGATTTCGTGGTCTGGCTGGCTGCCGATGGTGGCGGGATCGCGGGGAATTGCACCATTCGGTCATCCGCTTTTCCAGGTTTTGCTCCTTCTGCCTGCCATAGGCCCTGCCCTGGCGGCCATCATTGTGACCGCCGCAAGGGATGGCAAGGCAGGTATCAACCATTTGCTCAAGCCGCTTTTACAATGGCGGGTTGGGGCAATCTGGCTGATGATTGCCGTCACTGCTCCTGCGTTGCTCCTCCTGGCGGGAAAATAGTGACCCAGGCATTCGGCCTGGCGGCAACAGCCGAATCCCAAGGTAACAATGTCATTGGGATGGCCATGGCTACGCTGGTGATGTCGTTATTTTCCAACACGTGGGAAGAAGTTGGGTGGCGCGGATTTGCCCTGCCGCGATTGCAAAAGCATCAGAATGCGCTCATGGCAACGCTGACGGTAGGCGTCTTGTGGGGTTTGTGGCATCTACCTCTCTTCTTCTGGGCGGGCAATCCGATGTCCGATTATCCCTTTCTTGCCTGGTTCATCGACACAGTTGCTGTATCCTTCGTTTACACCTGGCTCTATAACAGCGCCGGGGGCAGCCTGTTGGTCGTGACACTTTTTCATATCCTGGGGAACACGTTTGGTGTCATCATATCAGATGTGTCCATCACTGCGCTGGCCATTGTGTATTGTGTAGTGGCAGTGCTACTTGTTGCGATCTTTGGAAAAGACCATCTCGCACGTCGTGAAAGAGTGCGTGCGGGCTGACAAACGGCTGGAGCCGACAGCGCCTCCGTTCGCTGCACTCGCGCCGACGCTGCGGCTGATGCGCAATGCGTTGGGCGCTATAGCACGTTCGTTAACAGTGTGTAAGAGGAGGGTCAGATGGATCAAAACGAGGTCGTAATCGCATTCGATATTGTTCTCGAAGAAATTGAGAATGCTATTGCAGCGCTGAATCAGCAGGGCGCCCAGGCTTTTCAGAATGGTAAATATGACCTCGCCAGGGACCTGATGGAAAAAGGTTCCCAAATGGCGGATTTTCGAAGCAAGGTTAATGACCTGCAGAAGGAGTGGATTAATATCTTTGCTCCCGTAACCCCTCCAAAGACTTGGAGGAGAAGTAAAAAAGTCGCCGAGAGATTGAAGCGTGGTTTACGTACCCCTGAGGATAATTTTCGTATTCCGATACTCCAAAGCCTGATCGAATCAGGTGGATCTGCTCCTATGTCAGATGTTCTGGACAAAGTAGAAGCGAAAATGCGCAGCCAATTGAATGCCTATGACCGTTCACCATTACCCTCAGACCCTACTCAGCCCCGTTGGCGGAATACGGCTCAATGGGCACGAAACGCCATGGTGAAAGAAGGTTTGATGGCGTCAGACTCTCCGCGAGGGATATGGGAGATTACGGAAGCAGGCAGACGGTGGCTTGTAGCAGTCACCACTCAGAAGAAATAGGATTGCGCCCAACACCTCGCTCCAGCCGACGGCTCCCTCGGCTCGCCTGGCTTGCCTCAATCGCAGCAGCTGAACCCAACAGCGTCAAAGCGCCGTGCTTATGCAGGCTTGTGGTCTGAGCTTCGGACGTGAGTTCGGACATGGGTGGCAAGAATCTCCTGGTTGCGTCAAAATTGGGCTTGTAGCACATTATAGGCCCAAACCAGGAG
>DAOTZR010000034.1:0-2156 GCA_034434315.1 Anaerolineae bacterium
GCGGCCTCAAGGGCCGCCCTTCAAGGTTGATAGGGGGACAATCAGGCCTGTTTGATCGCCTCGGCGAAGCGGAAACCGAAGGCTTCGGCCTCGCGGAGCAGCGTCAGGGTTGGTCCGCCCTGGAAATGCCAGGCTTCGAGCACCTCCCATTTGAGCGCCTCGGCCAGCTTCTTGAAGTCCGTGATGGCGCCACCGCTCCAGCCGTAGCTTCCAAAGTAAGCCGTCTTGCGGTTTTCGATGCGCTTGGCTTCGGCCATGCGCAGAGCGTCCTGCATGGGCGGGAAGAGGTGCCCTTCGTAGGTAGGCGCTCCGACGATAACTCCGCGGCGCTGATAGAGGTAAGGGAGATAGTAGGCGGAATGGACATGGCGCACATCAAAAATATCCACCGGCACGCCGGCGCGGGCTACCCCCTCCGCCACGGCCTGGGCAACGCGCTCCGTGTTGCCGTACATCGTCCCGAAGAGCAGCGTGACCCCGACCTCACCCAGCCCTTTGGCGTAGCTGGCCCAGCGGCGATAAAGCTCGATGATGCGCTGCGGATTGCTGCGCCAGACCAGGCCATGCGAAGGTGCAATGACCTCGATGGGGAAGGTGGCCAGACGGTCAAGGGCCTTGAAGACAGGCGCATTGTAGCGTGCCAGAATCGTAACATAATAGCGCAGCGCTTCCTGCTCATAAAAGCTGAGATCGGGATACTGATCGTCAAAAATCCCGCCCTGGAGGGCGCCGTAGCCGCCAAAGCCATCGCAAGAGAACAACACGCGCTGATCCATGTCATAGGTCATCATGGTTTCGGGCCAGTGTAAGAAGGGCGTGTAGACAAATTTGAGCCGATGACCACCCAGGTCAAGCTCCTCGCCGTCGGCTACGACGCGCACGTTGTCGGCGATGTGGTAATAAGCCTCCAGCATGGGCTGGCCCTTGGCGGCGATCAGGAATTGCGCCTTGGGAGCCAGGCGGTGGAAAAGGCCCAGAACACCGGTGTGATCCGGTTCCATGTGATTGATGACCACGTAATCCAGTTGGGTGGGGTCGGTCAGTTCGGCAATCTGATCCAGCAGCGCGTTGAGCTTAAAATCCTTGGCCAGATCAATCAGTGCGGTTTTTTCGCCTTTGACCAGATAAGCGTTATACGAAACCCCCTCGCGTTCAATCGGCCACAAGCCCTCAAAAAGATCCGTTGTGCGATCATTCACACCGACCCAGTAAATTCCCGGTTTAATTTCTACTCCAGGCATAGTCAAGTCCTTTCTGTGTGCTGAATGGTATGAATTGTTTAAGGTCGCCAGTTTTGGCTGCGTTCATTATCCAGATTTCAAGATAGAAGTCAAGAAAATGCTGCGTATAACGGTCCACCGGCCTTTGTCCTCCTGGGTTTCTGCTGGTTTTGGAGTTTTGTAGCACAGGATGGATGCGTTGTCTGACGGTAATGGCTTATCCACCTGGATCTCCTTCTACCCATAAGCGACGATGCGGGCAAGGTTTCGCGGTCTGATTCACCCGGCGCCCCAGAGCCATGAACCTCCGGATCTATGTGTGGGATGAAACAGGGGGGAGGCAGTTGCCGCTACTTGACAACTTTAAATAAAGTGATATAATTATCTATAGATAATTATTATCCATAAGGTGAAGCCATGGACGCATCGGTTCGTTATGAGCATCTGGTAGCGCGCCTGCGCGAAAATGATTGCCGCCTGACCCCTCAAAGGCTGGCGCTGCTGCGACTGCTGGCAGAAAGCGAGACGCATCCCACAGCGCAGGAACTGTACGAAACCCTGCGGCCCAATTTCCCCACCATGAGCCTGGCCACGGTCTACAAAACCCTGCATACTTTACAGGCTCTGGGAGAGGTGCGTGAGGTCCATGCCGGGAGTGGCGAAGTGCGCTACGACGGACGGACGGTCGAACCCCATGCGCACCTGATCTGCATCCGCTGTGGCAGGGTGCAGGATTATCCCGCCCCGGCTTTACTGGAGCAAGTCGCGGCTACGGCGGCGGCTTCGGGCCAGCTTGTGATCGGTTTTCGGGTTGATTTTTTCCACGTGTGCGAGGATTGTCAGTCTTAAGTCCGTTAAGTCGGACTTTAACATTTCTACATCCTAAGGAGGTTAACGATGGGCATGCCGTTAATTGGGGACAAATTTCCGGAAATG
>DAOTZR010000035.1:0-10794 GCA_034434315.1 Anaerolineae bacterium
GCATGACCGCCATCCGCGGCCCCTTCAACTTCTCCACCAACGAGGAGTGCGGCCTGCTGGTGGATGGCTGGAACGGCACGCCCGTGGTGATGATGACTTACAACCCGCGCTACTACATGGACCTCATCGAAGGCGCCGGCTACAGCAAGGCCATGGATCTGATCGCCTACACGACCGACCTCACCCGGTACGGGCTGGATGATTCCGGCATCAATCCCAAGCTGCTGCGCGTAGCCGAAAAAGTCCGCGACCGCCTGGATGTGACGGTGCGCCACGTCAACTGGAAGGACCTGGAGCACGAAATTCCCAAAATCCTCACCGTTTATAACAAAGCCTGGTCGCGCAACTGGGGCTTTGTCCCGCTGACGGAAGCGGAAATCGAGCACCTCATCAAAGCCTTGCTGCCCATGGCGGATAAGCGCACTACTTTTATCGCCGAAAAGGGCTCGGAACCCATCGGCTTCATGTTACCCATTCCCGACGTCAACCAGGCCCTGCACCGCGCTTATCCCCGTCCAGACAAGCCGGAGTGGTTGACTATGGCGCAATTCCTGTACTGGTGGAAAGTGCGCAAAGTGGTGACGGGCATCCGTGCCATGGTGGGCGGCGTGATTCACGAGTATCACGGGCGTGGTGTAGACGCGGTACTCTTCCTGGAGACGTTACGGGCTGGCATACGGGCCGGGTATAAGAGCATGGAAATCTCCTGGGTACTTGAAACCAACCTCCCCATGCGTCAGACGGCGGCGATTTTCGATGGCCAACCTTATCGTACCTACCGCATCTACGAAAAAGCCCTTTGAGTCCGCTCCGGTGACACCAGGCATGAACCGGACGCGGGTTTCGGCCAGCCTGCTGACGGACAACCCAGCCTTTTTACGCCTGTGGCTGGGGCAATTGCTTTCGCAGATCGGCGATCAGGCGCTGCTCATTGCCTCGCTGCATCTGATCAGTCAGCTCAGCGATTCGGTGACTGCCCTGCTGATCCCGGCCCTCTCGCTAGTCCTGCCGCAAGCACTGTTTGGCCTGGTAGGCGGCGTCGTCGCCGACCGATCAAACCGCCGGACTTTAATGCTGGCCTCGGACATTCTGCGCGGCCTGATCGTCCTGAGCCTGATTTTCGTCCCGCTCACCCGGCACCTGGGGCTGCTCTACCTGGCCGTGGCCTTGATGGCCCTGGTCAGCGTGTTCTTTTATCCGGCGCGCAACGCCTTCATCCCCAGCATCGTCTCCACTACCGACCTGTGGGGAGCCAACGCGCTCATTCAGGGGAGCACAGTCCTGGCCCTGGTGATTGGGCCGTCCCTGTCGGGGCTGGTCATCGGCCTGTGGGGCGTCAACTTCGCCTTCATCTTCGACGCCATCACCTTCTTCATTTCGGCCCTGGTCCTTGCCTCCCTGCGGCATCTGGATGGCGTGAGCGCAGGCAACGGGCGCACCCGGGCCCCGGCGACGGTGCGCCAGGAACTGATCGAAGGCCTGCGCTACATTGCCAACCAGCGCCTGCTCAAACAGGTCCTGATCCTGGTAGCCATGGCCACCCTGGGCATCGCCTCCATCATCCTGCTGGCCGTCCATCATCTGGATGAGGCGCTTAACGTCGGCGCGCTGGGATACGGCTTTGCCATGACCACCCTGGGCCTGGGATCGGTGGCCGGCGGCCTGCTTTCGCACCGCCTGGCCGAGCGCTTCCGCACCCGCTATCTGGTGAGCGGGATGTTGGCCCTGGCGGGCCTGGCCATCATCCTGTTTGCTTACGCGCCCTGGTACATCGTCATCCTGTTCAGCCTGGCCCTGTTGGGCCTGAGCGTGGTATCGGCACGCGGCGCGCTGGATACCATCACGCAGATCCTGGCGCCCGATGAAATACGCGGACGGGTCCAATCTGCCGTCAACCTCATCATCAACGGAGCCACCGCCCTGGCCGAGGCCTTTTCAGCTATCCTGGGTGACCTGATCGGCGTTCAGGCGGTCTTCCTGGCTGCTGGCGTGCTTACCATCCTGGCCGCATTGCTCGCGTACCGCATTCTGGACGTGTTTTCCGATCGGCATCCCGCCGCATAAAGTCAACAGCGCAACACAAAGGAGGACCTATGTCAAGCCCATCCAGTGTCCTTATCCGTCAAGGCACGGTGGTCACACCCGACTACATCCTGGAAGACGCCGACGTCCTGATTCAGGGCGAACAGATTCAGGCGATTGGCCATGCCCTGCCGGCCCCGGCAGAGTGCGACGTGTACGAAGCCCAGGGACTGATCGTCCTACCCGGCGTGATTGACGCGCACACGCACATCCAACTGGATACTGGCATCTACAAAACCGCCGACACCTGGATCCAGGGCAGCCGCACCGCCATCTACGGCGGGGTCACGACCGTGGTGGATTTTGCGACCCAATTCAAAGGCCAGAACCTGGGCGAAGCCCTGATGGCCCGCCTGGAAGAGGCGGCCCCCTCGGCCATTGATTACGCTCTGCACATGATGATCACCGACCTGCCGGCTGGCCGCGAGGATGAGCTGGCGGAGCTGGCGGAAATGGGCGCGACCAGCATCAAACTCTACACCACCTACCGCCCCAACTACTACAGCGACGACGCCACGCTCTACCGCCTGCTGGAAGCGGCCGGGTTTTACGGGATGATGAGCCTGGTACATTGCGAAAACGACGCTCTGGTTACAGCGCAAACTCAAAGTCTGGTTGATGAGGGACGGCGCGGCCTGCGCTATCACGGAATGGCCCGGCCCGCTTTAGCCGAACAAGAGGCCACCGCGCGCGTCCTCTTCCTGGCCGAGGCGGCGCACGCCCCCGTCGTCATCGCCCACAACTCCACCGCGCGCACCGTTGAACTGGTCAACGCCGCGCGCGAGGCCGGCCAGATCGCCTTCAGCGAAACGGCCCCCCAATACCTGCTGCTCGACAACACGCTCTACGAAGGCCCGGAACCCTGGCGCTACATCCTGCAACCGCCCCTGCGCGACCCGATAGAAACCGGACAGCTTTGGGACCTGGTCGCCAATGGCGGGGTGGATATGATCATCACCGATCATTGCGACTACACCAAAGCCCAGAAGACCGCGCAGGATGACTTCACCCGCACGCCAGGCGGTCTGCCCGGCCTGGAGACCCTGTTGCCCTTGATGGCGACCTACGGGGTAGCCGAAGGCCGCATCTCCTGGACCATGCTGGCGCGGCTGCTATCTACCAATCCGGCGCAAATCTACGGGCTATGGCCCCGCAAAGGCGGGCTGATTCCTGGCGCGGATGCGGACATCGTCCTGTACGACCCGGAGCCGGAAAATATTATCAGCACGGCGACCCAACACACCGCAGGTGGCTACAGTCCTTACGAGGGCATGCGCATCCAGGGGCGGGTCGTCGCCACCATCCGCCGCGGCCAGTTCCTGCTGCGCGATGGCGTCTGTCACGTGCCGCGCGGAAGCGGAAAATTCATTCCACGCGTACCAGTTTACTGGCAATAGACAGTCCCAACAACGCCACCTGTTGGAAAAACTGAGGATTGGATGAACTCGCAACGTACACTGCCCTGGATCAATTTCAGCGCCACCCTGGTGACCCTGGTGGTCAACGCTTTGGCCAATCTTGTGCCCCTCAACGGCCAGACCACAGGAGATGTCACCACTCGTATCTCCAGCTACTTCGTCCCGGCGGGCTATGTCTTCAGCATCTGGGGCCTGATCTACCTGGGCCTGTTGGCCTTCAGCGTCTATCAACTCCTGAATCCGCAGCGCTGCGCCACCACCCTGAAGCACATCGGCTACCTGTACCTGGTCAGCAGCGCGGCCAACTGCGCCTGGCTATTCTTCTGGCACTTTAACCTTTACGGCCTGGCCCTGCTAGCCATCCTGGTTCTGCTGGGCAGCCTCATCGGCATTTACCTGCGCCTGGGCGTCAACCTCCGGGCCGTTACCTTTGCCGAAGTTTTCCACACCCGCCTGGTCTTCAGCCTTTACCTGGGCTGGATCGCCATTGCCACCGTGGCCAATGCCAGCGTCGCCCTGGTCGCAACCGGATGGGATGGCTGGGGTCTGCCGCCCGAAGCCTGGACCGTCATCCTGATCATTGTCACGGTTGCCCTGGCTACCATCGTCACCCTCACCCGCCACGACATCGCCTATCTCCTGGTCCAGGCCTGGGGTCTGAGCGGCATAGCGGTAGCTCAACGCCAGATTCCCCTGATTGCTACCAGCGCCTGGATTGCCACAGCCATCATCGGCCTGCTGGTGATCATCGCGTTGGTCCTGCAACGCGCTTACATCGTCCGGCCCTTCAGCCTGGAAGACTAATCGGCGCTCTTTAACATACCTGACTATGTAGAACAGGATTCATCTTGTTCCTGGCGCAGGACAAATTCTGCGCCATAACGGTACGGCCCGCGGCGATTGCAATCGACCCGTTGGGCCTTCGGCTACGCCACCGGGTCATGCGTCGGCGCAGACGCCCCGGAGCCGATTTTAAACGGCAACGCCGTGCCTTGTTACCCAATTATTTTAAAACTTCATCATCCTGTTCCTGGCACAGGCCACAACTTTCAGCCCTCGCCTCCCATCCCCTCTCCCATTTTTTGGGGGCCAGAGAGAAAGGTGAGGGCCACAACATGGCCAGGACGAATTTGTTAGTTCAGGGAGGAACCCATGCGTGAAATCATACCCGACTTACGAAAATGGCTGGCTCAAGGCATCACAGAAATTGCCGTCACCACCATCACGGAAACACGCGGAGCCTCGCTGCGCCCGGCCGGCACGCGCATGCTGCTGAACACCTTGGGCGAGGTCAGCGGATCCGTGAGCAGTGGCTGCGTGGATGGGGACGTCATCGCTCAGATGGAGGCGCTGCTGCGCCATGAAGATGGTCTATTCCTGCGCACCCCCTCCATCGGCGTGAGCGATGAACAGGCCTGGGGCGCAGGATTGTCCTGCGGCGGCGAACTGGATCTGCTGGTCGAACGCTGGACGCCGTTGCACACGGCCTTTGTGGACGAAATCGAAACGCGCCGTCCCGTCGGCTTCGCTTCCCGGCTGGATGGCCATCCCGCGCACCTGCTGCGCCGCGACGATGGCAGCATCAGCGGCTCCCTGGGCGACCCGGAGCTGGATGCCGCCGTGAGCGCCGACCTGGCCGCGGCCTGGCCCGGCCCATTCACCCTCCAGCGCACCTATCCCCAGGGGCGCGTCTTCCTGGAGGTGGTAGCCCCGCCCCCTACTCTGCTCATCTTCGGCGCTACCGACATCGCCGTTCCCCTGACGGCCCTGGCCCGCGACCTGGACTTCACCGTCATCGTCAACGACGCGCGGCGGGCCTTCCTACGCCCGGAGCGCTTCCCCGCCGGGGTAGATGTGCGCTTTGGCTGGCCCCAGGAGGTCTTCAAACCGGAGGATTTCGGCCCCGGCTGGGCTATCGTCGTCCTCTTCCACGATGCCAAATTCGACATCCCGGCCCTCACCCTGGCCCTGCCAAGCCGGGCCTTCTACATCGGCTTCCTGGGAAGCCGACGCACCCAGGCCGACCGCCGCGCTACCCTGCTGGAAAACGGCTTCAGTGAGGCGGACCTGGCGCGTATCTACGGCCCAACGGGCCTGGACATCGGCGGCAAGGAGCCGGGCATGATCGCCCTGTCCATCCTGGCGGAAATCGTGGCCGTGCGCCATCGGCGCGAGGGTGGCATGATGAGCCGCAAAAAGAAGGCGATCGGCTGATTGCCCGTATGTGAACAAACCGGTTTGATTTTTATTCCACGGTAAGGAGAGGAGGCGGCATGCAACATCTTGAATACTTCTTCAATCCCCAGGGGGTAGCGGTGATTGGGGCCAGTGGGGACCCCAGCAAACTCAGCTATGGCGTGGTCAAGAACCTCAAAGAGCATGGTTACCGCGGCCCGATCTACCCGATCAACCCCAAAGGCGGCGAAATCCTGGGGCTGCGGGTTTACCCCAGCATCCAGGATGTCCCCGACCCCATCGAACTGGCCGTGATCATGATCCCCGCGCCGATGGTACCGCAGGCCCTGGAAGAGTGCGGTCAACGCGGACTCAAGGTCGCTATCGTCATTACCGGCGGATTCAAAGAGGCCGGTCCCGAAGGGGCCGCGCTAGAGGCCTCGCTCAAGCCCATCGCCGAACGCTACGGCATGCGCCTGATCGGCCCCAACTGCGTGGGCGTCATGGACACGCACGTCCCCCTGGATACCACCTTCATCGCGGCCATGCCCAAACCGGGCGCGATTGGCTTCGCCTCGCACTCCGGCGCCATCTGCGGCGGGACCATTGACTGGGCCATCCAGATAGGGGTTGGTTACAGCCGTATCGCCAGCCTGGGCAACCAGGTGGACGTGGACATCGCCGACGGCATCGAAATGATGTACCAGGACCCCCACACACGCGTCATCAACGTCTACGCCGAGGGCCTGCCCAACGGACGGCGCTTTGTGGAGACCGCGGCGCGCATCTTCCGCGAAAAGCCCATTGTGGTGGTGAAGGCGGGCCGCACTTCAGCGGGGACGCGCGCGGTCGCCTCGCACACCGGCGCGCTGGCGGGAGCGGGGCGCGCTTACACGGCAGCAGCGCACCGTGCGGGCGTCATCAGCGTAAATTCCCTGCAGGAGCAAAACGATGTGGCCATGGCCCTGGCCATGCAGCCCCTGCCGGCCGGGCCGCGCGTCGTCATCCTCACCAACGCCGGCGGCCCGGCAGCTCTGGCCGCGGACGCGCTCGACGAGTATGGCCTGCGCATGGCCGATCTGCTCCCGGAGACCCAGGCGCGGCTCAAGGAGGCCGTCACGCGCGGCGCTCAGTTGAGCAATCCCGTGGACATGCTCGGTGGCCCGTCGGCAGATATGTTCGAAAAGGCCATTGCTATTTTGAAGGATGACCCGGGCGTAGACATGATCCTGGCGATGTTTGTGCCGCAAGCCATCACCCCGGTCAATGACGTGGCGCGGCACATCGTAGCCGGCGCGCAGCACTCGCCCAAGCCGGTTGTGGCCTGCCTGGTCGGCGGCGTCTCCATCCCAGAGGCGATTCACCTTCTGCACGAGGGCAACGTCCCCTGCTACACCGATCCCAACCGCTGCAGCCGGGCCCTGGCCGGCCTGTGGCAGTACGCACAATTGAAGGCCCGTCCCGATTACACCCCTACCCCGGTTGAGGACGTGAACCGTGAAGAGGCCCGGCGCATCCTGCAGACGGCCTGGGATCAGCACGGTGCGGGCTTCCTGGACGCGCAGGTCGCCGCGCAGGTCGCCGCGGCCTACGGCATCCGCGTGCCCCTATCTGGCCTGGCCAGCAGCGCCGATGAGGCCGTCGCCCTGGCGGAGCGCTGTGGCTATCCCGTGGTACTCAAGCTTGTGGCGCCGGGCGTCGTGCACAAAGCCGACGTCGGCGGGATCCTGCTCAATGTGCGCGACGCTGAGGCCGTGCGAAATGGCTTCGCCCAGCTCCTCCAGGGCCATGCGGATGCGCAGGTGCTGGTGCAGCAGATGGCGCCCAAGGGGCAGGAGGTCATTCTGGGCGCACAGCGCGATGCGCAGTTCGGCCCGCTCTTGATGTTCGGCATGGGCGGCATCTATGTGGAGGTGTTGCGCGATGTGGCCTTCCGCCTGGCGCCGCTCAATGAACAGGATGCCCAGGAGATGATCGCCGAAACGGCGGTAGGCAAGATTCTGCGTGGGGTGCGCGGGCAACCACCCGCGGACATTCCCGCAGTGGTGGCAACCCTGCGGCGCATGGGCCAACTGGTGAGCGATTTCCCCTGCATCAGCGAAATGGATATCAACCCGCTGATTGTGGGGCCGGCGGAGAGCGGCGCCTGGGCCGTGGACGTCCGCATCGCGCTCGATCAGCGCCCGGAATAGAAGGTCCCCTGCTGACACTTTCGACCATGGACACGGATGCCGGCCAGGCCCGTGTCCATGGTTTTGTCTATGGCCCTCATAGCCCCACCGACCGGAGGTCGGCGCACCCATTCCCGCGAACGCTGGTGTATAATACAGGCGTTGCTAAACAACACGGAGGCAAGGGAAACTTTTGAGTACATCATCCAACACGGCCCATGTGGCGCGCTCGGCCCTGCTGGTTGGCGCCCTGTTCACCGCAGACAAGCTCCTGGCCGTCGTGCGCGATATGGCCATCGGGCGCGCGTTCGGCATAGCGCCGGAGCTGGATGCGTATTACGCGGCCTTCGAGTTGCCCGATGGCCTGTTCACGGTAGTGGCCGGTGCGGCCCTGGTCACGGCCTTGATGCCGCTGCTCACGGCGCGGCTGGATGACCAGCGCCGCGAGGATGTCTGGCATCTGGTTTCGGCGGTATTGAACTGGGTTCTGCTCATCGTGGCCGGAGTCAGTGCCCTGGCTGCCGTGTTTGCGCCCCAGGTCATTGCTCTGGTCGCCCCCGGCTTCGACGCCTACCGCACCGAGCTGGCCACGCGCCTGATGCGGCTGGTGTTGCTCCAGACGCTCGTCGCCAGCGCCAGCAGCATCGCTACCAGCAGTCTGCAGGCGCATCAGCATTTTCTGTTGCCGGCAGCCGCGCCGCTGGCTTACACCCTGGGGCGGATTGCCGGGGCGCTTTTCCTCGCCCCCCACTTTGGCATTTTCGGCCTGGCTTACGGCGGGCTGGCCGGGACGCTGGGCCATTTCCTCATCCAGGTACCCGGATTGGTGCGCTATCGCGCCCGCTGGACCCCCACCCTGAGCGATCCGGACCTGCGCGCACTGGTCAGGTTGATGGTGCCGCGCATGTTGGGCCTGGGCGCGACGTATTTGACCTTCGTCCTGCCGACGTTTCTCGGCTCGCGACTGGAGGCGGGGATCATTTCGGCGTATGAATACGCTTGGCGCCTGATGCAGTTCCCCGAAACGATTTTGGGAACGGCGTTGGGGATCACGGTGTTCCCCACGCTGGCGGCTTACGCCAACGCCGGGGAGCGCGACGCGCTGCGCCAGACGACGGGCTGGGCGCTGCGCCTCATCCTGGCGCTGGGCATTCCCGCCGCCGTGTTGATGGCCCTGCTGGGTCGGGCGCTCATCGCTTTAATGTTCCAGCACGGGGCGTTCGATGCCGCGGCGACCGGGCGGGTCTATGTCGCCCTGCAATGGCTCACGTTGGCACTGGTGGCGCACGCCTTGCTCGAAGTGGTGGCGCGCTTTTTCTTTGCGCAACGCGATATGTGGATGCCCTTTATCGCCGCCGTGTTGGGGTTGCTGGTCAATTTCAGCGTAAGCCGTGCGCTGCTCTTCAGCCTGCAGCAGGGCGCGATCGCCCTGGGCAACGGGCTGGGAGCGCTGACGCAGGTACTCTTCCTCTACGCCATAGCCTGGCGCCGGGAGCTGGCCCCGCCACTGTGCGCTGTGACGCGCACGGCGCTGCGCACAGCCCTGGCCACGGCAGTGATGAGCGGCGTGCTCCTGGGGGCGCGCCAGGCCCTCTTCCCCACCCCAGGGGCGCTGGATACCGCCGGGCTGCTGGGCCTGGCTGCCGGCAGTTACCTGATCGCCGCGCGTTTTTTGCAGGTTGAGGAGGTGCTGGCTCTGCCCCGGCTCCTGCTGGGACGAACGCAGCGCCAGGAGTCTGTACCAAAGGAGCTGGTATGAGCAGGTTGACGTGGTGGCAAAAGGCTGTTTTCTATCAGATTTACCCGCGCTCGTTCGCCGATGGGAACGGTGACGGGCATGGCGATCTGGCAGGGATGATCGCTAAACTGGACTATCTCCAGGCTCTGGGGGTGGATGCCATCTGGCTTTCGCCCCATTACCCCTCGCCCAACTGGGATTGGGGTTATGACATCAGCGATTATTGCGCGGTGGCGCCGGAATACGGCACGCTGGAGGATTTCCAGCGCTTTCTCGATGCGCTGCATCAGCGCGGGATGCACCTGATTCTGGACCTGGTGCTCAATCACACCAGCGATCAGCATCCCTGGTTCCTGGAATCCAAATCCAGCCGGACCAACCCCAAGGCGGACTGGTATGTGTGGGTGGATACGCCGCCTAATAACTGGCAATCCTGCTTCGATGGACCGGCCTGGACCTATGTGCCGGAGCGCGATCAGTATTACTATCACTACTTCATGAAGCAACAGCCCGACCTGAACTGGCGCAATCCCGAAGTGAAGCAGGCGATGTGGGATGTGGTGCGCTTCTGGCTCGATTTGGGGGTGGATGGCTTCCGCCTGGATGCGATCGGCACCATCTACGAGGACCCGGCCCTCACCCCGCACCGCGTGCCGATGGACCTGGCGCAGTTGCGGCACTTTTCGGATACGGCCCGCACGCCGGAGGACATCCGCCGCCGGGACCGCTACTGGCGCGAGATGTTCAAATATCAGTGGGGCCAACCAGAGCTGCACGACCTGATGCGCGAGCTGCGCGCCATTCTGGATGAGTATCCCGGCGACCGGATGTTGGTGGGGGAGGATGACGATATCGCCTACATGGGCGACGGAGCCAATGAGCTGCATCTGGTATTCAACTTCCCACTGATGCGCACGGAGCGGATAACGCCGGCACATGTGCGCCGCAATCAGCGCGAGCGGCTGGCGCGCCTGGATGCGCTGCCCCAGCGCGGCTGGCCGTGCAACACGTTGGGGAATCACGACACGTCGCGGGTAGCCACGCATTTCGGGGACGGAGTGCACGATGAGGAGCTGGCCCGACTCAACGCGACGCTGGTCCTCACCCTGCGCGGGACGCCTTTCCTATACAACGGCGAGGAGATCGGGATGCAGGACCTCATCATCACCGACCCCAGCAAGCTGCGCGACACGATGGCGACCTGGTATTA
>DAOTZR010000036.1:0-7222 GCA_034434315.1 Anaerolineae bacterium
CACGAAACAGGCCGCATCAGCGTTCCTCCCGGCGCGCGCTACGCGCGCTTTCAGGTAGGGCGGATTGCGGCCCCAACAGGCGTAGCGGGCGAATTCCGCCTGACCCCCACTTCCCTGCGCCGCGCCAACAAGCAGCGCATCCCGTTGGAACGCATCCTCGACTTCCTGCGCGAAGCCAGCGGCACCGACCTGCCACCCGCCCTGGAGCAGGCTATCCAGCGTGCCCTCAGCGGCCCCAGCGCCCGTCTGGAGCCGCGCCTCCTCCTGCGCGTTGGGGATGACCATCTCCTGCGGGCCCTGCAGAACTCCGGCCTGCGTTTCGAGCGCGTCCCCCAGGGCCTGCTTTGCTACCCTGTTGACCGCAACCGGCTCCTCACGCACCTGGCCCGCCTGGGCTGGCTGGTTGACGAACCCGACCTGGAAGACCTGCACATGGCACCCATTCCTGAAACAGAAAGGTGAACCTCTCATGAAAGGACAAACGCTCTACATCAAAGTTGTACAAGCCTTTACCCAACGTTTTTTACGCGAACCGGAGATCGTTGTGCGCGCTCCGGGACGGGTCAACTTGATTGGCGAGCACACGGACTACAACGACGGATTCGTCCTGCCCGTCGCTGTGGACCGCGCCGTCTGGGTTGCAGCCGCCGGGCAACCCGAACGCGAGGCGGTCATCCGCGCCCTGGACATGCGCAATGACGAGGCCATCGTTTCCCTGCGCGGCATTCCCACCTCCATGGGCGGCTGGATTGACTACCCGGCGGGCATCGCCTGGGCCTTCATCCAGGAAGGGAAGCGGCCCTTTGGCTTACAGGCCGTCTTCTCCTCCACCGTCCCCGTTGGGGCCGGCATGTCCTCCTCCGCCGCCGTTGAAATCGCCTTCGCCTACACCTGGCAACGCATCAGCGGCTTCACCTATGCCCGGCACGAACTGGCCCTCCTGGCGCAAAAAGCCGAAAACCAGTACGTCGGCGTCAACTGCGGCATCATGGACCAGATGATCAGCGCCTGCGGGCGGGCCGGTCACGCCATGCTCCTGGACACGCGCAGCCTGGAGCGCAGCTACGTTCCGCTCCCCTCCGGCCTGGCCCTGGTCGTGGCCGATAGCCTGGTGCGGCGCAGCCTGGCCAGCTCCGAGTACAACATCCGCCGCGCCCAATGCGAGGAAGCCGTCAAACGCCTGAGTGCCGTGCTCCCTGGCATCAAAGCCCTGCGTGATGTGACCCTCGCCGACCTGGAGCGACACGCGGCCCTGCTCCCGCCGGTCATCCTGCAACGCGCCCGGCACGTCGTCAGCGAAAATGCCCGCGTCCAGGCCATGACCCAGGCCCTGCAACGGGGCGACCTGGAAGAAGCCGGGGCCCTCATGCGCGAGGGCCATCGCAGCCTGCGTGACGATTACGAAGTTAGCGCCCCCGAACTCGACACCCTGGTCGAAGCCGCCAACGCTGTCCCCGGCTGCTACGGCGCGCGGCTCACTGGCGCCGGCTTTGGCGGCTGCACCCTGGCCCTCGTCGCCGAAGCGGCTGTAGCCGAAGTCCAACGTCACATCAGCAGCGTTTACCAGGCTCAATATGGCAAGCAACCAGCCGTGTACGTCGTCTACCCTGCTGATGGCGTGAACGAAATCCCCATCCCCAACAGGGCATGACATTTATAGGGAAGCAGGGGGCTTATTTGCACTTGCCCCCTGCCCCCACCTGACCTATGATAAATGGTTGTGAAGGCTGGGAGATGCCACCACCTCAGACACAACACCCAACCGGTCATCTTCCCCAGGCCCTCACCCGACTTGCCATGAACCTTAAACCCGGCTTGAGGAGGTAGCATGAACATCGGAGTTCCCAAAGAGCGACTCGCCTGCGAGTCACGGGTAGGCCTGACGCCAGCCCTGGTCCGCACCCTGGTCAAAAGCGGCCATGCCTGCTACATCGAACAAGGGGCCGGTACCGGCTCCGGTTTTGACGATTACGACTACGAGCGCCAGGGCGCCAAAATCGTTTCCAGCGCTGAAGAGGTTTACGCCCAAAGCGATCTTATCCTCAAAGTCATGCGTCCAACAGCAGAAGAGATCCCCCTCATGCGCGAAAAACAAATCGTCATGGGCCTGTTGGGGATGCTCGCGGCCCCCAAAGAGGACGTGCGCGCCCTGGTCGAACGCGGAGTTACGCTCATCGCCTACGAACACATCAGCCCCGATGGTAAAACCTTCCCCGTGATGAAAACCATGAGCGAAGTGACCGGACGCATGGCCCCCTACATTGCCGGGATGGCCCTGATGCGCAACGGCGAAACCGGACGCGGGGTCCTGCTGAGCGGCGTACCGGGTGTTTCGGCGGCGGAGGTCGTCATCCTGGGCGGCGGTGTCCTGGGCTTCAATGCGGCCCGCGCCTTTGTAGGCCTGGGCGCTAAAGTCTTCATCCTCTCGCGCAATCTGGACCGTTTGCGCGCCCTCGACGATTATTTCCGCGGCAGCGTCACTACCATGGTGTCCCACGACTACACCATCATGAACACCGTGCGCTTTGCCGATGTGGTCATCGGCGCGGCGCGCACGCCCGGCCAGCGCCCGCCGCTCCTCATCACGCGCCCCATGCTACGCAACATGCGCGTCAACGCCGTGCTGATTGACTTCACGATTGACCATGGCGGCTGCGCTGAGACCAGCCGTCCGACCACCCTGGAAAATCCCACCTATGTGGAAGAGGACATCATCCACTACTGCGTGCCCAACGTGCCGGGCGCTGTACCGCGCACCTCCACCGTGGCTTTCCTCAACGCGGCCATGCCCTACTTCATGGCGATTGTCCAGCAAGGCGTCGAAACTGCGTTTGAACAAAAGCCCGAACTCAAGCGCGCGGTTATCATCCGTGACGGCGTCATCCTCGATCCCGCCCTGGCGCAGGATATGTAAGGGGAGGCCCTATGAGCTGGCAAGAAGCTTACGCGCGCAAATGCACCACCGCCGAAGCCGCCATCGCGGCCACCGTCCGCTCCGGGATGCGCCTGTTCCTCACCGGCAACTGCAGCGTCCCGCAGCGCCTGATTGAGGCGCTGGTTGCCTATGCCCCGCAGGTCGAAAACGTCGAAATCGCCCAGACCCTCACGGTAGGGCCGGCGCCCTGGATCGCCCCCGAACTCGATGGACACCTGCGCTCCAACGTCATGTTCATCGGCCACAACACCCGTAAAGCCGTCTGGGAGAAGCGTGTGGACTACACCCCCGTGTTGCTTTCCGAATTTCCCTTGTTGTTCAAGCGCGGCGTGCTCCCGATTGACGTTGCTTTGGTGCACCTTTCCCCGCCCAATGCCGAGGGCTACTGCTCCTTCAGCATCGAAACCGGCCTGACCAAATCCGCGGCGCTTTCCGCCAAAGTCATCGTGGCCGAAATCAATCAGCAGATGCCCTTCATCCCCGGCGGCGATACCCTCATTCACGTAGACCGCCTGGATTACATCGTGGAAGTGGACTACCCGCTCAAGGAATTCCGCATGGCCGAAGATCCGAATGACCCGGAAGTCCAGGCCATCGCGCAGCACATCGCCGACCTGATTCCCGATGGGGCCACGCTCCAGATGGGCATTGGGGCGGTTCCCGATTCGGTGTTGCACTATCTGGAGCACAAACGCGATCTGGGCATTCACACCGAACTGTTTTCGGATGGGGTCAAAAAGCTGGTCGAGGCGGGGGTTATCACCGGCGCGCGCAAAACCCTGCACCCCGGCAAAATCACCGCGGGCTTCGTCCTGGGGTCGCATGATCTGTACCGCTGGCTGGATCACAACCCGCTGGTCGAACTCTACCCCACGGAATACGTCAACGATCCGTCCGTGATTGGGCGCAACTATCGTCAGGTCGCCATCAACGGGGCCATTGAAGTGGACCTCACCGGCCAGGTCTGTGCCGACAGCATCGGCCCTAAATTCTTCAGCGGGGTCGGGGGGCAGGTTGACTTCATTTATGGGGCCGGGCGCTCCGAGGGCGGCGTGCCCATCATCGCCCTGCCGAGCACGGCCAAAGAAGGGACCCTCAGCCGCATCGTGCCCATGCTCAAGGAAGGCGCAGGCGTGGTCACGACCCGCAATCACGTGCACTGGGTAGTGACCGAGTTCGGCGCTGTGGACTTGTATGGCAAATCCATCCGCCAGCGCGTCGAGGCGCTCATCAGCATCGCCCATCCCAACTTCCGCGCCGACCTGCGCCGCGAAGCGCAGCGCCTGGGGTATATCTAAGCCTGAATCCTGGGGTCTTGTTAGACCCGTACTCGACCCCATAGGATTCTGGCGTGTGGAATACTCTGTTCTTTAGCGCAGGGTAAATCCTGCGTCATATCGGATCGAAGCTGACCAGCTCCGATCCGATACCCATAACGCCGAATTCAGGGGTGAGGGACAGGTTAGATTTGTATTCTTGCTAAAATTGCATACAATGGGCCTTTGGCAGACCTAAGCCACGCCTGACCCGGCGTTGGTTTTACCAGGCTTATTCTTCCAACAGAAGGAGGTGTCATTTGTTCCACGCACTCGTAGCCATTAAACAAGTGCCGGACACGACCAACATCCGCATTGACCCCGTCACCGGGACGTTGGTGCGCGAAGGGGTCCCGGCCATCATGAACCCCTACGATGCGCATGCCCTCGCCGCCGCGGTGGCGTGGAAGCGCAAACTGGGAGGCAAGGTCACCGTCATTTCGATGGGGCCACCTGCAGCCATCACGTCCCTGCGTGAGGCCATCGAGTTGGGCGCCGACCGGTCCATCCTGATCTCGGATCGCAAGTTTGGCGGAGCGGATACGCTGGCCACCTCGTATACCCTGGCCCAGGTCATTCAGACCATCCACGCTCAGGACCCGATTGATGTGGTTTTCTTCGGCAAGCAGGCCATTGACGGCGACACGGCGCAGGTTGGGCCTGGGGTTGCCGTGCGCCTGGGCTGGCCTATCCTCACCTACGCCGTCGGCATCCGCGACATTGACCTCGAAGAGCGTCGGCTGGTGGTGGAACGCAAGACTGAGCGCTGGATCGAAGTGGTCGAGGTCCCCCTCCCTGCCGCGCTCACCTGCGAAAAAGATATTGCCGAAATCCCCTATGCCCCGCTGCCCGATTTGCTGCGCTCCCTGCGCTATCAGCCCGAAATCTGGACCACGGAAAGCGGCCATTGTCAGTTTGACCCCAATCAAATTGGCATCAAGGGGTCGCCGACCGTAGTGTACAAGCAAGGCACCCCCCCCTTGCCTGTGCCGGGAGAAAAGGTCAACGCGCGTGAACTGGGAACCGCAGAAGCTGTACGTTATGCGCTGGATAAAGCCATGGCCAGCGGTGTGCTCAAATCGGTCTTAGGAGGTGCTTAATGGGCGAGCGGCGTTTCTGGGTTTTCATTGAGCAGGAACTGGGACAGGTTCATCCTGTCTCCTGGGAGCTTTTAGGCGTAGCCCGCCGACTGGCCTCGCAGGTCGCAGACGAAGCCCAGGCTATGGGTGATACGGTGGCCGTCGAAGGTGTGCTGCTGGGGCACGAAGTCGAATCCATTGCCCAGGAAGCCATCCGCTACGGCGCTGACCGCGTCTACTTGCTGGACGATCCGGTTTTCAAGCACTACCGCAACTGTCCCTACGCAGCGGGGATTACCGCTGTGGCACGCAAATACAAGCCTGAGGTCTTTCTGATCGGGGCGACGACCCTGGGGCGCGACCTGGCCGGAGCCGTGGCTACCGCCCTGCGCACTGGCCTGACGGCAGACTGCACGGGCCTGGAAATGGAAGAAGTCAAAGGCTCGCCCCGCAAGCTGCTGCTGGCCACCCGTCCTGCCTACGGCGGCAACATCCTGGCCACGATCCTGTGCCGCAACTACCTGCCGCAAATGTCCAGCGTACGCCCGCGCGTCTTCCCAACCCCGCCCTACAACCCCGACGCTAAAGGCGAAATCATCCGCGAAGACATCTCCATCACCGAAGAAGAAGCCAAGGCCTGCATTTTGGAATTCATTCACGCCAAAGGCGAAAACGTCAACATCGAATACGCCGATGTGATCGTCGCCGGCGGACGCGGTCTGGGCGGCCCGGATGGCTTCAAACTGTTGGAGGAGCTGGCCAACGAACTGGGCGGCGTCGTCGGTGCTTCCCGTCCCTGCGTGGATGCGGGCTGGATCAGCTACGCCCATCAGGTAGGTCAGACAGGCAAGACGGTGCGTCCCAAACTCTACATTGCAGCGGGCATCTCCGGTGCGCTGCAGCACAAGGTCGGGATGCAAAACGCCGACTTCATCATCGCCATCAACAGCGATCCCAACGCTCCGATTTTCGATGTGGCTGATGTGGGTATCGTGGGCGATTTGTATCAGGTGATTCCGGAAATGATTCAACAGATTCGGGCGCTTAAGGAGGCTCAGGCATGACGCATCACAGCACGCCAGCAAAGCAAGCCATTAAATTTGATGTAATTGTGGTAGGGGCCGGCCTGGCCGGCTCCGCGGCAGCGATGATCGCCGCCCGCAAGGGCCTGAACGTGGCCCTGGTCGAGCGAGGACAGAAACCCGGCGGCAAGAACTACTTCGGCGGAGCGATTTACACGCACGCGATTGCCGAAGTCCTGCCCGACTTTATGGAGCTCAATCCGCCTTTTGAGCGCCCGGTCACCGAGGCGGGGTTCTGGTTCCTCAATCCGGATGGGGGCATGACGCGCATGACCATCCGCGGCGGCAAGCTCGATCGGGCGCCGGCGGATGCCTACACCACCCTGCGCGCGCGCTTCGATCCCTGGTGGGCCGAACAGGCCCAGAAAGCCGGGGCGCTGCTCGTGCCCAAGACCACGGTGGTGGATTTCATCCGCGACAGCGACGGCGCCGTCATCGGCGTGCAGACCGACCGCCCGCAGGGTGAGATGTACGCGCCCGTCGTGATCATCTGCGAGGGCGTGAACAACCTGCTGGCCCAAAAGCTGGGCCTGGCCAGTCACGATTTGGAACCGGCACACGTCGCCCTGGGCTTCAAACAGGTCATCTCCCTGCCCAAAGAGGTGATTCAGGCGCGCTTTGGCCTGCAGAATGAGCAACAGGGGGTGGCCGTTTCCGTGCTGGGCGACGTCTCCCTGGGCCTGCCGGGCATGGGATTCGTTTACACCAATAAGGATAGCGTCTCCGTCGGGCTGGGTATGATGCTGGACGTGTTGGCCGAATACCGGCTGAAGCCTTACGACATCCTGCAGCGCTATCTGCAACACCCGG
>DAOTZR010000037.1:0-53475 GCA_034434315.1 Anaerolineae bacterium
ATGCCCCCCACACGCAACCAATCATCGCCAAACCCGGAAGCCAGCCCCAGGCTCTGGACTGCGTCCAGCTCTGTATCCGGGAGATATTTCACGATGCGCACGTGCAGATCGCCGCTCTGACGCAACTGCATATAGGGCCCCAGCAGCACGTCCTTATCCATATCGTGGATAACCGTAATCCCCTGGGCCAAAAGGCGTTCCTGGGCGGCTTTCAGGGCCGATAACATCCTTTCGGGGCCAGGCGGAGGAACAGTGTCCAGTACCAATGCCATAGCCGTCTCAAAAAGCAGCCCGTTCAGCGTCCCGTCCGGGTTCCTGCCCAACCGTCCCCCCGGCGGATCCGGAGTTTGCGCTGTCAGTCCCGCGTCGCGCAAGGCCCGGCGGTTAGCTGCCAGAACGTGCGCGCTTTTCCCCACCAGCACGACGGGATGATCCGGCGCGGCCAGATCAAGCTCATCTGCGGTGAGAAAACGGCTATCCTCCCAGAGATTGTTATCCCAGCCGCGGCCCAGAATCCACTCCCCGCGTGGCAAGGTCCGCGCCCGTTCCGCCACCAGCGCCAGCACCTGATCGCGCCGGGGCAAGCCCTGAAAATTGAGCTGCTCCAGGCTCATCGCATACCAGGTCAGGTGAAAATGCGCATCGGTCAGGCCGGGCAACACCAGTGCGCCACCCAGGTCCTCCATCTTCACGCCCGGAGCTCCGCGCCAGAAAGCTTCCTGATCCAGGGCCGCCACCCGCTCCCCCATCACGAGCAAACTGCGCGCCCAGGGATGTTCGGGTAAACCCGTGTAAATCCGTGCATTGACGAGTAAAGTCGTCCCCATAATCAATCTCCACCGAGACTTAGAACCCACGCGACACCATAATACCCGGCCCAGGCCACCAGGATGGCTTTCAAAGTCTTCCCGGCCCAGGTCGCAATCAGAAATTTCCGCAACGGGAACCCGGCCAGGCCGCCGGCGATGCTGGCCAGATCAAAAACGGGATTGGGGATGAGGGCCAGAAGGAACAGCGTGAGCATGCCGTTTTTCTGCATCCAGTTCTCAAAATAATGATAGATCCGCGCCCGGTTGGCCACATCTTCCAGGGCAAAACCGGCCAGATAACCGCTCAACTCACCTAACGTATCCCCAACCCCAGCAGCCAGCCCCACCAGCCAGGGATTGAACACACCGCCCATCGCAAACGTGAAGGCCAGATGGGGCATAGGCAGGACCACAGTAGCACTCCCCATAGCCGCGACCAGCAGAATGCCCGGATACCCTAACGCTTCAAACTCGCGCACCCGCTCGCGGTTCAGCACGATGATCACCGTGATGGCAATCACCAGTACCAGAGCCAGAAATCGTACAACCCGCCCCCAAAGCGATACCGGTTTCGTGGTCATGGTAGAGGCGCCCCCAGACGCACGCGATAAGCCGGGCCTTCTAACCCGCGCGTAGCATTACAGCTATCCACCACCAAAGGAGCATGGCGTAAAACCAGGCTATAATCCACAGCGCGATGACCGGTGACAATCACCACAGCGTCCACACGTTTAAGCATTTCTTCGGTCAAAGGCTCCGAGGTGAGAGACAGCACCTCCGGACAAATGGCATTGCCCCCCACCGTAAACTCTGGGACATAAGGGTCATGGTAGCTCAGCCTGACCTGCCGTCCATGCAGCAGCTCGATCACGCGCTGCGCCGGAGAATTGCGCGCATCCCCGATATTGGGCTTGAAAGCCACCCCCAGAATCAGCACCCGCGCCTCCTTCAAAGGCTTGCCCAACCGCTCCAGGCCGCGCGTCAACAACTCCACCACGTGATAAGGCATGGCTTCATTCGTCTCTGCCGCCAGTTCGATGAAGCGCGTGTAGAAATCGTATTCGCGCGCTTTCCACAGCAGGTAAAAAGGATCAATCGGGATGCAATGGCCGCCCACCCCCGGTCCCGGATAAAACGGCATAAAGCCAAAGGGCTTGGTCCTGGCCGCCTCAATCACTTCCCAGATGTCAATCTGCATACGCTCGGCCAGCAAAGCCACCTCGTTGACCAGAGCGATATTCACCGCCCGGAACGTATTTTCCAGAATCTTGGTCAGCTCCGCTGCTGCCGGACTGCTGACTTCATGGACCGGCGCCCCCATTTGCCGCAGAAAAGCCGCTGCCAGCGCCGTACAGCGCGGCGTCAGGCCGCCGACCACCTTGGGCGTATTGTAGGCGCTCCAGACGGCATTCCCCGGATCAATGCGTTCCGGTGAAAAAACCAGATAAAAATCCTCTCCGGCGCGCAGGCCGCTGCGTTCGAGGAGAGGCTGCACCACCTCGGTCGTCGTGCCGGGATAAGTTGTAGACTGCAACACAATCAACTGCTCGCGATGCACATAAGGCACAAGCCCCTCTGTAGCCGAGACCACATAACTCAAATCGGGCGTGCGCTGGGCCGTGTAAGGCGTAGGCACACAGATGAACACAATATCGAGTTCGCGCGCCAGGCTATAATCGTCGGTAGCCTGCAGTAGCCCACGCAGGACGTAAGGGGCGAGCTGCTCATCCTTAACGTCCTCGACGTAGCTACGCCCGGCCTGAATGGCCTCCACTCGCTGCAGATTGTGCTCAATCCCCACCGTAACAAAACCAGCCCTGGCGCAAGCCAGAGCCAACGGCAGCCCTACATAGCCCAGGCCGATCACCCCGACCCGCGCCGTACGCTGCACAATGCGCTCTTCCAGGCTCATAGCACCTCCTCAGGTTAAGTTTCCCGTTCGCTTCGCTGCGCCAGCACAGTCAAACGGGCTTCGACTTCGTACCAGCTCACCTCGGAAAGGCCCAACTTACGCCGCAGCTCCTCCGGATCCATCCCCTCCTGCCAGTCGCGCACAGCACAGGTCCAGCGCAGTCGTTCAAAACTCAGGCGCGGAATGCCGGCGCGTTCGCCCACATCGGTGAGCACATATTCCAGATTGCGCGCCGTCCAGGGGAAAAGTTTCCCGGCAGGGTGATACTGCTCCAGGTACTCATCGAGCAAAGCCGGCCACCACACGGGCAGGGGAATGCGTCGCTCCTTGTGCCGACGGCTGCGCTGCGCATAGCGGATCCACAAGGCCGGTTGCGCGGGGTCAGTGCGTTCAATATGATTCAGCACAATGGCCATGCATTCGCTCTTCTTAATGCCGGTCGCCAGCAGAAGCGTAACCAGGAGGTGCGGGCGCGCGTCAGGTCGAGTGCCCTCCGCGCCTTCCCGCAAGCTTTGGGTTACGCTGATGAGGGCATCAACCTGGCGTTCATCGAGCACGTCGGGCAAGGGGGTTGACACATCCCGGTGAATGAGAGGCGCCGCCGGATCGCGATCCAGCACTTTCTCTTCCGCCAGCCAGCCGAAAAATACCTTAAGTGTGGTAATCCGGCGATCCAACGTCTTATCATTGCAGGGCACGCCGCGTTGCTCGCGCATCCAGACCAGAAAGCCGTTTAAATGCGCCGTGCCAATTTCCCCCAGGGTGACACCGGGATTGAGATAGTCCGTTAAGAGTTGCATATCCAGGCGAAAAGCCTGGCGAGTATGGGCGGAAAAGCGCCGGGCCTCCATGTAAGTCTCAAAAGCGCGCAGGGCCGTGCTCAGCGAAGAGGAGGCCCGCAATCCCGCTGCGGTTGACGGGGTCGGAAGAGATTCCTTTTCCGGCTCAAACAGAGGTAACTGTTCCGCAGTGTCGCTCATCGTCTCTCTCCAGTCGCTCAGGTATCGGTTTCAATTATACCTGGAATGGGCTTCCTGACGAATTTTTTCACCCTGTTGCCCGGTAGATTTGACCGGGTAGGCGAAGCAATGCCATCCAGGTTGCTTGACCCTCCTGGACTTCATGATACAATGCACTTCATGGAGTTGCGCGTCGTATTTATGGGAACACCCGAATTTGCCTTGCCTATCCTGGCCCGGCTGTGCGAGCACTATTCAGTGATAGGCGTGGTCACGCAACCTGACCGTCCGGCAGGTCGCGGGAATCGGCTTACCCCTCCGCCGGTGAAGACCTTCGCCCTGGCCGAGGGGTTGCCCGTGTTCCAGCCGGAAAAAGTGCGACGGTCCGAAGCTCTGGCTCATATTCAGGCCTGGGAGCCCGACATCATTATCGTCGCCGCTTACGGGCAGATTCTTCCTCCGGCCCTGCTGGACCTGCCCCGCTACCGCGCGTTGAACGTCCATGCTTCGCTGCTACCGCGCTGGCGCGGGGCGGCACCGATTGAGGCAGCCATCCTGGCCGGGGATACGGTCACCGGAGTCACCCTGATGCAGATGGACCCTGGCCTGGATACCGGCCCGATCCTGATGCAGAAAGAAATCTACATCGGGCCAGAAGAGACCGCGGGCGAATTGAGTGAACGCATGGCACACGTCGGAGCCGACATGGTGATCGAAGCCCTGCCGCTGTATGTGGCTGGAGCGTTGCAGCCCCGGCCCCAGCCCGAAGAAGGTGTGACGTTGGCGCCACGCCTCAGCGATGCCGATGCGCGCCTGGACTGGCACCAACCTGCGGAGCTCCTGCACCGACGTGTGCGCGCTTTTGCCCCCGCTCCCGGCGCCTGGACTACGTTGCCGGATGGCGCCCGGTTTAAAATTTTGCGGGCGGCCCTGTTCCCATCCAGCGAGTCGCTCCCCGCGGGGCAACCTGGACAGGTAAGCGCCTGGCGTGGATTCCCCGTCGTCCAAACGGGCGTCGGCGCGCTGATCCTGCAACAGGTTCAGGCGGCTGGCAAGCGTCCGCTGAATGGCGATGTATTCCTGCGCGGACAACGCGCGCTCATTGGAGCCGTTCTAGGCTCCTGAAGCCGGGGATACCCGGCTTTTGCATCCCTGGTAACAGGCTGAATCGTTACAGCTTTTACTGAGATTTCATTCTAAGAAGGAGGCAGTATGTCTGGTCATAGCCATTGGGCGACCATCCGCCGCAAGAAGGAAGGCAACGATGCCAAGCGAGGTCAGATGTTCACCAAACTGGCCCGCGAAATCACCGTTGCTGCCCGCGAAGGCGGCGGTGGCGATCCCGAATCGAATATTCGCTTGCGCGTAGCCGTTGATAAGGCCCGCTCCCTGGGCATGCCGAAGGAAAACATCGAACGCGCCATTCGCCGTGGAACCGGCGAAGACAAGAGCGGCGAATCATTTGATGAGATTACCTACGAAGGCTACGGTCCCAACGGGGTAGCCCTCATCATCGAAGCCCTCACCGAAAACCGCAACCGCACCGTTTCGGCCATCCGCCACCTCCTGTCACGCCAGGGTGGCAGCCTGGCCGAGTCTGGCTCGGTTGGTTGGCAGTTCGAACGCCGGGGTATCATTAGCGTGGATTCAAGCTATCCCTTCGACAAGCTCTTTGAGCTAGCCGTCGAGGCAGGCGCGGATGATGTGATCGAAGGCGAGGGGGAAAACGCTCACGAAGTCTACACGGATGCGACCTCGATGCACGCCGTACAGCGCACCTTGCAGGCTAACAAAGTGCCCATTCAGGAAGCCGAGCTGTCCATGGTGCCCAAGAACACCGTCAGCCTGGAGCCGCGCGACTCGGCGCAAATTCTCAAGCTGGTGGACGCCCTGGAAGAACTCGACGACGTGCGCAAGGTCTACACCAACCTGGATGTGACCGAAGAGGCCATCGCCGCTTACGAGGCCATGCTGGGCTAACCCATGCGCGTTCTGGGGGTTGACCCCGGCACAGCCCTGACGGGCTACGCAGTCATCGAAGAGGAGGGGCATGCGCTGCGTGCTCACGTCATTGACGTGATTCGCACCGAGGCGCATACCCCTCTTCCCCGGCGTTTGCATATCATCTACCACACCCTGCGCGACATCATCGCGCAGTATCGCCCCGACGCTGCCGCAGTCGAAGCGCTTTTTTTCAGCCGCAACGCCCGCACCGCCATGGCCGTAGGTCATGCGCGCGGTGTAGTTTTGCTGGCTCTGGCCGAAGCCGGCCTGCCCATCGCCGAATATACCCCCATGGTGATCAAGCAAACCCTCACCGGCTACGGCGGGGCGGATAAAGCCCAAATGCAAGAGATGATCCGCCTGCTGCTTCAACTCCCCACCCGCCCCACCCCGGATGACGCAGCGGACGCGGCAGCCGTCGCTATCTGCCATCTGCATCGCGCCCCCGTTGAAACCTGGCTTCTGGGAGAGGAACCATGATTGGACGTTTGGAAGGTGTGGTTTTGGAGCGTGAGGAGCAGCACCTTTTGCTGGACGTGCATGGCGTAGGCTTTCTGGTGTTTGTGCCCGCCAGCCTGAAGCTCACCCCCGGCCAGGTCGCGGTGCTCTACACCACCCTGCTGGTGCGCGAAAACGACCTCAGCCTCTACGGCTTCCCTGATCGAGAACAATTGCACCTGTTCCAGCTCTTACTCGGTGTCGCTGGGGTCGGACCCAAGGCGGCCCTGAGCCTGGTGGGAACCCTAACCCCGGATGACCTGCGTGAGGCGGTCGTCAATCAGCGCCCGGACGTGTTGACCCGCGCGCCAGGGATTGGCCGCAAAACTGCCGAGGCCATCATCCTGCACTTGAAAAACCGCCTGGATCGGCTGGGCGGTACGGCTCTGGGCAGCGTAAGCAGTGAAGAGGCCGACCTGCTTGCCGCCCTGACCGCCCTGGGATTCAGCCTTATCGAGGCCCAAAAAGCCCTGCAACAGCTTCCGCGGGATCCAAGCCTCTCCGTCGAGGAAAAATTGCGCCAGGCCCTGGCCCTGCTGAGCCGCTGAGAGGAAAGCCGTGAAAAAACGCATCTACATCGCCTACACCGGTGGCACTATCGGTATGCAGCCGACCAGCGAGGGGTATGCCCCGGCGCCGGGTTACCTGGCCGAACAACTCAAAGCCCTGCCCGAACTGGCCCATCCTGACATGCCCGAGTACACCCTGCACGAATACCAGCCCCTGCTCGACTCTTCCACCATGACGCCGCGGGATTGGGAACGCATCGCCCAGGACATAGCCGCCCATTACGCCGATTACGATGGCTTTGTGGTGCTCCACGGCACCGATACCATGGCCTACTCCGCTTCGGCCCTGGCCTTCCTGCTGCGCGGACTGCGCAAGCCGGTCATTTTCACGGGCTCGCAAATTCCCCTGTGCGAAATTCGCAGCGACGGTCGTGCGCACATTCTCACCGCCATGCTCCTGGCCGCGCACGCCCCCCTGGCCGAGGTCGTCTTGTATTTTGGCAACCAGGTCCTGCGTGGGTGTCGGGCTACCAAGGTGGACGCGGTAGGATTTTCCGCCTTCGCCTCACCCAACTTTCCCGCTCTGGGTGAAGTGGGGATCGAAATCACCCTGCGCCGTGAAGCCTTTTTGCCCCCGCCCCCGCCAGACCAGCCCCTGGACGTGGCGCCGCTCAAACCGGTGCGCGTTGCCGCCTTACGCCTCTTCCCCGGCATCCCCGCCGAAATTGTGGCCAACGTGCTCCAGCCCCCCCTGCGTGGGCTGATTCTGGAAGCTTACGGCGTGGGCAACGCCCCGGTCCAGGACCAGGCCTTGATGGAGACGCTGCGAGAGGCCAGCGCCCGCGGCGTCATCATCGCCGTGTGCAGTCAATGCTTGCGGGGAAAAGTGGACCTCAGCGGCTATGCTACCGGCTCGGCTCTGGCGCGCCTGGGCGCCATCAGCGGCTACGATATGACCCCCGAAGCCGCCCTCACCAAACTCATCTACCTGCTCAGCCAGGATCTGCCCAATGAGGACGTCAAGCGCCTTTTCCAGACCAATCTGCGCGGCGAGATGAGCACCGACTGAAACAGCTAGGTCTGGCGCGCCTCCTCCTGGGGCACACTCCGCACCAAAGGCCAGGTTTCCAACGCTGTGGCAGCCAGCGTCGCAAAGGATTCGACCATGCGTTCCATATGCTCATCAAAAGCGATCCGCACGCCGGTCAGCGGGTCCTGAGCATTGAGGAGCTGCAGCACCCCCAAAACCCGACCATCCCGGCCCTTCAAGGGCACCGTCAACAACGAGTTGACGATATAGTTGCCAGCGATAAAACTCACCGTATCATGCCGGGGAATATTAGAAATAGATCCACTTTGCGCCACCAGCGAGGCCACATGCTTACCATACCCCGGCTTAAAATCTGGACCAACCCGCAAGGGCAAGGGGGCGTAGGGTGCGGATAAGCCACTGCTGCCTCCATAAGCCAGCCCCAGGGTATCGTTACGCACAATCGCAAAGCGCAGTTTATCGTCATCTGTACGCAGATAAAGCGTACCGGCGTCCGCGTGGCAAAGCTGTTTGGCCTCTATCAGAATGCGTTCCAACAGCAGTTCCAGGTCCTGTTCCGAAGCCCACCCCTGTCCCAACCCTTCCAGACTGTGGGTAAAGGCTTCCAGGCGCTGTTGATAACGGGTCACATCGAGTCGAAGTGCCTGCTGTCTGACATGGATGGTTTCGCCCGCCTCAATCAAGGGGAGCAGCTCGGCCCAAACACTTGGAGCAGCCGCTTCTTCCGACGTATCAGAAGGAGCCTCACGCAGGAGCCAGTGATAAAGCTGTCCACTCTGCCGGTACAAACCAGCGCTCAAGGCCAGCGCAAAGCACATCAGGCACGAGACCCCAATCACCATAAAACCGCCCCACATGACTGGCCAGGGCCAGGCAGACAGAGTGGCCAGGGCCAGCCATAGCCCCCAGATCAGGAAAAGGCTGATGCCTCCCAACAGAAGGCGTGTACTCAAGGCCATGTGCTTGAGGAATTTGCGCATTACCGTTCGCTCCCTGGCTGAAAATATCCCAGATCCCCCATGATAAAACCGCATTCCTCTTTCGGGTCCCATCCTGCGATATACCACCCTCATTATAGGAAATTTTTCCCATCCGGTACATAGCCCTTTGGTAATCCTGCCGCTCAACGGTCCTCCCCGCGCGCCAACACTATCTGAACGGCATCTTCACGTATCTTGCAAGCCCAGAAGCACCCGGTCGTCATTGGCTCAGCCAGTACCTGTGCCGCTATCATGCGACAGTCATGGCTCAGGCGGTTATGTCGGCCTGGCCGGCCAGGTGATGAGCGGGCAGGTACGCTTCGCAGTCACCTGATGCGCGGAAACGGCAGAAGCTCAGCCGGACGCAGGCCAAAAATCAGGTTCTCCCGAAAATAAAAACTGTAGTATAAAGAACCTGGTTCATGCGCGCAGCGCGAAAGCCTGTTCGGAGGCCCTGAACCAAACGGCTTCGGCCTGACAAAAAGGAGGTTAACGTGAGTCGTAACCGTTTTTTGAACCGTCTGAATCGTGGTCCGTGGCCCCTGCTCAGCGATGGGGCGATGGGGACCCAGTTACATGCGCATGGTATCAGCCTGTCGGCCTGCTTCGATGCGCTCAATCTGACCCAGCCGGAGCTGGTCGCCGAGATTCATCGCGCTTACGTCACAGCCGGTGCGGAGATTATCCAGACCAATACCTTTGGGGCCAATCGCTTTAAGCTGGCCCGGCATGACCTGGAGCATCAGATTGAAGCCATTAACCGCGCCGGTGTGGAGCTGGCCCGCCGTGTGGCTGCGGAATTCCCGGAACGCGAAATCCTGATCGCCGGAGATGTTGGCCCGTTGGGCGTGCGTCTGGCGCCCTTTGGTCGGGTCCAGCTCGAAGAGGCACGGGCAGCCTTCGCGGAGCAAATTCGCATCCTAGCCGAAGCCGGTGTAGATTTCATCCTCATCGAAACCATCAGCGATTTGTACGAAGCCCGTGAGGCCGTCGCAGCGGCACGTGAAGTCTGTGACCTGCCGGTCCTGGTCTCGATGACCTTCACGCGCGACAATGTGACGCTGCTGGGGGATACGCCTGCCCAGGTAGCGCAGGTGCTCGCCACAAGCGGCGCCGATGTGATTGGGGTGAACTGTTCGGTAGGCCCGGCGCAAGCCTTGCGCATTCTCCAAATCATGCATCAGGCCGCCCCCAACGCGCGCT
Source organism: Anaerolineae bacterium (assembly GCA_034434315.1). Taxonomy (GTDB): domain Bacteria; phylum Chloroflexota; class Anaerolineae; order B4-G1; family SLSP01; genus DAOTZR01. The sequence goes on from DAOTZR010000037.1 coordinate 9,926, forward strand.
TCAGTGTAATGCCCAACGCCGGTTGGCCTGAACAGGTCGGGGATCGGGTCATGTATCCCGCCGGACCGGAGTATTTTGGCGATTACACGCACGCGTTCCGAGAAGCCGGGGCCAGCATCGTCGGTGGGTGTTGCGGGACTACGCCGGCCCACATCGTGGCCATGCGCGCGGCGCTGGACAATCCTCAGCCATCAGTCAGTCTGAGCCTCAGCGCCCTGCCGGTGGAAGAGGAGAGCTTCTGGCCCTCAGAACACCCTTCGCGGCTGGCGCAAAAACTCGCAGCAGGCCAGTTTGTGTACATGGTCGAACTCGATCCACCCCGTGGACCGGCAGCTAAGAAACTGATTGCCGGCGCCAGCCTGTTGCAGGAAGCCGGCGCGGACGTCATCAGCGTGGCGGATAGCCCCATGGCACGTATGCGCATGAGTCCCTGGGGCCTGTGTGCCCTGATCCAGCAGCAAATTGGCATCGAAACCACGTTGCACTTCCCTACCCGTGGACGCAATCTGCTGCGCTTGCAGGGGGATCTGTTGGCTGCACATGCCCTGGGTATCCGCAATGTCTTTATCATCCTGGGCGACCCTACCACCATCGGCGATTACCCTCAGGCCAGCAATGCTTATGATCTGGTTACGCCGGGGCTCATCAAACTCATCAAAGAGAATTTCAATCAGGGCCGCGATTACAGCGGAGCCGAGTTGAATCAGCCCACGAATTTCTTTGTGGGCTGCGCAGCCAATCCTACGGCCCAAAACCTGGAAGAAGAATTGCGCAACCTGCACGGCAAGATCGAGTCCGGCGCGGATTTTATTCTCACCCAGCCTATTTTTGAGGTGGAAGTGCTACAACACTACCTGCACAGCTACGCCGAACGTTTTGGCCCACTGGAACGCCCGTTGATTATCGGGGTTCTGCCCCTTTACAGTCACCGCCATGCGGAATTTCTGCATCACGAAGTGCCGGGGATTACCATCCCAGAAGGCATTCGCCAGCGCATGCGTGAAGCGGGTAGCGAAGCCGCGCGCGAGGGGGTGCGCATCGCGGAAGAATTCATCCAGGCCGTACGTCCTTACGTCCAGGGGGTCTACATCATGCCCGCCTTCAATCGCTTTGATCTGGTAGCCAGCCTGCTGGAAAAGGTCAAGGCCTGAACTAACCGGGTGATTTAAGTTAAAGGGCAGGCGACGGCAATGCCGTCGCCTGCCCTGAGCAGAACATTTCAGGCGTTTCATCGGCCCCCAAAACATCGCCTCCCCTTAAAACTTAATGCAAGATGAAGCCCATGGCGCAGGCCGGTTGCGTATAGGCCGTTTTGTGGTAGTATTGGCTTCGCTCTTTCGCGTTCTGGCCGCGCAACCAGAACGCAAACCCATGAAAGAAAAGGAGGTAAACGTTGGGTACGCGCAATTACGAGTTGTTGTTCATTGCTAATCCGGAACTGGATTCGGCGGCCTTTGAGAGCCTGTTGGGTAAAGTCAATGGCTACCTGCAGGCGGCTGGGGGTGTGGTCTACCACACCGAGGATTGGGGACTGCGGCGCATGGCCTACCCCATCAACCACTACCGTGAGGGCCATTATTACCTGATCCGCTTCACGATGGATTCCCTCAAGGTTAAGAGCTTCGAGCGCAACCTCTACCTGGCCGAAGGGGTCATGCGTGAGCTGATCACGCTGGACCTGCCTAAAGTGAGCAAGAAAGCTGCCGCTAAGGCAGCTGTGGCCGAGGAGAGCGCCGAAGCCGAAGCGCCAGTCAGTGCCAGCGAAGTCGAACCGATGGAATCCGTCGCAGACGAGCCGGCGGGTGACGCTACTGCTACTGCGGCCTAGCCTGCCCCAAGAGGATAGCCAGCATGGTCCGTAGCCTGAACAAAGTCATGATCATCGGTCGCCTGGGACGCGATCCAGAGATGCGCTTTACCGCAACCGGACGCGCCGTGAGCACCTTTAGCGTGGCGACGACACGAGGCTGGACCAGCAACGACGGGACCAATCACGAAGAAGTGGAATGGTTCCACGTTATCACATGGGGTAGCCTGGCGGAGCTGTGCAAAAAGCGCCTGCACAAAGGCTCCCTGGTCTATGTGGAGGGGCGGCTGCAAACACGCTCCTGGAAGACTTCCGAGGGTGATACTCACTATCGTACGGAGCTGGTAGCTCAAGAGTTGATCTTCCTGGAAGATACAACTCCCGAAACGGGGTACAAAGTAGACAGCGAGCCGGAATCCGAGGAATTCCCGTTCGATGCCGATGAAGCCCCGCTTGAAGCCTGAATCTGAATTTCAACGAAAAAAGAGGAGTGCATGGTGAACGGTTATAGTCAGGACCAACAGAGCAATCGCCGCGAAGGATCTCGCCGCCCAGCGGGTGGGCGTTTTGCCCCGCACCGCCGCAAGAGCTGCTACATGTGCAGCGAGGGCCTTCAGGAAATGGATTACAAGGATGTCGCGACGCTGAAGCACTTTATCACGGAGCGCGGTAAGATTCGTCCGCGCCGGCAGACGGGCCTGTGCGCCAAGCATCAGCGCCGGGTCGCGGCAGCGATTAAGCGTGCGCGCATCGTAGCTCTGCTCCCCTACGTCGCCGAACCGACGCCGGAGCGCTAGGATCATCATCAACCTAAACCGGGCATAGGGTCTCCTGTGCCCGGTATCTTATGCAGGAGAGCGCATGGGTAAAAACAAAGTTATTGAAGTTAAGGAAACCCGCAAGCAAATCTCGCGCCGGGAACAGGAAGCCCTCTGGGAGCGGCGGATCAAGCTCATAACCGCCGCTGTTATCGTTCTGATTGTGGGGGTCCTGCTCTTTGGGGTGGTTAACGAGCTGGTGCTCAAGCCCAACGCCACCATCGCCAAAGTCGGTGAGACCCCCATCAAGGCCTCTTACTTCCAGGCACGTGTACGTTATCAGCGCTTGCAAATCAAGTCCCAGATAGCTCAGTATCAGAATTTCCTTTCCCAGCTCGATCCTAATGACGAGCAGATGGCCTCCATCTACCAACAGTTCCAGGCCCAGGCCAGCAGCCTGGAAAATCAGCTCAAACCCGAACTGGCCACTCTGCTGGGTGGGCAGGTGCTGGATCAGATTATTGAAGAGGAACTGGTACGGCAGGAAGCCGCGACGCGCGGGCTGAGCCTCAGCGCCGATGAAGTTACCCAATACATCGAGCAGATGATGGGCTACGATCGGACCCAAGTCTACACCGATACCACGAATCTGCCCAGCGGTGTTCTGACCAGCGAAGCGGAGTTCAACGAGGTTTACTCGAACTTCAAGAAAAACTGGCTGGACGTGGCCCAACTGCGGGAGCCGGAATTTCGCGCCATGGTTGAGGCTGAGTTGTTGCGCTCCAAACTGCAGGAAGCTCTGGGAGCTGACCTGGAAAAAACCGCCGATCAGGTGCTGGTCACGTTCTTCCGCCTGCCTGATGAGGCTTCGGCCCAGGATCTGTATCAGCGGTTCAAGAACGGCGAAAGTGTGGATGCCCTGGTAAAGGCGCTGCAAGAGGACGACAAGGATGACACCTTCGCCTATGCCATGACGGAATGGCAGCCTGTGGGTTTCTATAGCACGCAATTCAGCGCCGAGCTGGAGAAGGTGATCTTTAATACCCCTGTCAACAAGATGTCGCAGCCGCAGCCTGGGTCAGACGGATCGAGTTATTACCTGTTTTACATCAACGGGCATGAGATGCGGGAATTGAGCGAAAGCGTCCTGCAGCAGAAAATCGAGGCCCGTTATAACGAATGGCTGCAACAGGCACGCAACGAACGCACACAAACCCTGGACGTCTGGCAGAAGTTCGTCCCCACAACGCCCTAGACGGGTTGAGCTTGACGGCTAACCAACAACGCCCTTTCAGTAAAGAAGGGGCGTTGTTTTTACTCTTTCAGTCGCCTTACCCCTCTCATCCCCCCATTCTCCCCTTGATGAATGTTAAGAATTTAATCAGGTAACGGCTGGATAGCCGAATGGGAGTGGAGAGAGCAAGCCCGGCGATGATGCGGTGATTGAAATCACCTCGTTGGGCCTACGCCGACCGGGTCATGCGTTGGCGCAGGCCGACGCCCGGCACCGCAGGGGCCTTCGTCCTGAACGGGGTGGAAGCTCCACCTTGTAGCTGGATAGCTTCGGCCTCCGGCGCCCTCCGCGCTGGAACGTCGCGCCGTCCGGTTGCCCGTCATGCGCCACCGTGCCTTGTTACCCGATTAAATTTTAAAACTTCATAAGGGGAAAAGTGGGGGCTTAAGATGTACCTCCTCTCCTCTCCCTTTTGGGAGAGGAGAGGAGAGGAGAGCAGGCCAGGGGGTGAGGTGAGGGCCAAAGTCAGCGCCACCAGGCGTCCAGAACTATTCGAAATTTAGTTTAACAAGGCAGAAGGCAGTTACTTGCTTTTTCAAAAAGCGCGGAATCTACCTGCCCTATCCCCAAGAGACTGCAGGCAGAGCTTCCGGGTCTGATCCATACGGAAGGAGGTACCGGGAATGCATCGTCATGTCTTTGCGGCTCTGGGTGAGATGAAAAAAACGGCCATCTCGGTGCATTTCCCAAACGTGCAGTTTGGCTCAAACGCGTTCCAGTTTCATTCCACGGCTCAGGCCAGCAAAGTGCGCAGAGCGGCAAAGATCAGAATGCCGGCCAGAATGCGTTTGAGTGTGAGCTGATCCAGCTTTTGGGAGCCATACCCTGCCCCGATATAGCCCCCTACCAGGACGGCGGTAATCCATAACGGGACAAAGCCGGGCAGCGCAGGCACATGTGCAAGCTGGCCGGCCAGACCTGAGGCGGAGTTGACCAGAATAAAGGCCGAAGAGAGCGCTGAGACCTGGCGGGGTTCGGCCCATCGCTTTAAGTGCAAGAGCGGGCTTAGAAAAATACCACCGCCAATGCCCGTGATACCGGCGATAAACCCAATCCCTGCGCCCCAAAGCAAGGCCTGGACTCTGGGCAGAGGATTAACATTACCGGGGACCTTGTTGGTCTGGTGCGGTAAGGTGCTCCAGATCAACCGGTATGCGGAATAAAGCAGCACGGAAGCAATGAGAACGCGGTAAATTTCCGGCGCGATACGAACCCGCCCCCCTACAAAGGCCATGGGAATTGAGGTAACTACAAAAGGCCAGTATAAAGACCAGCGAAATAACCCGGCGCGCGCGTAACGATAGGTCCCCACGATGGACACGGTCAGATTCAAAATCAGTGCCACAGGCCGCATAATCGCGGGGGAAAGCCCCCACAGTGCCATCATCGCGATGTAGCCTGATGCTCCAGCCTGGCCAACGGAGGCATACATGGCGGCAATGCCACTCATCAGAAAAGCCAGAATAAGCCCGGTTGCAATGTCCAATGTGAAGCTCCTGGTAAGAAAGAAGAAATCGAGGCTAGCCCACCCGTTCGACTTTGATCACGTCGCGGATGGCTTCCAGTTTTTTAAGCAACGACTCGAGTTGTGCCAGTTCCCCTACTTCAAACCCCACGTAAACAGGTACAATGTTGTAGCGATCCCGCTTGCCTGTGCTGATGCCGTTAATGCTGATTTTCTCATTGACAAAGACACCGGTGATGTCGTAGAGCATGTTGCGGCGATCGCGGACCAGAATGGCCAGTTGGACCGGAACCCGGTCGACTTTACCCCAGGTTACCTCCACAATGCGTTCTGGTTCCTCTTGCTCCAGGCGTTTGAGGGTTTTGCAGTCTGCCGCGTGAATGGAGACGCCGCGTCCGCGGGTAATGTAGCCCCGGATGGCCTGCCCCGGCAGGGGATTGCAACAACGCGCCCGCCGCGACAGCAGATCACCACTCTGCATGATATCAATGGCTACAGGTCTAGTTGCAGGAGGGGCTTCGATAACGGCCTGTTCCCGTGCTTGGCGCTCGCGTTCTTCTTCCTGGTGCTTGCGGTATTGCTCCAAAAGATGGACCACATGAGCCAGGCTCAGCTCCCCCACCCCCAGAGCTTCAAAGAAATCGTCTTCACCCGCGTAACGCTCGTTGCGCTCCCGCAAGAGCTCAAGAATAATTGCCGCCGGGAAATCCAGACGCAACTGTTTGAGCGTACGTTCCCAGGCAGCGCGGCCCATGGCAATATTTTCCTCGCGATCCAGTTTGCGGAACCACTGCTTGATTTTCTGCCGGGCCCGCGGTGTCTTCACATACCCCAGTTCCTCAATCAGCCAGTCCCGACTGGGGCCCTGCCGTCCCCGGATGATGCGTACAATATCACCGGTCTGCAGCTTATAGTTAAGCGGAACCATGACGCCTTCCCGATGCTCGCGATTGGCGACAATAGCCCCGCGACAGGAATGCCCCACCTCGGTGTGAATGCGATAGGCAAAATCCACGGGCGTCGCCCCTGCGGGCAGTTCGATAACCTTACCTTCGGGCGTAAAGACAATCACGGAATCCGAAAGCAGCTCCTGGCGCATCGAATCCACGAAGACCGCGCTGCTTTCGTGCTTCAGCTCCGCCGCTGATTCCCGCATCCAGTTAATCCAGGATACCATCGAATCATCCAGCGTAATGCCATCTTCTTTGTAGCGCCAGTGCGCTGCCACCCCTTTTTCCGCCACCTCGTGCATCTTGTAGGTGCGGATCTGGACCTCGATAGTTGAGCCATCATCCCCAAAAACCGCTGTATGCAGGCTCTGGTAGCCGTTGGGTTTGCGGTTGACGATGTAATCATCAAATTCCCCGGGCACGGGACGCCAGATGTGATGGACCAGGCCCAGCACAACATAACAGTCGTTTTCGTTGTCCGAGTCAATCAGTACGCGCAACGCTTCGCGATCGTAGACTTTCTCAAAATCAACTTGCTTGCGCTCCATCTTGCGATAGATGCTGTAAATGTGTTTGGCGCGCGCCTGGACTTGAAAATTTTGGAAGCCCTGCTCACGCAAAAGTTTTTCCAGCTTTTCCTTGTAAGCCCTCACCCGCGCTTCCCGTTCTTCACGGCGCGCGTTCAACTGTTCCACGATGCTGTAAAACTTTTCCGGTTCCAGGTAGCGAAAGGCCAGGTCTTCCAGTTCCGCTTTCCAGATCCAGATCCCGATACGGTTAGCCAGAGGAGCAAAAATATCGAGGGTTTCCTGGGCTGTACGCCGTTGCTGTTCTGGCTTCATGCTCCCCAGAGTGCGCATGTTGTGCAGACGATCGGCCAGCTTAATGTAAATCACCCGCGGATCGTCCGCCATAGCAATCAGCAGTTTGCGTAAACTCTCCTGCTCTTGCAAATCACGGCGATGCCCGCCCAGAGGGTGCGTCTCATCGCGCATGGGGATTTTGTGATCAACCACCAGGCCGCTTTGGCGATCAATCTCCTTCAACTTGGTGACCCCATTCACCCAGGTAGCCACCTGAGGCCCAAAGCGCTGTATCAGCTCCTCCAGCGTAGCACCTTTGCTCTCGCAATCCTCAAGCACATCGTGCAATAAAGCGGCGGCAATCACGCCGCCGCTGATATGGGGCAAGCCCAGATCAGCCAGAATGTAGGCTACTTCGAGACAATGAGTAATGTACGGCTCTCCCGAAACGCGCACCTGCCCCTCATGCATCTCCAGGGCATACGCATAGGCCCGCTGCACCAGCTCACACTCAGCCTCGCTTTTGCCGGTCTGACGCATGCGTTCCAGGATATGCTCAATCGTAGCCTGCTCATGCTTGCTCATCGCCTCTCAATGCAGCCCCATATGGTGACTGCCCTCCTCAAAATCACACCATCCGCGTAAACCTACTTTTTGCCTACCGGAATCTGGACGTAAAACCGGCTTCCCGGACAGGTTTCCTCGTTACAGCCTTCACTTTCGACCCAGATCCGGCCCTGATGGGCGACCACGGCCCCCTTGGCAATGGCCAGGCCCAGTCCCGGTCCCCCACCCTTGAACTTGGTTTTGCCTGAGGAATGGAAAGAAACCTCTCCCGTTTGATAGAAACGCTCAAAAATCAAGTCCTGGTGCTCCTTGGCAATCCCGATCCCCGTATCGGCAACGACAATCCGCACCTGTTCAGGATCGGCATCGGCCAGATGCGTCCCGGTAATCGTGATCCGGCCCCCATCTGGCGTGTACTTAATCGCGTTGACGACCAGATGGTAGAAGACCTTGTACATCATATCCGGATCGCAATAGACTACAGGGAGAGCCTCAAGGCCCTCAAGGGTCAGGGTCAAACGGCGTTCAACTAAAGCCTCGCGGAAGTGCGCTGCGATATTTTCCATGATGTGCTGAAGCCGCACCGGTTGACGATAGAGCGCAAGCTGCTCCGTGCTGATTTTGGCCACATCCAACATGCTGTTGACGATTTCATGCAGGCGCTCAGCCCCCCGCTGAATCCCTTCAACCAGGGATTTCTGTGGCGAATCAGGCGCCGTTCCAACCCCAAGGACCTGAGCATAGCCCTTGATGACCGTCAATGGGGTTCGCAGTTCGTGAGCGGCAATGTTGATGAAATCCGACTTAGTGCGGTCCAGACGCTCCAGGGCCTGATAGGCCCGGTTCAGTTCCTCGGTACGTTCGCGGACCTTCTGCTCCAGATGTTCGTTGAGGCGGGCAATCTCATGATACAGCCGGGCATTTTCCAGAGCAATCGAAGCCTGCCCGGCGAAGGCTTTGGCTAACGTCGCATCCTCATCGGCAAAGGCCGCTACCGCCTCACGGGTCAGGGAAATCATGCCGATCACCTCATCCTGGGCAATCAAAGGAATACCCAGGAAAGAGGCATGAACGGGCAACCAGTCCACCTGCTTCCAGGCGGGATCTTGCCGCACATCATCCACGCGCACGAACTCCCGCGTGCGCGCCATCTGCTCAAAAATATCACCAGGGCGCAACTGCACCGAAAGCGTAGCAACCCGCGGATCGTCGGGGAAACCGCGCTGCGCGATCAGAGTCAGGTGCTCACCTTCTCGCAAGAAGAGCGCGCCCCGGCCATAGGGGACAACCTCGGCCAGTTGCTCCAGAATGCGCACCGGCACCTGAGCTAGGTCCAGGCTGCTCGAAAGCACCCGCCCAGCGCGTTCCATGGATTCGGCCAGATGCCGGCGGCGCTGTTCATTGCGATACAGCTCGGCATTGCGCAAAGCCACGGCAATTTGATCGGCCAGAATCTGATACACAAGCTGATCTTCCGGCCCAAAACCGTTCACCTGATCGCTGACAATTTCCAAAGCCCCCACAATGGTAGAGCCAAAGCGCAAAGGCAGCACCAGTTCGGAACGCGCATGGGGCAGCTCCGGCAGCATCAGTACATCCTCAACCTGATGCACGTCATTGACAACGCGCACCTGACCGGTAAGGCATACGCTGGAAAGCAGACTGGGCGTATCCAGGTCAATGCCAAAACGCCGGGCGAGCAAAGCTTCACCCGCCTCACCCGTCCCCGCCGCCAGGTTAACGCGCCCACGGCCCTGATCAAGCAACCATATCCCCACAAAGTAATAGCCAAAACGTTCTTTAATCTGCGTCACAACCTGGGGCAGCAACTGCGACAGATCAAGAATCGAGGTGACCTTCCGCCCCACCTGACTGGCAATCTCAAGCTGGGCCGCCCGCCGCATCAAGGTCTGATTGGCGGCGCGCAACTCAGCCGTACGCTCGGCCACACGCTCTTCCAGGGTGCGAGCCCAGGCTTCCAGTTCGCGATTGGCGCGCAGTGTGGCCTCGTACAGGCGCGCATTTTCGATAGCCGTCGCTGCCTGATTGGCGAAAATCATCAGCAGATCCACATCGGATTGTGAAAACCGTCCACTAATCGAGCGGTTATCCGCATAGATCAGACCGACCAGTTCTGAACCGGACAGGAACGGAACACAAAGCACCGAGCGCAAGTTAAGCTGTAAGACGCTGCTCTGCTGACCAAAACGCTCATCGGTGAGCGTGTCCTGGATCAACACCGGCATGCGCGATTGCGTCACGGTCCCCAGCACCGAGTAGCTGATCTGCGCCCGTCCTTCCTGAATATCCTCAATCGTGATGCCGCGCGCCACGCGGAAATTCATGCGCCCATCCTGATCTAGCAACACCAGAAAACCGCGCTCGGCCCCGCTCAGCTCAATCACCTGATCCATGATGTAATTCAACAGGGCTTCGGCGTCGTGCGTTTCATTCATCTGGATGCTGATATCCAGCACCCGGCGGAGCCGCTCCTGCAGCCGATCGGCGGTGGTCAGTGCCCCTGGCGCTTCGATTTCCGCCGTCGGAGCCGCGGCCTCAGGCACTTCTCCGGCCTCCTCCTTACGCTTACTGGTCTGGCGTGTCCATTCGATCAGGATTTCCCGGTTGATCGCCACCTTATTAAAATAGTTACGCCGCAGACCCTCATCGCTCAAGGTCGCCACGCCCGCGAACAACGCTTCCCGCGCCCGATCCAGGGCCAGCCAGGCTTCGTCGTCGAGGGGCTCATCGGGAGTGCGCTCCGGCGCCGCCTTGAGCACCTGATAGCGAATCCACCAGATGTCCTGCGCCGGAAAATCTCCTGCATCGCCGGCTTTTTCCAGCAAGGCGCAGGCTTCCCGGCTGGTCTGCTCGGCCAGATGCCAGTCCCCTTGCTCCAGATAGACCCGCGCCAGCCAGGCGGTCGAAGCCGCGAGGTAGCCCAGAGTGCCGATCTCCCGTTGCATGGCGCAGGCCTGGCGCAACATCTCGCGCGCGTTAGCCAGATGCCCGCGCATCAACGCCACGCGCCCCAGGCCCATCCAGTAAATGGATTCGGTCCAGCGGTCCCCCACATCCATGGCCAGGGCGCGGCCCTCTTCCAAAACCTGCTGCGCCTGGATGTAATCGCCTGTGTCCAGATAGACCCGGCCCAGGCTCTCCAGGGTATAGGTCAGGCTCGCACGAGCGCGCAAATCCCGCTGGATCTGCACTGCCTGCTCCAGATACTCGCGCGCTCGCGCATACAGACCCAGCCCGGCATAAATCAGCCCCAGGTTATTGTAAGTGCGCGCCATGCCACTGCGATTGCCGATAGCGCGCGAAATGGCCAGGGAATGCTCGTAATAGAGGCGTTGCTCGGCATAGTCTGAAGAGAGAATGCCCAGCGCGTTGTAAGCGTCACTTTCGCCCTGCCGATCCCCCACTTCCCGAAAAAGCGCCAGGGATTCGCGGATCATGGCCCCTGCCTCGGTCAGGTTGCCGGCGCGGCGGTGAATGTTGCCCAGATCGAGCAAAGCCCGCGCCAGATGGGGCTTATCCTCGACCCCGCTGCGATAGAGGGCGATCGCCTGCTCATAATATCCCTGCGCCTGCTGATGTTCGCCCAGGGAGAAAATGGCATCGCCCAGCGTGATCAGGCTCGAAGCCTCCAGCTTCTGATCGCCCACCTGCCGGGCCAGGGCCAGGGCCTCCTGCGCGGCCTGACGCGCCTCATGGAGATTGCCCAGGATGTTAGCCAGTTGAACCTGACGGGTTACGCTCTCGATCTTCAGGTAGACATCATCCAGGAGTTGGGCGATGTGCGCCATCACCTGGAGATCCGCCTGACGTTCCTGCGAAAGGCCCATCAGGCGATAGCAGTCTTCGCGCCCAGCGCGCAGCGTGTATTCCAGTCGCAGGTCGTGTTCCGGCGGCAAAGCCTGCAAGGCACGGGTGTAATAATCCACCGCCGACTTATTGGCGTAGACTTCGCGGGCCTTATCGGCAGCCAGATGCGCATAGTGCAACACCGCCGAGACATCACCCGCGCGCTCGTAATGCCAGACCAACAGCTCAGCCGCCTCTTCTTCCGAGCGCGACTGGCGCAAAGTTTCGGCTACGCGCCGATGCCGCTCGCGCCGTTCCTCCTCCGTCAGGCGTTCATACAGCGCCATCCGCACCTGATCGGTGGCAAAGCGGTACACAGTCACACCGGCTTGCTCGTCGGCGACCAGGATATGCTGTTGCAGGGCCCGAGTTACGCCGGCAAACACCTGGTCCGGTGGCAGATTAGCCACGGCGCTGAGGAGATCCAGGTCGAGCCACAGACCTATCACCGCCGCCCACTGTAACAAAGCCAGGGTAGCCGGCTCCAGCCGCTCGAGGCGCCGCGCCACCATGGCCTGGATGGTGCTGGGAGTGCGCTGAAGCCCTTCCAGGTTGACCTGCCAGACCGTGCCATCGTAGGAAAGCAAATCCTCCTCGACCAGGCTGTGCATAAGGCTTTCAATGAAGAGGGGATTGCCGCCGGCCTCGAGTTGCACGCGCTCCAGCAATCCCGCCGGCAAATCCCGCACGCCCAACATGGAACGCACCAGATCGGCACTGGCTTCATCATCCAGGGCCGCCAGAGGGAGCCAGTCCCAGATCTGTTCATCCGCCGTCACTGTCGTAGGTGTGCTGGAATGGCGCGATTCAGGGCGGCGGCTGATGCGCCGCGCGCGTTGCAGCAAAGCGTACAGGGGCTGTCCGGCCTGGAGTTCCTCATCCCGGAAAACCGCGCAAATCATCACCGCGCTCTCATGAGCCTGTTCACCCAGCGCCCTTAACAAGTCGAGGCTTTCGGCGTCCGCGTAGTGCAAATCTTCCAGGATGAAGAGTAAAGGATGTCCCGTTGCCAGGATGAAGCGCACCACCGATTGGATCAGACTGGTCCGGTCGGCGGACAACAGGCTATCCTGGGTTTCGGGGAGCACCTCGCGCAGAGCGGGCATCAGTCGCACCAGAGCTGGAGCATGGACGCGCACAAGTTCGGAGTCCCGTCCCTGCTGGAAAAGAACAAGCTGCTTCAGGGCGTTAATCCACGGCAGATAAGGCGCACGGGCGTGCTCCTCAGCCGCACCTTCCGCCACAAACACCCGCTGCAACTGAGCGCGCAGGCGCAATTCACGTACCAGGCGGCTCTTCCCGATACCCGCCGGACCACTGACCAGAACCAGGCGACCCTGGCCCTGCAGGGTGCGCATCAATACGCCCTGTAAACGGGCCAGCTCAAACTCGCGCCCGACGAAACTCCCACTCTGCACGTATCCCAGGCGCGTTTCGCGCGTCTCGACGGGGTAATCGCGTCCGGTCAGGGCGTTGATGGTACGAATAATCTCGTTAGCGCTGGTGTAGCGGTTAACCGGGTCCTTAGCCAGCAACTTGAGAATGATGGTCTGCAGCGCTTCGGGCACATCAGCAGAAAAGTGACGCGGCGCTTCGGGCTGCGCCTCGACGTGTTGCCGCAGGATGGTCATGGTGCTGTCGCCCTGGAAGGGCAATTTGCCCGTCACAATTTCATAAAGGGTAATCCCCAGGGAATACAGGTCAGCGCGATGGTCCACCGCATCGCCGCGCACCAGTTCCGGCGCTACGTAATCCGGTGTCCCGCGGAGCTTAAGCGGGCCTTCGGTCCGCGCCCGACCAATCAGGCCGAAATCCATCAACTTGACCGTGCCATCGGGCATGACGAAAATGTTGCGCGGTTTAATGTCGTAGTGAATCAATCCGCGGGAATGAATGTACTGCAAAGCCCGGCAAACCTGGACCGTGACATCGTACAACCAGGCGTACTCCCCCGGCGCCTCCTGCAAACGGCGCGCCGCGTAGCTCACCAGGTCCTCGCCGGGGACATACTCCATGGTGAAGAAGTATTCCTGCGTCTCCTCGATGACGCCAAAATCGTACACCGCCACCAGATTCGGATGGCGGAGCTGAGCCAGCGCGGCGAATTCATAGCGGAATTGCGTCAGGGCGCGTTCATCCAACAGGTCACGCCGGATCTTTTTGAGCGTGATGACCTGATCGGCGTTGAGGGTATCCTCAATCAGGTACACCGTCCCCATGCCGCCGTGTCCCAGCTCGCGTACCACGCGATAGCGATTATTAATGAGTGCGGACATAAACCCGTCCCCCTGCTACCTGTTCGGTTCCAACATGGGCCTATTGTAACACAAAAATGGCTTCACATGCAAAAAAGGAGAGGTTTCAATTTGCAAAGCCGTGGCATGAAGTGGAGATTTGGGCCATAAAATTCCTCATAATTCGGATGGCAATGGGGACTCGTTGCCGTTGAATTGCACGGGTTACGGGTTGAATGGGGCATGCGCCCACCCCGCCCAAAGTACCGAATATGGTGGGAAAAATGCGGACGATTACCCTACCCAAGGGCCGAATAAGAGCGTGCCCAGCTTCAATAGACGCTCTCGTCCGGTCAACGTCAACCTGCACGCGTTACCCTCACGCTGCACATTTATTTTGAAAAAGACTTTTTTGCGTATAATCCCACCCCCTTATCTTTTATGAAAAGAGTCAGGAATGTTAGTCAAAAAACGATTCATGAACCGAGTCCTATGTTTGTGCGCGATTGGTGTTTGACTGCCAGCATGCGTCGCCCCGCTCACGCCCACCACCACGCCGACAGCCACCGCGACCGCGTCGCTCCCGTCCACCGCCACGCCGACAATCACGCCCACTCGCACGCCCTATTCCACGCGCACACCTACCCCCATAGCCATACCCACACCGTTGCCGCAGGGACACCTGGCTTTCCTGGAAGTGCCGTGTTCAGACACTACCACTACCACCTCCTGTGAGCCCACCGACCGGACTCGCCTATACGTGATGAACGACAACGGCAGCGCGGTGCAGCTCTTACTGGAACACCAGGCTGACGAATACCTTATAACCTCCTTGCCTCTCCTGATGGCGCAACGCTAGCGTACAAAGTCTTCCCCGGCTCGCCGAGATTTACCCCCCGATGCTAAAGACAAAGCAGAAGCGTTCAATCTACGCACAAACAAGGAACGGATAATTTCTCCGCCGCTGCCCCTTGACAAAACTCCGCATCCAAAGTATTATAGCAGAAATTCATCTTAAAAATTCAGGAGGTTGGACATGGAGAAAAACGTTGGCTCGCTGGATCGGGGTATTCGCATTGCTCTGGCTGTATTAGTCATTCTGCTGATGGCATTCAACGTGATCCAGGGAACAGCAGCCGTGATTCTGGGGATTGTGGCTTTTGCCTTCGTCGTCACCAGCGTTGTGGGATTTTGCCCGCTGTACAAAGTGTTGAAGATCTCCACCAACAAATAACCCCAGCTCCCCGATCCGCGCCCCGGGTCACGGATCGGGGAGGTATCCGCACTACGGCAAGATCTGCTTAAAAGCCTCCAAGTCCCAGTCGCCGCGAACGCGCAAGCGGGGCCAGGTGAAGTGCTCGGCTAGCGTGATGCGGCTCCCCCACTGGGTGGTCACCGCCCCCCAATAGCCCGCCTGGTCCAGGGCGCGGATGACCGCGGCATCGTAACGCCCGGCAGGATAGCAGAAGAAACGCACCGGCTGGCCTACGCGCGCTTCGATCAAGGCCCGGCTGAGTCCAAGCTGCTGTTGGAGATACTCCGCGCTGCGCTCGCGTAAGTCCACGTGATCCAGACTGTGCGATTGAATGGACATGCCCGCATCGGCCATGGCGCGGGCCTGTTCCCAGGATAGATAGCCCGGCACTCCGCCTTCGACCACATATGCGATCACAAAAAACGTGCCGGTAAACCCATATTTTTGCAACAGGGGAAAAGCTACCGTGTACGCACCCTCATACCCATCATCGAACGTGAGCACAATCGGCTTAGCGGGCAGCTCGCGCTCCCCCTGGAGCGCAGCGTAAAGCTCAAACAGGGTCAGGCTGGTGTAGCCCTGCTCCTGGAGATAGGCCAGTTGGGCCTCGAAACGTTCCGGCGTCACGGTGAGGTCCCGTCGAATGGTGTCGGCGTCCTGCGGCAGCTCAGACACATAGTGATACATGAGGATCGGCACCGTCAGGGCCGCGGGAGGCGTCACCGTCCTGGTTGGCGCCGGTGTCGCACTCAAAGCCGTCAACACCGAAGCCTCGGCCTCCGCCACCCCATAGGCCTTAAAAACCAGGGGCAGCCAGAGCCGGGGCTCAAAACCCTGCTCAGGGGGGACCGTTGGGGTTACAGTTGGAGTTGGGGACGCAGGCGCAGGAGGTAGCTCTGTAGGGCTGGGAGTAGCTTCTACGATTGGTTGCGCTGGCCGTGTTGCCGTGACTCCCGGCGTGACCTGTACCGTCACTTCTGGTCGCGGGCCTTGAGCGAACTGGCACCCCAAGGCTACAAGGGCCAGACCAGCCAGCAGTAAACCCAGCCTCCAGCGCGTTACCTTTGCCGTCCTAACCACCACGTTACTCCGCCAAACATCACCATCAAACCGGCCAGGGCTACAGAAAGTGCACTCAGCCAGTTTTCGGGCGCAGGCGTCACGCCCCCTCCCGTAACAACCGGAGCTTCTCCAGCACCCGAATCAGCCGGAGGGGCAAAATCCAACGTGGCGGTTTCGGACGTAGTCGCTTCTGGGACTGGAGCTTGCAGCGAGCGCAGCGCTTCGGGCGTGTTCTCCGCAGTAGCCTCAGGCGCCATCATGACGGTCACATCCTCAGCCGTCGGCTCCGTCGTCCCCTGAGGAACCATGGCCACCTGGCCTCCCGACTTGTCCATTGGGATCGGGGCCGCCATTGGCGTCAGGGATTGCAGGCCCAAAACCAGCACCAAAGCCAATGTTGTCAGGGCCGTAGCCAGACGGGTGACGGGATACCAGCGTTGTGCCAGGCGTTGATGCGGCTTCGCCGGCGCAGCCACCATCGAGGGCGTAAGCAGGAAATTGCGCGGTACATCGGCCAGAGGCGCAGACCGCACCAGCAGCACCGTCTGGCGCAGGGCCTCCAGGCGCGAACGCAGCGCCGTGTCGTGTTGCAGATCCTGCTCCAACATCGTCCGCCGCTCCTCGGTTAATTGCCCATCTACATAGGCGGAAAGGTCTCCGTCGCTCCAGTTCATCCCTCTGCCTCCCTATCGTACGTGTTATTTTGACGATAGCGCTGCGGCAAAAGTTCCGCCTTCCGTTGCAGGAGCTGCTGCAACTTCACCCGCGCCCGTGCCAGACGCGACTTTACCGTCCCAACCGGGACATGCAAAATCTCCGCCACCTCATCATAAGCGTAGCCCAGGCGATCCACCAGCACCACCACCAGGCGTTGATCCTGCGGCAGTTCCAGCAGGCAGGCGTTGATAAAACGGCGCAACTCCTCCTGCTGCATGGCCTCTTCCGGAGTCACACCATGATCCGTCAAATAAGGATTGGCCTCCTCATCCACATCGCCGAACTCTTCCCACGACACCGCGGGCCGGCGCTTTTGACGCCGCAACTCATCCCGACAGGCATTGGCCACAATCTGCATCAGCCAGGGCCGCAGGGACGCCCCCCGAAACGTCCTCAGGTTGCGATAGGCCGAAAGAAAAGCCTCCTGCGTGGCATCCGCCGCTGCTGCCGGGTCGCTGAGCATGGCGTAGGCCAGGTTATAGGCCTGCGTCTGATAGTGCAACACCAGTGCATTAAAAGCGTCCAGATTGCCCCGCGCTGCAGAAGCAATCAAGGCCGCTTCATCCCAGGCTCCCGAATTTTCCATAGCGCCTCGTAGTTGACGAATTCAAGAATTGCGTTATATTTAAGGCCGCAGTGCCGGAGTGGCGGAACAGGCAGACGCAAACGACTCAAAATCGTTCGGGTGATCCCCGTGTGGGTTCGACTCCCACCTCCGGCATTATCGCATTAAATTTCCAGACTGGCAAACCCACCCTACACCTTATCCGAAGTCGGCAAGTCCTCCAGCTTGAGCGAAAGCACTTTCGATACGCTATCCTCGCCCATCGAAACACCGTAAATCGCATCCGCCGCCTCAACTGTACCGCGGTTGTGCGTGATGATGAGCATTTGCGTCTGACGGGCCAGCTCGCGCAACATGGCCCGGAAACGGCCCACATTCGCCTCATCCAGCATCGCGTCCACCTCATCCAGGACGCAGAAAGGCGTAGGGCTCACCCGCAGCACCGCGAACAACAACGCCATCGCCGTCAAGGTGCGTTCGCCGCCGGAAAGCATCCCCAACCCCGACGTGCGTTTACCCGGCGGACGGGCAATAATTTCAATCCCGTCCTCCACCTGCTCCAGCTTAGCCGTCCCCCCGCTAAAGAGCGTCTCGAAAGCGGCGCTGAACTCGCGAGCAACCGCCTTGAAAGTGGCGTTAAAGGCCGTATCCATCATCCCTTCCAGCTCGGCGATGACTTGCTGGAGATGCGCCGAGGCGGTTTCCAGGTCCTGAATCTGCTGCGTCAGGAAGGTATGGCGCTCGCGTACCTCCTGATATTCCTCCCAGGCCGCGGGGTTGACCGGTTCCAGCCGGCGCATCTGCATCCGCAGCTCGCGTAACTGCGCTTCCAGGCCTTCGGGCAATTCGTGAACTTCGGGCAAAGGGACGGCGAAACTGGTCAAAGGGAGGGGCTGCTGCACGGGCAGGGAAAGCGGCAAATCCCCGATCAGAATACCCAGCGCCTCCTCAATCTCACGGCGCAGGGTCAACACCTGTTCCTCCAGGCGGCGGACGGCGATTTGCGCCTGCGTGCTTTGCTGTTCAGCCTCATGCAAAGCCGCCCGCGCCTCGGTCGCTTCCGCCTCCAGGGCCAGTTGGGCCTGTTCCGCCTGGCTTACCTGGGCTTCCAGATCCGGGATCTGAGCCTGCACCTCCAACGCGGCCTGACGCGCCGCATCGTAACGCCGGCGCGCCGCCTCCAGCGTCTGGTCCAGCGTCGCCAGCTCCGCTTCCAGCGCCTGCAGCCGTTGCTGTTGCGCTTCCAGTTGTTGTTGAAGACGATGCCGCTCACGCTGGCGCGCCTCCAACAGTAAGCGCTGGATGTCGTGTTCCTGGGCCCGGAGGGCCAGCGCCGTGCGCCGTTCGGCCAGGAGGCCGGCCAGCGCGGCGTCATCGAGCGCTTCCAACGCGCTCACGGTCTCGGCCAGGCGCGCCTCCAGCTCCTGCAGCGCCGCCCGCGCCGCGTCACGCTCCTGCTCCAGCCGCTGAGCCGTTTGCGTGAGGGTTTGTTGTTCGGCCACGGTCTCATCCCGCAGGCGCTGATGCCAGGTAACCTGGCGCTGCGCCGCTTCCAGGGCCTGGACGGCCTCATCCACTTTGCGCACCGCAAGCTGCCGGGCGCGTTCCAGGCCCTGGCGCTGCTCGCGTTGCCGACGCAGCCCCTCATTCAGGCGATTGATGTCGGCCTCCAGCTCCTGCATCCGCTGACGCAGGGAACGGCTTTGGCCGGCGAGTTGGTCCAGTTTTTGCGGCAGTTCCCGTCGTTCGCGTTCGCGCGCCAGCAGGCTGCCGCGCTCCTGATCGCTGCGCGCCTCACCGCCGGTAAGCGCCCCGCCCGACCGCAGGATCTCGCCTTCCAGGGTGACGATTTGGAAGCTGCCGTTCAGGCGCTCGAAAAGGCGGCGCGCGGCGTCCAGGTGTTCCGCGACGGCGACCCGCCCCAACAACAGATGGACGGCGGGCCGTAAGGCCGAGTCATAATCCACCAAAGCCGCCGCCAGGCCCACCACCCCCGGCGCCGACGGCACATCCAACAGGGAGCCGGGGCGCAGGGTGTCCAGCGGCAGGAAGGTGGCACGGCCCGCGCGCTGCTGTTTGAGCCAGGCGATGGCGTTTTCGGCATCCTGCCAGGTCCGGGCAATCACGTCCTGCAGGTGAGCGCCCAGGGCCACTTCCAGCGCGCGCTCCAGGTGCGGCGGAACGCGCACCAGGCTGGCAAAGGTCCCCGGCAGGCCCCGCAGATACCCTTTTTCCACGGCGCGCAGGACCGCGCGCACGCCGGGATAGAGTCCCGTGCCCTCCTGAGCCAGGCGCTCCAGCGCGTCGAGGCGCGCTGCCAGTTGCTGCCGCTCGCTCTCCAGGGCCGTCCATTCGCGGCGGAGCTGGTCCAGAGTGGCCTGCGCCGTCTCGCGGGCGGCGCGCAGGGCCTCTTCTTCGGCCTCGTGCGCGTGCAAGGCTTCATCGGCCTGGGCCAGGGCCGCGCGGGCCTCGGCGACCGTCGCCTGGGCCGCGCGGACCCGTTCCTGAGCCTCTTCGCGGTTGCGATCCAGCTCCTCGATGCGTCGGTCCAGTTCGACCAGGCGCTCTGCTGCACGTTCGCTGCGGCTCTGGCGATCGGCCAGGTGATGGCGCTGAGCCAGGGCCTGGCTCTGGAGGGCGCTCTGCTGCTCCAGAATGGCCTGACGTTGTTTCTGGAGCGCGGCATACGCGGCTTCGGCCTCCTGCAGGGCGGCCTGGGCGGCCTGCAAGGCTGCGGCGCTGGTCTCCAGCGCCGCGGTGAGGGTTTGTACTTCCGCGGCTTCAGCCTCCAGCGTGGTTTGCAGGGGAATCAGATTGGCCTGCGTTTCTTCGTGATAGACTTGCAGCAGGCGTTTGCGCTCCAGGGCCACGGCCAGCTCGCGTTGCAGGGCCTCGGCCTGGGCGGCGGTTTCGCTCTGGGTATGGTGCAGGGCCGTGAGGGCGCGCCGCCGCTCCGCGGTCTCCTGACGCAGGACGGCCATGCGCTCCTCCAGCTCGCCGATGACCGCGGCGCGTTTTTCGACGCGCTCTTCCTGGTAGGCCTGACGTGACCGCGCCAGATCCAGGGCGGTGAGGTTTTGATACCAGCGATAGCCGTACCAGATTTGCAGGGCGCTCTTAAGTTCTTCTTGCAGGCGCTGATAGTTTTCGTAACGCTGGGCCTGTTTTTCCAGGCGATGCAGGCGCGGTTCGATTTCGCTGAGGATGTCGCGGGCGCGTTCCAGGTTGTGCCGGGTTTCCTCCAGGCGCTGCAGCGTTTCGTCGCGGCGCGTGCGGTAGGGGGTGATGCCAGCGGCCTGTTCAAAGAGCTGCACACGTTCCTGTGGTCGCAGGGAAAGGACGTGATCCACCAGGCCCTGCCCAATGATGAGGTACGCCTCGCGCCCCAGACCGGCGCGGTCCAGCAGATCGCTCAAATCCATCAGGCGGATGCGACTGCCGTTGAGCAGGTATTCGCTTTCTCCCGAACGGAACAGGCGCCGTTCGATGGTGACTTCGCTGTAATCCACGGGGATCCAGCCGTCGCTGTTATCGAAGACGAGGGCAACGCGCGCCATGCCGGCACGCGCACGGCGCTTGCTGCCGGCGAAGATCATGTCCTCGCCGGATTTGCCGCGCAGGGTGGAGATGCGGCGTTCACCCAGGACCCAACGGATGGCGTCAGCGACGTTGCTTTTGCCGCTGCCGTTCGGCCCAATGATGGCTGTGATGCCACCAGGGAAGACCAGTAAGGTCTCATCGGCGAAGGATTTAAAGCCCTGTAAGGTAAGTTGTTTGAGTTTAGGCACCCGGTTTCATCCTCAACGGTGATGGTGTTGCTTTCAGGGGATGGTTTTCACGCATCGGAAACGTCGGCGCGGCCCCAAAGCCGGCAGAAGGCGCAGAGCCCACCAGCTGTCGTCGGTTGCCCGCATATCCGGCAGGGTTCCAGGGCCTGCCGCTCGCGTTCTACGTTGAATTGCAGTTCGCCTTTTTGCCGCGCGCGCAGGAAGTTGATGTAGAACTGGAGTTTGGTGCCCGGCGCCTGATGTTCAAGCTGATTGAGCAGGGCTTTGTGTTCCAGGCTGGTCGCCCCAACGGCGTAGGGACATTCTTCATAGATGTAATCCAGGTTGCGCAGAAGGGTGTAGGCAGCGACTTCGCGCTCGTAGAAGCGACAGAAGGGCTTGATTTTGCGCACAAACCCCTCATCCTCATCCCCAGGGAGGACGGGGTACTGCCGGGCCAGGTAGCCCGTCTGCCAGTGCAGGACGTTCCCGAACAGGACCGCGGCCTCATCGTCCAGGTTGTGGCCGGTAGCCAGGACGGTGTAGCCATGGTCGCGCGCGATGCGGTTCATTTCGTGGCGTTTGACGATGCCGCAGACGGAACAGGTGCGGTTATCGCCGCGTTTGCGCGCGGCCAGCTCCGGGATGCTCGCGCCGTAGCTGAGCCGCAGGTCCACGATGTGCAGGCGCGCTGCGGGATGGGCTTGTGCAAAGGCCAGGACTTTCTGACGCGAGCGGGCCGAGTAGTCCGGAATACCCAGATCAATATACAAGCCATCTGCCGGCAGCTCCAGACGGAGCAACACATCCCAAAGGGCCAGGCTGTCTTTTCCCCCGGAGACGGCGACGAGGATGCGGTCGCCCGGCTGGAGCATGGCGTATTTGCGCAAGGTGCTTTGCGTGCGCTCGACGAACCATTCCAGGTAATGGGTGGAGCAGAGGGCCAGCTTGTGCTCCGGCATGTTGATGCTGGCGCGTTCTCCGCAGCTCCGACAGCGCATGGCTAGCCTCCCGAAACAACGGCGACGATTTTGACTGTATCGCCGGGATGCAGGGTCTGGTCTTCGGTGAGCAGGACCCCATCCCGAACCACCAGGACGGTTTCGGGCAGGAGGTCCAGCCGCTTGAGTAGCTGACGCACAGTGAGCGCTTCATCGAAGTCCCAGGTCTGATCGCGATACACGATGTGCATAGTTACCTCCGGTCCGGTGACACAAAAGCGGGGAGCTTTTCGCTCCCCGCCCGCTCTTCAGGCTGTTATTCCTGGCGGAAGCGGGCCTCAAGCTGTTCCAGCATTTCGGCGGCTTCGACCAGCTTATCCAGGGGGTTTTGTTCGCCCGTGAAGTAGCGGTAATCACAGGGCATGATATCCAGTTCTTTGACCAGGCGCTGATGGTTGGCGCGCACGCTTTCGGCTGAGACGCCGTACAGAGTCGCGATTTGATTCAGGGGTACGTCGCGCAGGTTGACCTTGCGCACGGTGTAATCCAGGGCGGCGGCCCAGACCTCCGGCTTGCGGATGATGAGTTGTTCGGTGCCGATGACGATGCGGAATTCCAGCCAGAGCTGGATGGCCGCGCCAATCAGCTCAATCGGTAGACGCGCCTCGGTCATAGTGCGGGTCAACACATCTTCAACCGGGTCCATGCCGCGCGCAAAAAGTTGTTCAATACGCGGGGCAACGGGCGAGTTAGGCTCCAGCCGCAGGAAATTGGCCAGAGACTTGAGGGCCCGATCGAAGTCGCCCATGCGGGCCAGAATCTGCGCCATGGCCATGTGATAGTCGGCCTGGTCTGGCATCAGGCGCAGGGCCGATTCGAGTTTTTGCAAAGCCAGGTCCAGGTCCCAATGTTGATAGGCGGCCATGGCTTCTTCGTACAGTGCTGCAGCTTTTTTGGCATTGTTGACTGCGCTCTGGCTCGTCATTGCCTTTCCCCCTTAGCGTAAGATCCGCCCTAATTATAGCATTGTTCGAAAAGAGGCCAAAATGACGCATGCAAAAAATGGGATCCGCGGACTGGGCAAAGCCGCCCGCAAATCCCATTTCTCCCTGGAGGCGGGTTAAAGCGCCGGGCTTTAACCCGCTCTGCCGAACCGTCACAACCTGATGCAGGCTTTACTCCAGTTCCCCGTAAGGGATTTCGTCATCCACGACTGATCCTACCACCAGGGGCACGTCCTTGAGGCTGGACAGTTGGGTGCGCACGGCTTGATCAATGGCGTCCAGCACTTCGGGATGCTCCTTGAGGTATTGCTTGGCATTTTCGCGGCCCTGGGCCAGACGTTCGCCCTGGAAGTAGAAGAAAGCGCCGCGCTTTTCGATGATGCCGAGTTCCGTCGCCACATCCAGTACGTCCCCTTCGCGGCTGATGCCTTCGCCGAACATAATGTCGAATTCGGCCACGCGGAAGGGCGGGGCGACTTTGTTTTTGGTCACCCGCACCCGCGTGCGCCGTCCGGTCACCTCACCCTGGTTCTTGATGGAGGTCACTGCCCGCACATCCAGACGAACTGAGGCGTAGAATTTCAAGGCGCGCCCCCCGGTCGTGGTTTCGGGTGAGCCAAACATGATGCCGATTTTTTCGCGCAGTTGATTGGTGAAAATCATCACCGTATTGCTCTGTTTGATGGCGCCCGAAAGCTTGCGCAGGGCCTGGCTCATCAGGCGGGCCTGTAAGCCCGCATGGGAATCCCCCATCTCGCCCTCGATTTCGGCGCGGGGCACCAGAGCTGCGACCGAGTCCACCACCACCACGTCCACAGCGCCACTACGGACCAGAGCCTCGGCAATTTCCAGCGCCTGTTCGCCGGTATCGGGCTGGGCTACAAACAGCTCCTCGATGTTCACGCCACAATGAGCGGCATAATCGGGATCGAGGGCGTGTTCCATGTCAATAAAAGCGGCCACACCGCCGCGTTTCTGCGCCTCGGCCACGATATGCTGGCATAGGGTGGTCTTCCCCGCCCCCTCGGCGCCGTAGATTTCGATGATGCGTCCCCGCGGCACACCCCCCACCCCCAGAGCAATGTCCAGGGCCAGGGAGCCGGTCGGGATAACTTCGACCTTCAGGTGCGTCGCCTCGCCCAGCCGCATCAAGGCGCCTTCGCCGTACCGCCGGCGAATCTGCGCCAGCGTTTGATCCAACATTTTCTTCCGAGCCTCTTCCGTCATCATGTCCTCCTGCCATGGTTAAGTGAACATCAAGGTCTAAAGTGAATCTATTATAGCACAAAAGTTCTAAAAATACAGGGGGGGCCAGGATGAATCCTGGGCTACTGTGTCCTGGCCTTTGGCGTGCGCCCGCGCCGTCTGAATGCTGCCCCGCCACGGTAGGCCGGGACATCCAGGGCGAAGACGAGGCTGTGGCGCACGTCCGCCAGGCGCGCACTCAAACGCGGATCAAGCTGCTCCAGGTCCAGGCTGGCGGTCAAAACCGTAGGCAACTGCGCCACATAGCGATAATTCAGCAACTGATAGAGTTTTTCCTGCGCCCAGGGCGTGCTGGATTCGGCGCCCAAATCATCCAAAACCAGATAAGGCGCATTGCGGATTTCCACAAAACGTCGGTCATAAGCTACCGGACTTTGGGGACTGAAGGTGGCGCGCAGGTGATCCAGCAAGTCGGGCACGAAAATAAAGAGCACCGGCTTGCCCTGCTGGTCCCAGACATTGGCAATGGCCGCAGCGAGATGGGTTTTGCCGCTGCCGTGTTTGCCCAGGAAGGTCAACCAGCCCGTCGGCATTTCGGCATAAGAGCGGGCTACGGTCAAGGCCCGACGCAGGTTTTCCACCTGGCTTTGAGAGAGCTCCAGCTCGCGCAACTCAAACGTATCAAACGTCATGTGAGCGTACAGGTGACGGGCATCCAGGGCTTGCTGGCTGTTATCAACGCCAGCCTGGCGATAGTCGGGGGCGAGAATGTGAATCATCTGCACCAGTCCGATGTCGGTTAAACGCGAACGCAGGCGTGGGTCCAGCGAGTCCAGGTCGCGATTGGTCGTGATCACCGTCGGCGCCTGCGCCAGATAGCGGTGATTGAACAGTTGGAAGAGCTTTTCCAACGCCCAGGGGGTAGCGGATTCCGTGCCCAGGTCGTCTAAAATCAACACATCCGCATTGCGCACGCGGTCAAAGCGTTCATCGTAGGATGTGGCTGCATCGGGGGCATAGGCCGCCCGCAGATGATCGAGCAAATCGGGCACGGTGACAAAGATCACCTCGCGCCCCTGACGCAACAGGGCGTTGGCGATCGCCGCCGCCAGGTGCGTTTTCCCGCAACCGTACCCGCCGTGTAACAACAGCCAACCCTTCGGCTGCTGAGCAAACCTGAATGCACAGTCATAAGCCAGACGCAGACTTTTCTGCCGGGCATCCGGCGGGAGACCACGACCTTCGGGATGGAAAGTCTCGAAAGTAAAGCGTTCCAGCAAGTCCCAGCGGCTCAGGCGGCGCAGCTCATCCTGATGCCAGGCGACCAGTTCATCCGCGCGACAGGGACAGGGATGGAGGCGCCCAAATTCAGGATGACCCAGGGGAACGTCATAGCGGAAGTAGCCCAGGCCGCCACAAATGGGGCAGTCGGGACGTCCCAGGAACGTCTCCTCCGGCTCAGCGCTTGATGATGTCGGAGAAGTCTTCCTGCGATCCGAATCTGCGGGGTGATTGACGATGTCGGCGATGGATTTCACCTCGTCCCTCCGTGCGCCAGCGTTCAAGAATGGCCCGGATGTATTTCCAGTTGCGTTTGTTCAGGCGGGCCGCTTCGCGAAATGCTTCCTCAATCCAGGCGGCTGGATAGGTCGCTTCGGCCTCGCGCAATTCGTCGGCCAACAGAGCCGTGAGGGGGCCGATGGTCTGTTCGTAGAGTGTGAAAATGTCCGGGCGAGCCGGGACCTCGGCCCGCGACAGGGAGGCGCCCCGATGCAGGGCCGCTATGGCAGCCTGGCCGCCGGGGGTATTCAGGAAGTAACGCCTTTCGACAACCCCATCCCCCCGTACCCATTCCGCCTGCAACAGGACCCCATCCTCAACCGCGCGCGCCAGGGCCGGCAGAAGCGCCCGCCCCACCAGCCGTTGTATTTCCGCATCGGCGGCCAGTTCGTCCGCGGTGATCCAGGGGGCCGGGGTGCCGCTCAGCATGGCAAAACGGCGCAGAAGATAAAGGATAAGTTTGAGTTCGGCCAGGTCCTGAATCAGCGGCAGGACGGTGCTGAAGAAACTTTCTGGCAGGGTAACCGTAGCCTTTTCGGTTTCGGGGAAGCCCGGAAAACGCGCCATGCTACCCCTCACTGCCAGGGAAAGGCCGCGCCGCCGCATCCCGGAATTCCGTCAGACGCCGGTTGAAGTACAGCGTCACCGTATCCGTAGGGCCGCTGCGGTGCTTGGCCACGATAATTTCCGCCAGATTGGCGCGTTCCGGCGGCAGCGCTTCACTGCCGGCGGGATCCTCGCGGTAGATGAACATGACCACATCGGCATCCTGCTCCAGGCTACCGCTTTCCCGCAGGTCAGACAGGACCGGGCGCTTATCAGCGCGCTGCTCCACCGCGCGCGAAAGCTGCGAGGCGGCAATGACGGGCACGTCCAGCTCGCGGGCCAACGCCTTCAACATGCGCGAAATGTACGAAACTTCCTGCACGCGGTTTTCCGTGCGCAGGTCGGCACTCATGAGCTGCAGATAGTCCACAATCACCAGGTCCAACCCCCGCTCGGATTGGAGACGGCGGCATTTGGTGCGGAGCTGAAGCGGGGAGATGGCCGGCGTGTCATCAATGTAAATGGGCAATTCCGCAAGGCGCGCAATAGCTTCGGAAAACACGCCCCATTCGTCATCTTCGATTTCGCCCAGGCGCAGACGGTGCGCATCAATGCGACTGTAGGCCGAAACCATACGCTGGACAATCTGCTCGGCGGACATTTCCAGGCTGAAGATGCCCACCGTGCGCCGACGCTCCGCCGCCCGCAGGGCAAAGGCAAGCATGAGCGAGGTTTTACCTACACCGGGACGCGCAGCCAGAATCACCAGATCGGACTTCTGGAAACCACCCAGGACCTTATCCAGGTCAACAAAGCCGCTGGGGACCCCCATCGGCTCACCGCGATGGCTATAGAGATAGTCCACCCGATCGAAATAGTGATGGACCACCTCCTGGATGGGCTGCAGGTCGCGCGTGATGCGCTTTTCGGAGACGCCAAAAACAGCCTGCTCGGCGCGGTCCACCACCAGCTCGATGGGCAGGTCTTCCTGATAGGCCAGACGGGCGATATTACTGGCCGCTTCCAGCAACCGCCGCCGCACCGCCGCCTGCTCCACGATGCGCCCGTAGCTTTCCACGTTGATGGCCGAGGGCACGGCGTTGACCAGTTGGGCCAGATAGGCCGGCCCTCCTGCTGCGGCCAATTGTCCGCGCTGACTCAGCTCCGTCGTCAAGGTCAGCAAATCCAGCGGCTCGCGGCGCTCATGCAGGGCCACAATCGCGGCGTAAATCTTCTGGTGCTTATCCAGATAGAAGTCCTCGGCGCGCAAAAAGGGGAGCACACGGTAAATCGCCTCGGCGTCAATCAACAAAGCACCCAGTACGGCTGCCTCGGCCTCTATATTTTGAGGTACACTCTTTTCGATATCGGTATCCGGGTTCATGCCAGCTCAGTCGCTAGGGGCCAGTTTATCCAGGTCAAGCGTGCTCAAAAAATCGCGGTAGACATCCAGGTCTTCGCCTTCCGCTCCGGCTTCCAGCACCGGAGGAACTGGCAGAGTGTGGACCGCCGGCTCTTCGACGATACCGGCCAGCTCCATCACCGTTTCTGCCACGTAAATCGGCACACCGGCCCGCACGGCCAGGGCCATCGCATCACTGGGCCGGGCATCCAGGCTCAGGCGTCCTTTAGGAGTGACCAGGTTCAACCGCGCAAAAAAGGTGTCATCGCGCAATTCGGTAACTTCCACGGACTCCAGCTGCACGCCCAGCTCGCGTAAAATGTTGATCATAAGGTCGTGCGTCAGCGGACGAGGCATCTCAATCCCCTGCAGATGCATGGCGATAGCCTCGGCCTCAAAGGCACCAATCCAGATGGGCAGGAAGCGCGGCGAAACCTTCTCCCGCAAAAGCACCACACGTGGCGGACCAATCAGGCTGACCAGCACAGCGTGGATTTCGACTTCAATCATGTTTTCCCCCTGCTTCTCGAAGCTGTGACTTTTATTGTACTACATTTCTGGTGGAGCATAACCAGGTCAGGGCCACCCCCAGGCCCATCAGGGTCAGGCTCTGCAGGGCGAGGAGGATGCCGTCGCTCAAGGCCAGGCGGATCTGTTGGGCGATAGCGCCTGGCCGCAGCGGGGTCAAGGCGAACAGCTCCGCCGCGCCATTGAGAGACGCGCCGTCCACATGGGCCTCCAGGTCCTTGCCGACGGCCATCCGCAACGTAAGTGTCCCCGCCCCTTGCGGGCGCAGGCGCACGTAAAGCGGGGCCGACTCCGGCCACGAAAACTGCTCAAGCAGACCGTAAACGTGCACACCATCCAGCAGTTCCTGCGTCGAACGGGTCAGGCAGGTCAGGGGGGTGCCGTCCAACGTCGGGAGCAGGCAAACTTCAACGCTCATCGGCGTTACCGGCGGCATCAGGCGCAGGCGCACCCCGGTCACCTGCGTAGCCCCGTCCAGGGGCAAACGTTGCGTAAGGGTTTGCCCGGCCTGCAGAGTCAGCTTATCCCAGTACTGACCCGTAAAGGCCACCACATTCAAAGAACGCGCCAGCCCAACATTGATCGCCAGCATCAATGCCAGAGTCGTGGCGGGGATGAACAGCCAGAGCGGAGGGCGCTCGGCGGCGCCCTCCGTCGAAGCCGACGGACCAGCGTAGAGCAGCCAGACCGCAGCGCCCAGCACAAGCAATAAAGCCGCCAGGCTCAAACTATCCACCAGGGGCAAACCCACCGCCTGCGCCAGGCGATAGATATCGGGGTGGGTCAACGCCAGGGCTGTGGGCAGGTTGACGGGGTAACTGGCCGGCACGACGTTCTTCAAAAGGCCAGCGCCAAAATCGGCGTGAAGCCAGGGGAGGCGCGCCGCCCAGGCCAGTTGCCAGGCGCCCCAGGCCCAGAGCGTCCAGGGTTTCCAGACCGTCAGGGCAATCACAAAGGGCATCAACCAGATAACCCAATAAAAAGCTAAGTTGATCCACACGAAAAACAGGCCCAGCACCAGCGCCGATACAGCCCAGGCCTGTTCGGGACGCCGGGGAGCTGGAACCAGAAGCGGATAAGCCAGCACCAGCAACCAGGCCACCAGGAACGGCGAAACCCGCGTCGCGCCCAAGACCTGCACATCAAACACATGCGAGCCTTCCGGGCTGAACAACACGCCTTGCTGAAAAGCCGGGGTGCGCACAAACGGGAGCACCACCAGGGTCAGGGGAATCAATCCCAGGGCCAACCAAAGCGCGCGCCGGCTCCAGCGTGATTCGCCCCACAGAATCAGAGGCGGGAGCAGAAAGAGGGGATAGAGCTTAAAGCTGCTGCCAAGCCCCAGGGAGAAAGCGGCGCCGGCCATCCAGCGGGAGGCGCGCTGCGGATGGACCACCGCCTGCGCGGCCGCATACGTCCCCAGCACGCTCAGGGCTGTGGCATACACATCATTTTGTCCCATGATAAAAGGGGTGTAGAACGCCAGCGGCGACCAGGCCCACAGAGCCAGGGCGCACTTGCCGCCCAGCCGGTAAAGGAGGAAGGCAATCAGCGCATCCCAGGGCAGATAGGCCAGCTTAGCCAGAAACAGGTAACGTGCCACGTGTGGCACGCCCCAGACCTGATCCCAACTGGCCAGGTGAATCAGGTGCAGGCGATCCAACAGGGTCAGCCAGCCGGCAGTGTAGAGGTAAAAGCCATACGGATAAGGCGCCCAGACAAAAGGCCCCTGGACCACGCCCGGCCCAAACGTGTCATAGAGGTAGGCGTACAGATTCCAGTGCCCCAGGGCCAGGTAGTGGGTCATCCAGGGCATGAACAGCGCGTCGTGCTGCGCGCTGAACGGCTGCAGCAGAATCCGCAATCCATAGCCTGCCAGGACGAGCCAGAACCAGGGCGAGGACCAGACCGGACGCCAGGATGCCAGCCGGTGCTTCATGGCATCGCGTCCTCTTCATGCTCCGGCGCCTCGGAAGTCTGAAGCTCTGGAGACAGGCCAGCTACCATAGCGCGGGCAAAGATGAGGTAGCCGGTGTGCGCCACCATCTGATCTTGCGGGCGGAGCCGCTCGGCCACAGGTTTGTAGGCGCGCAACAAGATTTCTTCCACCTCAATAAAGCCAAAGTGGGCCTTTTGCAAAGCGGCCAGTAACGCGCTCACCTGATTGGTGGTGGGCACCAGGGCGCCGAAAAAGCCCCCACCCTTGAGTGCCGCGTGAGCCTGGTCCAGGTAAAGCCAGGGTTCGCGCACGTCCAGGAAGAGCGCGTCCACATTGCGCTCATCAAAACCGGCGGCGATGTCGCGCAGTTTGAAGGTCACGTATTTATCCCAGCCCAGGCGCTCCAGATTTTTGCGAGCGACGGCCTGCATACTTTCGCGCGCCTCGTAGGTGTAGACGTGGCCATGGGGTTGCACCATGCGCGCCAGGGCCAGGGTCAAGCCGCCGCTCCCCGTCCCCGCTTCCACCACAACGCTGCCCGGCCCGATGTTGAGCTTGAGCAACATGTAGCCGATATCCTTGGGGTAGACGATTTGTGTGGTGCGCCGGACTGAGCGGATGAGCTTATCCAGAGAAGGCTCAAGCAACAGCACTGGATGTCCCAGATGGGTCGTGACCGTGCTACCCCAGGCCTGTCCCACCAGCGCCTGATGTTCAATCATACCCAGGTGCGTTTCCAGTCGGTTGCCAGGTGTGACACGCACCAGGAATTCGTGGCGGGCGCTTTCTACCACCAGGACGATGTCCCCAGCTTGAATGGTTCCTGTCATATCCTCCTCTTCGTTCCTTTCTCTCCGGCCAGTTGTCGGGATATAAGTTCTGGCTATGTAACCGCCTGAACACACGGTAGCCCCAGATGAAAGCGAAAAATGATCCGGCGATTTTGATTTCAGGCTGAAGTGATTATAATCGGTATAGGTTTCAGGGACAAATGGGAGGATGGGATGGCTGAAAAACAAATCAATCGGATGATCATCGCCATTGTGGATGGCTCACAAGCGCGCGATCTCCTGGCCGCGCTCAACGCGGAGGATTTTCATGCCACCGTCGTCAATTCCACCGGCGGCCTGCTGCACGAAGCCCTGGTGACCTTACTGGTCGGCTTGCCTCAGGAGCAGGTGCCGCGCTTCCTCGAACTGACCCGCCTCTATTGTCCCAGCCGCGTCTACTATGTCCCGATGGGCGTGGATCCTTCGATCATACCCGGCTATCCGTCTATGATTGAAGCCCGCCAGGGCGGAGCCACCATTTTCATCGTAGAAGTCGAACGTTTTGTCCAATTGTGAGGAAAGCCATGAAACTGGTCATTGCCATTGTCAAAGATTCGGATGCTTTGAAAGTCATTGATGCCCTGATCGAGCACCAGATTCGGGTGACCCGCATCGCCAGCACCGGCGGGTTCTGGCGGCGCGGCAACGTCACGTTGTTGATCGGGGTACTGGCGGAACAGGTGGACGAGGTGTTGAGCCTCATCGAGCACAACTGCGCCGCACCGCAGGAAGGGGAACACAAGGCCACCGTGTTTGTCGTCCCTGCCGAAAATTTCGCCCAGGTTGGCTAGGACCCGTAACGCTATGGCCCGACCGGCTTTGCTGCGCCGCTTTTCCCTGCGCCAGCTCCTCTCCGTTGAGGCGTGGAACATGCAAGTCACGGCTGCGACGCGCCGTTCCCTGCGCTGGTTCATCGCCGATGGGATTGGGGCCACTATCAGCGATACAATCCTGATGACGTACCAGTCCCTTTACTTGATGGCTCTGGGCGCGCGTCGCGCCCAGATCGGGACGTTGGGGGCGTTTTCCAACTTGATGCTGGCTGTGGCCATGCTGCCGGCAGCCCTGTTAGCGCAGCGCGGCACCGACTACAAAAACAAGGTGGTCATTCCGGCCCTGTTGGGACGGCTGTTCATCCTCCCGCTCATTTTCCTGCCCTTTATCTCTACGCGCTGGTCTCTGATTGAGCTGGGCATAGCCCTTATCATCCTCCGCGTTTTCCTGATGAATCTGATCCAGCCCGCCTGGACGGCCCTGGTAGCGCTCATCGTGCCGGCGCAATGGCGCGGGCGCTATTTCAGCACGCGCAATATTCTGATGGGCCTGGCCGGAGTGTTGACCCTGACGGGTGTAGGCCGGCTGATTGACGCTATCGGCAAGCCCCAGGGGTTTCAGGTGGCCCTGGGGCTTTCGTTGGTGGCCGGATTGGGCGCCGCTTACGCCTTTTCGCGCATTGAGGAACCGCCCCATCCCTCCGCCGCTCCGAGCCGGCAGGCGCGGCGAGTTTTCTGGGCAACGTTGTTCCGCGATTGGCGCTTCTGGGCGCTCACCGGCACGGCGATGTTGTGGCAATTTTCGGTGCAGATTGGCGGCCCCTTCTTCACGATTTTCCTGATGGATGGCGCGGGTTTCTCCGCTACCGCAGTAGGGGCAATCAGCGCCGCCGGCAGCTTGATGGCGATCCCCGGTCAACGCCTGTTCGGCTGGTTGACGGATACACGCGGATCGGTCAAAGTCCAACAAGTGCTGAGTTTCATCATACCCGTGATCCCGTTAGTCTGGGGCTTCATGCGGCAGCCCTGGCATGGCCTTATCATTGAGTCCTTAAGCG
The DNA here is from genome assembly GCA_034434315.1 of Anaerolineae bacterium. GTDB lineage: Bacteria > Chloroflexota > Anaerolineae > B4-G1 > SLSP01 > DAOTZR01. The sequence continues at coordinate 42,824 of DAOTZR010000037.1, forward strand.
GCTTCCTCTGGGCCGGGTACAATCTGGCCGCGTTCAATCTGCTGTTGGAAATGACGCCCGACGAGCATCGTCCCTCGTATGTAGCCGTGTACCAGACCGCCCTGGGCCTGGGAATGGCCGGGGGAGCGGCCTTGGGCGGCTGGATCGCGCAGCGCTACGGTTATCTGCCGGTCTTCCTGGCCTCTGCCGGTGGACGCTGGTTCACAGCGACACTGTTCAGTCTCACGGTAGCGCACGCCATCCGGCCGCGGCTGCGCCTGCCCCGTCTAACGTTCCCCCGTCGGCCCCGACGTAAGACGGCGCGGACATCATCCAAACCCAAGGAGGAATGATGGCCTTAGAACAACGGACTTATCCCGGAGCAATTGATCCGACCAGTCTGGCTCAGACCCTGGTAGCGGGCTTCAGCTCCTCCATGACCCGCGCGCAGTGGTTTCGGGCCGAGCACGGCGCTGCTGTGGTCCAGATCCAGACCTTGCGCCGCGAACCGACCGATCCGAGCACGGCTATCACCGTCTACATCACCCCTCTGGCCGAAGGCGGCGTCACCATCGCCATGGATGAGCAGGCCTGGCTCAACGTCATTGCCGATCTGGCGCGCAGCGGCATCCTGACCCTGCTGCGCCCGCTCAGCCTGCTGCACGAAGCTGACAACATCGCGCGTAATGTCAGCCGGCTGCAACTACGCCAACAGGTATGGGACGCCATTGACACCTATTGCCGCAAACTGGGCAGCCAGCCGGCAGCGGGGAAGACGCTGGAGACGGTTATCTGCCCTTACTGTGGTCGGAGCAATCCGATAGGCGAGCTGGAATGCCAGGGCTGTAAGGCTCCGCTGGGCGCCTATCAGCCGGTGCGCTGCGCCCGTTGTGGTTATTTGAATGAGGCCGGGGCCAAACGTTGTGCCCGTTGCGGCATACCTTTCTAATCCTTATAAGGCGAGGAGGTTTCGGGTGGAAAAGAAAATTCGTGTGCTGATTGCCAAACCTGGACTGGACGGCCATGACCGCGGGGCTAAGGTGATTGCCCGCGCCCTGCGGGACGCGGGCATGGAGGTGATTTACACCGGACTGCGCCAGACGCCGGCGGCAGTGGCCGAAGCGGCGCTCCAGGAGGATGTGGACGTGGTCGGCCTTTCGATCCTCTCTGGGGCGCATATGGCGCTGGTCCCGCGCGTGTTGGATGAGATGAAGCAGCGCGATCTGACGGATGTCCCTGTTTTTGTGGGTGGCATCATCCCCCCCGATGACATTCCGGAGTTGAAGGCCATGGGCGTGGTCGAGGTGTTCGGCCCCGGTACCAGCACCCAGGCGGTGGTCGAGTTCATCCAGAAGGTCGTGGGCGCTTGAAAACCTGGTTAGCGGCTGCAGAAAATGGGGATCGGCGTGCGCTGGCGCGCCTGCTTTCCTGGGTGGAGGATGGCACATCCGAAGGCCAGGCCGCCTTGCAGGAACTTTATGCGCGCACGGGGCAGGCGCACGTGATTGGCATCACCGGTGCGCCCGGCGCCGGCAAGAGCACCCTGGTCGGGCGGCTGGCCCGCGCTTTCCGCGCCGACGTGGCGCAACTCGCCATCATCGCCGTGGACCCGTCGAGTCCCTTTTCCGGCGGGGCGCTCCTGGGCGACCGTCTGCGCATGCCGGAACTGAGTAACGATCCGGGCATTTTCATCCGCAGCATGGCCTCACGCGGCCAAAGCGGGGGGCTTTCGCGCGCTACCCGCGATCTGGTGACGGTTTTCGACGCGCTGGGCTGTCCGATCATCCTGGTGGAAACGGTCGGGGCCGGCCAATCGGAAGTGGATATTGCCCGCGTGGCCCATACGATTGTGCTGGTCGAAGCGCCGGGCATGGGTGATGAAATTCAGGCCCTTAAGGCCGGGGTAATGGAAATCGCCGATATCGTCGTGGTCAACAAGGCCGACCGTCCGGAAGCGCAACAGACGGTCAAGGCGCTGCGCGCCGTGCTGCATGACGTGAGCAGTGCGGGCCATCACGGCCCGCAGATGCAGGCCGAGGGGCCGGGTTATGTGACCGGCGCCGGTTGGGAGGTGCCGATTCTGGAGACAGTGGCTATCGAATCCAGCGGCATCACCGAGCTGGTGGAGACCATCCGCGCCCATCGGCGGTATCTGGAAAACAGTGGCCTGTGGCAAAAGCGCCTGGAACGGCAGGCCCGCGCCGATCTGGAAAACTGGCTGCAGCGCTACCTGCTGGCCACGCTGGAAGCCCGCCTTGGCCCGCAACGCCTGCAAGAGGAGGTGGCCCGGCTGGTCCTGCGCGCCTCTAATCCGCTGAGCGCCGCTCTGGCCCTGCTGCGCGAAGCGGGCCTGGATCCGATTCAATTTTCAAACGAATGAGGAGGCCCCCCATGTATTACGAAGGTGAGAGAATCCGACTGCGCCCGCCCGAAAGGGCAGAAGTGCCACTGTACCAGCACTGGCTTATGAACCCGGAACAGCGCTTTTACATTACGCAGCGGTACATGTCGCTGGCCATAGAGGAAAAATGGTTCGAGCGCATGCTCGAAGCCTCGATGCGGCAGCCTCCCAGCGATCTGTACTTCGTGATTGAACTGCGCGAGACCAAAGACAAACCCAACCTGCCCATCGGCATGACCGGTTTGCATGGCATTCACTGGCTCAATCGCAGCGCCGAATTTGGCATCGTCATCGGCGAACCGGATTTTTGGGGCCAGGGCTATGGTCGCGATGCCACCCGCACCATCCTGGAAGTGGGGTTTTTGTGGTATGGCCTGCACCGCATCCATCTGACAGTCTTGGAGGATAATCTGCGCGCCATCCGCGCTTACGAAAGCGTAGGCTTTAAGCACGAGGGCGTAAGCCGCGAGGCGACTCTGGTTAACGGGGTGTACAAAAATACTTTGAGAATGAGCATTCTGGAGCATGAATTTAAAGCCGGACTCCAGAAGTGAGGAGGCATGATGGGTTTCAGTTACGGCGATCTGGTGATTTATAGCGGGAGCGGATGCTACGACCTGGCTGTGGAAATCAGCGCGCGGCTGTCAGTTCCGCTCAGCGACCGGGATGTCATCGTATATCCCAACGAAAACATTTTCGTGCGCCTACGGGATAGCGTTCGCGGGAAGGATGCGTTTGTCATTCAGACAACCAGCTCCCCGGTGAACAACAATCTGATGGAGCTGTTGATTTTTCTGGACACGCTCAAGCGCGCTTCAGCCGAACGCATTACCGCGGTGATCCCCTACCTGGCCTATGCCCGCTCCGACAAAAAAGACCAGCCGCGCGTGCCGATTACGGCCCGGCTGGTGGCCGACATGATTCAGATTGCTGGAGCCAGTCGCTACATCACCCTGGACCTGCATGCCGGGCAGCTCCAGGGCTTCTTCTCCATCCCCGGTGACACCCTCACGGCCTTCCCGTTGCTGGCGGATTACATGCGCGACAAGCAACTCCACAACGCGGTCGTGGTATCGTGCGATCTGGGCTTCGCCAAAAAAGCGCGCAACTTCACCGTGGAACTCGATCTGCCGGTGGCCTTCATCGAAAAGCGCCGCAGCGATGCCGGGGCCGAGGCCCTGACCCTCATCGGGGATGTGAAAGGCAAAACCGCCATCATCGTGGACGACGAAGTGGACACGGGCGGCTCCATGGCCAACGCGGTCAAGATTGTGAAGGAATACGGCGCGCGAGAAGTGTACTGCTGTTTTGTTCACCCCGTGCTATCGGGCAACGCGGTCGAAAAGCTGCGCCCCCTGCCGATCACCGAAATCGTCACCACCAATTCGGTGAAAATTCCGCCCGAAAAGCGCCTGCCCAACATGACTATCCTTTCGGTAGCCCCACTGATTGCCGACGTGATTCGCGACGTTCACGAGGGCCGTAGCGTAGGCGAACTGTTCAAGCGCTATCACGGCTACAAGTAAGCCGCGGGAGATGAAAAAAGGGGGCGAAAGTTATACCTTCGTCCCCTTAGGCTGCCTCCGGCCAGATCCAGGAACCGGCTTTTAGTGCGTTAAATCCGCCGGCACGTGTGGCGCCGGGCGGTCGGACACAATCTCAAAACTGGTAGTAATCGTCGCCGTTTGGTTTAACATTGCGCTGACCGAGCAATAGGTATGCTTGGAAAGCTCGATAGCGCGCTGCAGGGCCTCCATACTGATGTTCTCGCCATAGGCGATGTACTTAATGTGGATAGCGGTGTACACCTTGGGATGAGTGTGAGCGCGCTCGGCTTCTACCTGCACCTGCAGGCTGGTGAGTGGCTGGCGCTTCTTCGCCATGATCGAAACCACATCCATCGCGGTACAACCCGCCAAGCCGATCAACACCAGCTCCATCGGCGTCGGGCCAGTCTGATGTTCGCCATGACCATCCAGAACAATCGCGGGGCCACCATTAGCCTCCCCCAACAGACGCAGACCGGGGCCTACCCAGGTCACCTGTGCTTTAGAACTCATACTGTCCTCCTGATTTACCGTGGTGAATTTTTGGCTGGAATCACGCAGATAAATTTCAGCGTTCCAGTACCGGTGTTGCGATAGCCATGGGCAACATCGGGCGGGACGAAGGCCGCCAGTCCCGGACGCAAAGATCCGACCTCCCCTTGCTCATCCAGCAACACCCCTTCACCTTCCAGGACGAAAATCTCATGCTCATAAGGGTGATGATGGGGCTTGAACAACGTCCCTGGCGCCAGTTCGATGACGCGCATCACATAATTAGGCACGCCATCGGCCTGCGTCAACACCCAGCGGATACTCACCCCTGGCATAACCGGTTCCGGATAAACCTGAGATACCTCTTTGATGATCATCCAACCCTCCTGCAGACTTAAGCTTAAGCGGCTGGGGAAGTTGATGAGGGATCGTCCTGGCCCTCATCCTTCGGTGTGACACGGCAGCCCCGATCGCGCAGGGTGTAAAGCGGACAGCGCCCACTCAACCCGGTGAGCGCCACAAAGACACCCAGCGCCGCCAGGATCATCCCCGCGGTCCCCTGGATAAAGAGCACGCCGAACACAACGGCGTACAAACCCAGGGCGAAACGCAGAAAGCGCTCATAGGGACTGTGGATGTTCGGCGCACACATGTCAGGCCTCGATATGTTGCAGGTATTCTTTGATGCTCAGAGCAGCCCGTGCCCCATCGCCCACCGCGACGGCAATCTGAGCAATGGCACCGCTGCGCACATCACCTGCCGCAAAAATGCCCGGCGTGCGCGTCTGCAGATGGGCATCGGTCACAATGTACCCCAGCCGATCCAATTCTACCACATCCGCGGCGAATTTTGTAAAGGGCACGTACCCCACGTAAATGAAAACCCCATCCACCGGCAGGGTCTTCTGCTCGCCGGTTTCCCGGTCCTCGATAACCATCGCGGTTACCCGGTCTTCGCCCAGAATGGCAATGGGCTTATGGTACAGGTAAATTGAGCTTTTGGGATGATGCATGACGCGCTCTTGCAGAATTTTTTCGCCCTTTGAGGTGGGCAAAAACTCCACAAAAGCCACGCTTTCCGTGTATTCCAGCAATCCCAGGCCCTCCTGCAGACCGGAGTTCCCCATGCCGATCACCGCCACCCGCTTACCGCGGAAAAGCGGCCCATCGCAAGTCGCGCAGTAAGAAACCCCGCGCCCGGAGAACTCCGCCTCACCGGGCAGGCCCAGCTTCTTCGGTTCGCTCCCCGTCGCCAGCAGGACGGCTTTGCCCCGGTACACCTGCTCATCGTTGGTATACACCTCAATCAGCCCCGGCTTGATGGGATTGATCCGTGTGACCTCGCTGAATTCCACCAGTTCCGCGCCAAAGCGTTCAGCCTGCTCGCGGAACAAGCCCATCAGGTCCTGGCCACTGATGCCCTGCGGGAAACCCGGATAATTTTCGATATGTTCCGTCGAAGCCGCCAGGCCGCCCACGATAGCGCGCTCCAGAATCAACACCTGCTTACCGTCCCGCGCGCTGTAAATCGCCGCCGTCAAACCCGCCGGCCCACTGCCGATAATGATCACGTCGTAAAGTTTTCCCGTTTCAGATTTCGGAGTTTCTTTAGGGATGACAAAATCGAACATGTTTCCCTCCTCTACATTATTTCAGGCAGAGTAAAGCGCGGTCTGCTTTGGGCAGACCGCGCTTGAAATGCGACCTAAGCCTCAAGGGCGTGACGAATCGCATCCGCCACCATGGCAGCCGGTGCCGCGCCTTCGATGCGCTCGCGGTTATTGACCACGGTCAAGGGCACCCCCATGACATCGTAGTCCATGAAGAGCTCCTGATACTCGGTAGCCTCGTAGATGCGCGCCGTCACCTTATCGCTGAGCAGCGCCATTTCCATCGCCAGCGTCGCTGCACGCGGGCAGTAAGGGCAGGACGTCGTCACAAAGACCTGCAGGTCCACCGGCTGGGTCAGCCCTTCGATGTAGGCCTTCGTAGCCGCATCCAGCTCGGACTCGCCACGGCTCACCGCCAGCATCCCGTGCAGCAGGGTCGAAAACTCGTAGCCCGCCGGAATCCCATGGAAACGGATACCATAATCCCGTACGCCCTCAAACACAATCGTCGGAGCTTCGGTGACATTGTACTTCTGCGCCATCTCGGCGGCCTTCTCCAGAACATAAGCCTCAACGCTCACCTTGTCGGAAAGCCCGGCCACTTCCTCAAGGAGCTGGACTAACTGGTCACAATATTCGCAGCCCTGCTCCTTTGTAAAGGTCACCAGCTTGACCGGTGACACCATCTCCGCCAGCAATTTGCTGACTTCCTGACGAATCTCAGCATTCAACAAAGCCATCTCAAAGCCTCCTGGATCAGGGTTTTTTAGAGCCCTGTATTTTTTATATAAAAAATTATAACACAGTTGAGGTGGGTGTCAAGTGAGGTAAATAACAAAAAAGACACCGCCGCGCGGCGGTGTCTTTTTATGCCCCCAAAGGGATTCGAACCCTTGTACCAGGCTTGAAAGGCCTGTGTCCTGGTCCTCTAGACGATGGGGGCAAGTGCCAGGATTGTAACACAAAGCTCTAATCTGTCAAATGACCTCTTCTGAAAAGTTACCAGGGTTTGAGACCAGTTTGAAAAATGTCAACGCGCGCTATACCCGACACAGCGAGGTTTGAAAAATTCATCGAATTCTGTATAATGTTACTTGTGGCTATCAGGAAGTGTTTCTGGATAGGGTTGGTCGTGAGCATCATCATCCTGACAGGCTGCGCTGGCCCCGGCCAGGAGCAGCCTGTCACTCCCATCGCCGTGACCACCATTCAAAATAAAGGCTCGGACACGATGGTCAACCTGGCCCTGGCCTGGGCGGAACGCTATCAGGAAATCAATCCTGACGTACGCTTATCGGTGACAGGCGGGGGGTCAGGCACCGGCATCGCTGCACTGCTCAATGGGACGGTAGACCTGGCCAATGCTTCGCGGCGCATCAAGCCCGAAGAAATTGCCGAAGCCGAAAAGCAGGGAATTACCCCCACCGAATTTGTCGTCGCCCGCGACGCCATCGCGGTCATCGTCCATCCCGATAACCCTGTAGACCATCTGACCCTGCAGCAAATCTCCGACATCTATCAGGGCAAGATCACCAACTGGAAAGAGGTTGGCGGGGAGGATCGCCCGATTGTCCTGCTTTCGCGCGAGACTAACTCGGGCACGCACGTCTACTTCCTCGAAGAAGTTGTACGCCTGGGAAAAGCTAAAGCTACCGACATCCTTTTCTCGCCTGAAACGCTGCTCATGCCCTCATCCGAAGGCATCACAGCCGAGGTGCGTCAAAATCCCAACGCCATCGGCTATGATGGCCTGGGCTACGTGACACCCGAAGTTAAAACGATCGCCATCGGTCTCACCCCTGAAGGGCCTTTTTATCCGCCTTCCATTGAAACGGTCAACCGGGGTGAGTATCCCATCGCCCGCGATCTGTACATGTACACTGCCGGTGAACCACAGGGCGCGCTCAAGGCCTACCTGGAATGGATTCTCAGCGCCGAAGCCCAGGCTATCGTCAAAGAACTGGGTTTTGTCCCGATTATTCAGAACTGAGCCGAGGTTATGCCAAGAAAGAAAAGCTTTGAATTCTTCATTGAACGTGCCATCCAGATCTCAGGCTTTTCGGCCATTGCCCTGGTGGCGCTTATCTTCATGTTCCTGATTCGCGAAGGGGTGCCAGCGTTCTTTAAGGTTCCCCTCGCCAGCCTCATCACCACACGCTGGTATCCCATCGAAGGCCACTTTGGCCTGCTGCCCCTCATCCTGGGGTCCTTGATTGTTACCGTAGGGGCGGCGCTGGTCGCCCTACCCCTTGGCCTGTTAACCGCCATCTTCATCGCCGAAATCGCCCCGGAATGGGCACGCAATCTCCTTAAACCCCTGGTGGAAATCCTGGCGGGAATTCCTTCCGTGGTCTTAGGCTTTTTCGGCATGGTCGCCATCGCCCCCCTGGTGCGCGTCACCCTGAACATACCCACCGGTCTGACGGCTTTAACCGGGGCGCTTTTACTGGCATGGATGGCACTGCCCACTATCGTTAGCGTGGCTGAGGACGCCCTGGACGCTGTCCCCAACACCTACCGTGATGCCGGGCTGGCCCTGGGCTTGACGCAATGGCAGACCATCTGGCGCATCGTCGTACCTGCAGCTCGTTCGGGCATCCTCACAGCTATGATGTTGGGGGTTGGACGCGCCATTGGCGAAACCATGACGGTCATGATGGTAACCGGCAACGCTGCCCGCATGCCGATTACCCCGGATAGCCTGGTTCGCCCGGTCCGCACTATGACCGCGACTATCGCTGCTGAAATGGGGGAAGTTGCGCGGGGCAGTGCTCACTATCACGTGCTCTTTGCGGTAGGCCTGGCCTTGTTCGTGATCACCTTCATCATCAACATGCTCGCGGCGGCGTTTGTGTTCCGTCAGGTGCGCCGCTCCGAACGGATCATGTCCTGAGGTGCACTGATGAGTCGGCAACTCGTGCAACGCCTGGGTTTCATCCTGATTTCCGCGGTAGCCGTTCTGGTCATTCTGCCCATCTTTTTCATTGTGGGCTCCATCACCTGGCAAGGCCTGCCGGCCATCCATTGGAAGTTCCTCAGCGATTTTCCCTCGCACGGCATGAAGGCCGGGGGAATTTTGCCTGCCATTGTGGGGACCTTCTGGCTGACCCTGGGAACCGCAGTGGTAAGTGTGCCGATTGGCGTCGGTGCGGGGATTTATCTGGCCGAGTATGCTCGCGATTCCTTCCTGACCCGCGCCATTCGCATTGCCATCATCAACCTGGCCGGCATCCCCTCGGTCGTTTACGGCTTGTTCGGCCTGGGCCTCTTCGTGTTGTTCCTGGGCTTTGGCACTTCGATTGTGGCCGCATCTCTGACCCTGGGCATCATGACCCTACCGGTCATCATCAGCACCACCGAAGAAGCGGTGCGCGCCGTGCCTCAAGCCTACCGCGCCATCAGCATCAGCCTGGGGGGGACGCGCTGGCAGACCATCTACCGCATTGTGATTCCCCAAGCCCTGCCGGGGATCATGACCGGCATCATTCTGGGTCTGGAACGCGCTGCGGGAGAGACCGCCCCCATCCTTTTTACCGGAGCGGCCTTTTTCCTGCCGCGCCTGCCCCACTCTGTCTTTGACCAGACCATGGCGCTGCCCTATCACCTGTTCGTCATCAGCACCCAGGTTCCAGGCATGCCGGTGCAAATCCAATACGGCACGGCCCTGGTCCTGTTGAGCTTTGTCCTTTCGATGAACTTCATCGCCACCATGATCCGTAATCGTTATCGCCGTAATCGCGCCTGGTGAGGTCCATGGAACCCCAAGTCAAAATTCGCATCGAAAACTTTTCCCTGCGCTATTCGGATGGCGTAGAAAGCCTGCGTGCCATCACTTTGAACATTTACGCGAACCAAATCAACGTGCTGTTCGGGCCTGCAGGCGGCGGCAAAAGCTCATTACTGCGTGCTATCAACCGATTGAACGACCTGGTGGACGTGATCGAACGATCCGGGCGCATTCTGCTGGACGGAGAGGATATTTACGCGCCCGGCTATGACGTGATCGCCCTGCGACGCCGTGTAGGCATCGTTTTTGCCCGACCGGTTTCGTTGCCCATGAGCGTCTACCGCAACCTGACCTACGGCCTGGAACTGGCGGGGATTCGGGACAAAACCATCCTGGACGAGGCGGTTGAGCGTAGCCTGCGTCAGGCGGCCTTATGGGATGAGATGAAAGACCGTCTGCACGATCCCGCTTATGCCCTCTCCGGTGGGCAACAACAACGCCTCTCCCTGGCCCGCACCCTGGCCCTGCAGCCCGAAGTGATTATGCTGGATGAGCCGACTTCAGCCCTGGACCCCATCTCAACAGCCAGGATCGAAGACACCCTGCAAGAACTGAAGCAAACCTACACCATCATCATCGTGCCCCACAATGTCCAGCAAGCCGCGCGCGTCGCCGATTGGGCCAGCTTCTTCCTCCAAAGCGAGCTTATTGAGCACGGCCCAGGCCATGAACTGTTCATCAATCCTAAGGATAAGCGCACCGAGGATTACATCGCTGGACGTTTTGGCTGATCTTCGAAAACAAATTGTAACTACCTACTGTTAAACTAAATTTCGAATACTGGATGCTTGTAAGCGCTGACTTTGACCCTTACCTCACCCTCTGGCCCCGCTCCT
>DAOTZR010000038.1:0-28637 GCA_034434315.1 Anaerolineae bacterium
GTGCGTGGAAAATGCGTTCGTTTCTTGTCCATAGTCCACAATCATACGCCGTTTTTGGTCAAAGCTCAAATTGTACTATGTCAATGACCAATACAAATAATGCAAAAGAGCAACCTGAAGTGTTCCAGGTTGCTCTTCAAATTGGCCTTGCCGGTAAGGGCTACTCAGTGCTGAAGGCCGCTAACTCTTCAGGTGCCAGATAATCTTCGCTGGCCCCGAAATGCTCCTCAAGGAAGCGCAACATCAATGTGCGCTTTTCCGGATCGGACCTGGAGCGGGGGAGGTTGTACTCCTGAGCTGTGCGCCAGGCTTCGCGATAGACCTGTTCCAGCCTTTGATGAGGAAGCTTCTTCATAACGCTATGTAAGGCCTTCAGGCCACGTTGGGTGCCATAGGCCTCAGGGTCAAAGAGTTCATCGTAGGCCAGGGCAAGGGTAGTAGATTCGACTATCGCGGGCAGATTTTGAGGGTTCTGGCGCCAGAGCAGATGGGCGCGGGCGTGGTATAATTTACCCAGAGAAAGCCATATACCCTCTTCGCCAGCCCGAGGAGGATAGGGCGCCCCCTTGCGAATACGATATTCATCAGCAACGAGCCTTTCAGCCTCTGCCAGTGAGCGTTCTGCCTGATCAAAGTTTTCCAGGTACAGCTCCAGTAAGCCCTGATTGATGAAGGCATCAAGCCGGTAAAAGAGGGGCGCTTCTTGCTCTGTCCTCACTTTCTGGAAATACTGGCGGGCCTGATCCGCCAGGTCTGGGGCATTTCGTAGCCACGCTACAGGAACTCCGAAGCTTTCATGTTCAATCCATACGCGATCGCGGTAAGCGCTGCCGGCCTCAATCCAGGCTTCAATCAGGCGGATGGGCTCGGCAAAGCGTTGGAAGATATCCACCGCTTTTTCCGCCCACGTTTTAGCCTGGTCATTATACGTCCGTTGCTCGCGGGGCGGAACATCGCTCTCCAGAGCCCGGCGCCGATAGGCCTGGGCCAGGGCCAGACAGGCCAGACCCTCACCGCGCTGATTCCCCAGGCTTTTAAAAATTTCCAGCGCTTTTAGGGCCGGCGCCAGGGCCTCGTGCGGGTGACCGTCGCGGATCTGGATCAGGGCGAGTGTGTTCCAGCTCAGGCCTTCCAGATAGGCAGCACCCTCCTGGCGGGCCAGTCCTAAGGCGTCCTTAATCAAGAGTCGGGCCTGACGGGTCTGCCCCGACTCGGCCAGACAAAAAGCCTGGTTTTTGTGCAGCTCCGCCAGCTCATACCGGTTGTCCAGGCGGCGCAGGGGTGCTATGGCCTTGCTATAGATTTCCGCCGCGCGGCGATTCTTGTATTGCAGGCGCAAAGCATAGCCCCAATGGATGTAAAGCAGTGCTTTGAGGTGAAATTTGAGAAGGTGTTCGGGCTCTGCCATCCCTTGCAACTGACTTTCCGCCTGCCTGAAATACCCTTCCGCTTGCTCAAAATTCCCCTGTTCTCTGGCAAGGACACCCCGCCAGATGGCCCGATGGGCCTGATGAATGGCCCCAGGATCCGGATGGCCTTGAAGGGCGTTTAAGCGCTCCTGGGCCTGGCGGAAGTCGCGTTTTAGAATGAGGTTCCGCACCTGGGCCAGGCTTAATTCCCATTCCAGGGCCATTCGAGCAGCAGGATCGTCACAGTAGCCGAGGTAGTCCCGCACTTCGCCTTGCAAATATTCATCTAGACCTGGCTCCCAAAGGGTATAGGCATCCAGACTGTAATGGACGAACCGGGCCAGACCCTCGCGCCAGTCCGCCCGCAGGGCGTAATGGACCTGCTCGATCTTCACTTGCTGTAGCCCTTCATGCAGCCGGATGATCTCCTCAGCAGGTGATCGGGTCTCAGCAGATGATCGGGTCTCAGAGGATCGGGCCTCACCAGCGTAATGTTCACGCAGTTTATCGGTGAGGGTTTGTCGCTTTGTTTCGTACCATGCCGCGATGGCTTTCAGGATTTCTGCCCGCCTGACGGGATTGGGATAACTGCTTTCGAGGAGCGCGTAAAGCTCATCATGGAGGTAGACGCGCAGCTCGCTTTCAAAAGGACGTGTTTTGACAAAGGAGAGCTGGCTCAATTTTTCCAGGCGTGCTCTGGCTTCCTCTTCGCTTATGTCATGTAAAGCGCTGAGCAAGGGAGCCGTCAGGCCCTTGCGGGTCAGCATTAACACGGCCAGTGTTGAACGCCAGGGGTTGCGCAAAGTCCACAGGTGGCTCAGAATCAAATTGCGCGTTTCCTCTTGTTTTTGCTCAAGGGCTGCGGGGGCTAGGTGGCGCAGCTTCTCAGCCGGGGTCCGGAAAATGTCCGGAATGACCCCCTGCCCCAGCCACATTTCGGCAACCAGGCCCACCAGGATCGGCCGTCCGGCGGTGAGTAAGGTGATGGTTTCACAATTTTCAGCAGTGAGCTGCTTCAGCCGTTCGGCCAGGCGCCCTTGGCCTTTTTGGCGCAACACCTCGGCCAGTTGACGCATATAAGCCGCAACGCTCTCCGACGATAGGCCGGTGAGATCCAGCCGCTCCAGCTCGCCCTGTTCATGCAGGAACGCTTCGACTTCAGGCTGGGGCCGACCGGCCAGAAGTACGGTAATCGGTCTGGACGCATTGGGCGTAGTGCCGCGGACGAGTCTGAACAACCAGCTTAAAATCTGCTGTTCCGGGTCCACCCGTCCCAATACTTCCAGGGTATCGAAGGCCATGACTAACGGGCTAAACCGGGTTAAACGTATGAAAGCATCTTCAAAGGGTTCCAATGCCTCTTGTATCAGTGTTTCTGCTTGCCCAGTATCCCCTCGTCTTTGGGCCTCTTGCGCCAGGACCAGCAGGTCATCGTACCGTCCGAAGTACATAGCACGGATAGATTGGGGTAGCACGGCTCTTAAAGCTCTGGCCAGGCCCTGGATTGAGTGGGTGGGGTAGTGGTAAAAGTCAACCGGCTCTTCGAAGACAACCGGAGACGATGCTTCTGAGCCTTGCGTTTTGGCTTTGCGCAGGGCCTCTTGTAGAAGGCGTGTTTTCCCGATCCCGCCCTCACCGCGGATGTAGAAGATCCTCAGATCTTTGGGGCTTAAGGCCGTTCCAGGCGCTCCATGATCTCCTGGCGCCCGACCATCTCTGGCAAAATCAGGGATATTTCGAGTGGGCTCCATTCTTCAGGCATGGATTTCCTCCTTCTCAAGACGCAACTGTTCCAAATGGTAAGCAGCTTCCTCCTCCCAGAAGCTGGCCGTAGCCCTATACTGCCCGGCCCATTGCGTGTATAGTTCAACAGCCCGTTTGTGCAATTCCTCCCATTTCTCCTGCCACCGGGTTCGGGCCAGGCGATCCCACAGGTAGCGGATCCCAGGGTCAAGCACGTAGCCGCGCTGCTCTTTTTTATAAACCACCAGATTGCTTGAAAGCAACTGATCCATCAACAGGGAAGCCCTGGCGCTGTCGCATGCCATGAGCGCACTCAGGCGGTCTTCATCAAAGGCTCGTAAGACTGCCAGGACCATATAGTCTTGCAGAAAGGATTCAAGGGCAATCTGAGAAAAATGCTGATCCACCAGGGGTTTGAGCGTATGCGCGAGCACTTTCAGGAGACTAGCCTTTATGGTCCCCTGGTCTGCTACAGTTTCTGCCGGGATGACATCCAGTAACCTGCCTGCTGCCAGAGGATAACCGCCCGTCCACTCATAAAGAGTATGGGCTTTTTCCGTAACCGTTTTTGGGGGTAAATCGGCATGCTTTTTCTGGATAAGCGTCTCCAGATCAGAAAGCTCAAAAGGCCCAAGTTCAATAACTCTGGCACGGGCCAGCTCTCTAGCCTGCCATAAAGGAAACGCCCCATAACCCGCCATGATGATGATGACCTTCCCCTCAAAACCCAGGGCTCCCAGGAAGGCCTCTTCCAGGGCCTTGAGATCTTCGTCGGGGGTTTCATAGACGCTATCCATAAAGACCACCAGCGTGTGCTCTTGGGTGATGCGGCGCACATCTTGGATCAACCATTCCCCCCATCGGGCCAAAGGAACCTGTTCTCCGGAACTTATGTTTCCAGCCTGGGCTTCAACTTCCCTGGCAAACTCGCCTAAAACGGCCCTGGCGAAGGCATCGCCGTGGTTTCCCTGGCGTAAGGGCTCAAAATCCAGCCGGGCGCACTTGACTCGCTTATCGTCTTTCAGCTTATTTCTCAGATGGTCCATGAGCCAGGTTTTTCCGCTCCCGCGCGGTCCCACCAGGGCCAGGACACAGGCTTTGTCGGGCAAGGGCCGTTGGATAGCCAGCATGATCTGGCTGATCTGGGCCTCACGATTTATAAACAACTCATTTTGGTAAGGGATAGCATTCAGTTCATTGCTCATAGACTGCATCCTTTTGATAGTGGCGAAAAACACCATCTGTCTGCAGCTCATCCAGGGCCTGCTCCAGATCCTGCTCTTCAAGGCGCTTGGCCTGGCGGCGCACGGCTACCGTGAGCAGGCGATTGATCAGGAGCAGAAGTTCGCGGGGCAAGGCCGGCGCCTGGTGCACCAGGCGCATATCCAGGTCGGCCAGGGCTGGCGCGGCCAGGGCAGCCAGAGCGTCCATGCGTCCACGGCTGGCGGCCAACATGCGCCGGCTGATTAGCTCTAGCAGAAGGCTCTCGGACCAGGTTATGGCGCCGAGAGTAAAGGCTTCAGGTAGACTCAGTTTGGCGTGTAGCACGGCGGGCAGGAAAAGTTTTATGTAGCAATGTTTCTCCGCCCACACCGGGGCTATCTCCAGGAAGGGTTGAATGACCTGCAGGATGGCATCAGGGTCCCGGGCTGTGCGGGAATCAGCATCCAGGCCGTCTACCAGGATATACACGGCGGGACGGTGCAGGAATTCTTCGATCCAGAAAAGCAGCTCTTCCCATGCCTGGACCGGGTCTGCTGAAGAGACAGTTTGTTCCTGGGTTTGCAGGAGGCGGCTGAGCGCCAGTATGAATGAAAGCCAGTCCTGGCGTTCCTCACGAGGGATCTCCAGGTCGTAGCCGGGATCGTAGGGGCGGTTCAAGGGTGCCAGGGAATTCTCTTCCAGCATTTGTTCAAGCCAGAAATGCGCCATCGGGCTGGCGCTGACCAGGAAGCGCGCAAAGCTGTTTTGCGCCCGCGGCGAGGCTTCCAGAAAACGGCGGGGATGACGGGCGAGGGCCAGTAGCAGTTCTCGGGTGCCATGCCACATCAGCTCTTGAATATGCTCATTCAACGTAGTATGGACAGCGCCGGGCAAATAGACCAGGGGGAAGGGCCGTTTTTCCTTAGGGGGAGACCAGCCCTCCTGGGTCAGGCGGGTGCGCAGAGCGCTTTTCCCTCCACCCCAGGGAGCCAGCAGGCAGACATGAACCGGTTCCCAGGCCAGATCAAACACATCAGCATTGCCAACCCAGTACATCCACAGGCGCGTGTCTTGATCGGCCTGTAAGGGTAGGAACGGATTAAAAGCTAATCCACGCTGTTTCAGCCAGCATTCGATGTTGGTTTGTTCCATCCCCGTACTCTTTTTCGTGAAAGCCTGCAATACCTTTCGAGAAACTCTGAGGGCTACTTTTTAATCATAATATGAAGCTATCCGGGCCAAAATATACCGATATAGCAATCATCTTATAGTCATCTTACAACCAGGCTTCTACTTGTGGTTCAGTCTGGATTTTTGAAGAGCCCGGTAACTACCTGCCCTGTTGGCCGGCTGGCGGTTGAAAGCGTGCCAGCAGAATGCTCGCACTGGTCGGCACGGACTAAACTCCGGGAACGGGTTTATGGATTACACCGACACGGTCGGCGCTTTATCGGCGGTGCTTGCCATTGCTATGGCAGGGCGTTACAAAGCCTGACTGGTTCCGGGGAACACAGGTAGACTTAGCGTGGAGGGGCCTCAAGGCAAATGCCTTTATTGCGGTAGGTGACGATCAGCATGGGGTCCTCCGGGTCGGGTTCGATGGCTTCGCGTAAGCGATGGAAGGCTGTGTCCAGTAAGCTGCGGTAATCATTGGGGAAAGTTCTGCATTCACTTACACTTTGTTCGCCGTAAATTTGTTGACAGTAGGCTTTGTATAGGGCCGCGCGGGGACAGATCTGGCCGCGCCTTTCCCATAAGTAGCGGAAGAGCGCATCCTCGCCTGGGGAAAGGAAAGTCTTACGCCAGCCCACGGTGACGCTGGCTTCCTGGGCGTTGTAAAACAGTCCTGGCATGTGACGGCGACGAAAATCGCGCCAGGCTTCAGGGGTAAGCCGATGGAAGGGGGATAAGGCGGTCTTGTCTTGCAGTTCCAAAAGCAAGGCCCCCAGGGCCTCCAACCAACCGCGAGGTGTGAGCCCGCCGACAATCGTAAACCAGCGGACCAGGGCTGTCCTGTCGTAAAGACGGTCCAGTGTGGCGTGTTCTCCCAGAACCGTTTGTAAGCGGCGGTTGACGATGGTTTCCAGCGCAGCTTCTGACCATTGCAGCCGATAGAGGTCGGCCCGGCGGCGCAGCACCACCGGACTTGATTCGACCAGGTCTGCAAAAGCCTGATCGAGAACGATTTTGAAATAGAGGTTGGGAATATCGAACAGGGCCAGGAAAGCAAAGAAATCATTGCAGACTGCCCGCATTTCTGGCACCAGGTTCAGGCTGGCAGCGATATCCTCAATAAGGACGAGTAGTCCGCGCCAGCCCATACGGCTTAGAAGCGGCGTGAGGTAGCCTAATTCACCTAGATGTGACAGGCTCTGCATCCATGGTGGTAGGGAGACTTTCTGAATCGAGTCCCAGAGGTCTGCGACGAAGGGCTCACAGTCAGGCGGAATGGCCATGAACCCTTCGCCATCCGGGTCCAGGCGCTTGGCGAAAAAGTACAACAGCCACTGGCGGGTTGTGGACAGGAGATTCTCCCACAAATTCTGGTTTTTTCCCAGCTCTATGAACAGAGCGCTGGCAATGGTAGATGAAAGAGTGGAAAGCAAGTGTCTTTGCGTTTCCAGGGCCGCCTCTCCTATCCAGCTCAGGGGATCCCAGCGCCAGAAAACGGGGAGGTAAGCCTGTTCACGTGCTTTGTGGGCCATCCAAAGCAGGAAGGATGACTTGCCACTTCCAGCCCCACCCAGAATCAGGGTGGATCGCGCCAGAGTCAGAGCGGCAGGATGGGCCGGCGGAACGTACACGGAAAAGAGCCAGGGCTCGCCCTCTGCCCGTAAAGTTCCAAAAACCTCGATTAAAGGAATTTTCGCGTTGGGTGTGTTCATGGCAGGATTCCCGCAGCCTGGAAATGCTTCTGATTCAGACGGCGTTCATCGCTCTTTTCCCAGACATCGAAAAGCGCCTGGCCCAGCTCGACCAGGCGGCGAGGGGACCCGTTCGCTGCGCGAATGAGGGCCTCATCCGGGTCAGCCATTCCGGGGTCACACAGCATTTGCAGACTGTCAGAATCAGCACTGGCTCCCAGGCGCTTGACCAGGATGGCTTTCAAGTCCACCTGCAGAGCGAGGGTGGGCCAGGAGACAGCAGGTGCGGTCGGACGTTTTTCCAGAAGCTTCAAATACACGCCTTGAAGTTCCCAGGTCTTTCCCCAGGTCTCAGTCGCGGTTGCCAGAGCAGGGTCGAGCGGGCGATCGGTCTCCAGGAGCAGGTAAAGGGCGTTGAAACCGTCGGGCTTTAATAAGGGAAGCCAGCGCTGGGCGGTCTGAGCGGTGAAATCAGCCAGAGGTTGGGCGTCAATCAGCTTCTGTTTTAGCCATAATCCGGCACCACGATCGAGGTCAATGGCAGAAGATGGGGGCTTAAGATCGCGATTCCAGGATGCTTGAATGAGGGCCAGTTCCTGTTCCAGCAAGGTGGAGTTGGGATAGAGGCTGCGGATCACCCTGGTCATCAGGGCTTGCTGTTCTTGAGGGTAGGCCAGTAGGCCATAAGGGTTAATGGCCAGAAATTCCAGTACACCGCGTCCCAGGCCGGTACATACGCTTGTCCACCAGGCATCCAGATTGCCGGGTGGAACCTGAACCCGACTGTAAATGGTAAAAAAGCTCTGCTCTGATCCGGGCCGGGCCTGGCGGCGTTGCAGGCAGAACTGAAAAGCCAGGGCTGTGCGCCCACACCCTGGCGGCCCCCAGATCCAGCTGGCACAAGAGGCATCGAGTTTGGCCAGGGCGTCAGGTGGGCTTTCCAGAATGGCCAGGGGATCAGCTTCCTGCTCGACCACGGTAGGTTTAAAAGGATGACGCTTAAATCTGCGCTTCTTAAGGAACTCAGAGAGCTGTGGGGAAGCCTGACCCTGGGAAAGGGGAAACCAGGCATAACCATAATCTTCCACTTTTTTTCGCACGGGTTCTGGCAGGTCTGCTTTGATTTGTCTGAGCAAGTACTTTGCCTCTGGAGCGGGATCATTAACCAGTTCGTCGAGAATAGAAGGCTGGTTGGGCTGAGGGACCTGGGCGCCCTCAACTGATTGATCGGGAGTAGAAGGCTGGTTGGGCCGAGGGGCTTGGTTATCCTCACGATCCGTGGGAGTTGAAACAAGTTTTTTTAATAGCTTTACAATATTTCCTTCAGAGGCGTCATGGGGTTCGCTGAATTCGCGATACAGGCTTAGAATGTTCCTGGCATTTAGTGTTGTATCCGGTTTCTGCGAATCCGCAGATAAACGAGAAAGGCAGGCTTTGACTTTATCGAGCCCTTCACAGGTAGGGCTGAAGGTTTCAACCAGGGCAATCAAAGCTTCCGCTTCATGCGCATTGGTTGCTTTCAAAGCCAGCCTCAGGGCTAGTTTTTCCCAGCCTTCAAACTGTACGGCTATCCAGATATCCTTGAACCAATCCCTATCCCCATAAAGGGTCTTGCTGTTGAGATATTCGCGCAGGCGTTGGTCGGGGGGCAGGTTCTTAAGCCGATCAATCAGCTCTGTCTCGCGTTTTATTTCTTCTTCTCTTTGACGCTCTTTTTCTCTCTGATGTTCAAGTTGTTTTTCAAACAGAGAACCAGTCAGGCCGCCCAAAGCGACCAGGGCTGAAATGACGGCCGTCCATGGGGATTCGGCCAGGACTTTGATCCAGAAGCGAAAGGCTTGGTCACGGTAGGTGTCCAACATGACATCAAAGGAAATGGGTGCGAGAGAGCTTGCGAAGGTTATTGTGACTTTGTGGGATGCAGATATTGGTGTCGTCTGGTAAATGTGCCAGTTCACTTCAGACGGGTTGCTTTGTTCCGGCCCAGTAATGAAAACCCGTGGCTCAGGACTTCCAGGAAGCGTTGAGGTATAGGCTGCCGTCGGCAAAACCTCTTCGCGTGCATAGAGGGTAATCGTCAGAGGAACATCAGCCCGTAAGGTGGAAGGATATACGAGGGTTAGAGAGCCTGTCTCAGTTTCAATCGGCCGGATTTGGAAATTTACGCTTTGGCTGTCAGGATAAGCCAGCAGAAAGAACATATAGATCCCAACTATTCCAACTATCCCAACCCAAAAAAACCAACCTTGCTGCGAAAATAACGCTATGGAGACTCCTGAAAAAGCCAGGAGGCTAAGTGTAAACAGAACCAGTTAGAGTGTTTGAGAATCCGAGGGCACAAGCCATGCAATCACCAGAAAAAACACTGCCAGTCCCAAAAGCACAACAGGGATTAATTTTTTCGGCATACCCTTACTCCTCTGGACTTTACCGGACCCCTCTTTAATGATAGATAAGTTTTCATGAAGGTCAAATGAACTTGCGCCTTGGGCACCCATCTCAAAGCTCATCCCGCGAAGCCCGGAATCTGGCTCAAGCTTCTTGCGCTCCGTCCTGCCTCGTTTATAATGCACAGCATGAAACCAGAACCCTATGGTGTGATCACGCACGTCGCGCCGCGGAGTGCTGCAGCGCGCGCTGGATTGCGCGCAGGAGATCGCCTGTTGCAGCTTAACGGGCACTCCCTGCGGGATGTGATTGACGTACAAATCTACGCCGCCGAGCCGGAGTTGAGCTTCCTCATCGAGCGTGAAGGCGAAAGGCTGACGCGCCATGTCCGCCGGCGCTATGGCGAGGATTTGGGCCTGAGTTTTGCCCAACCGCTCTTTGATGGATCGGTGCGGGTATGTCAGAACGCCTGCGATTTCTGCTTCGTGACCCAGATGCCGCCGGGGATGCGTCCAACGCTGTACGTCAAGGATGACGACTACCGCCTTTCTTTCCTCCAGGGCACCTACATCACCCTCACAAACCTGCGCCCGGCGGACTGGGAGCGCATCGCGGATCAGTTTCTCAGCCCCCTGTACGTCTCTGTTCACGCCACCGACCCGGCCGTGCGGGTGGGCCTGATGCACAATCCCCGCTCCGGGCGCATCATGGAGGATTTGCGCCGCCTGACCCGGATGGGCATCCGCGTCCACACCCAGGCGGTGCTGGTGCCAGGGCGCAATGACGGCGCGCAGCTCGATCGGACCATCAGCGATCTCGCCAGCCTCTACCCTGGCGTGGCGACCCTGGCCGTTGTCCCGGTAGGCCTCACGCGCTATCACCATCCGGATTGCCGGCCTTACACCGATGCGGAGGCCGTTGCCGTGCTGGACCAGGTGTTGCACTGGCAGGAAGTCCTATCCGTCCGCCTGGGCACGCGCTTTGTGTACCCCTCGGATGAATGGTACCTCCGTGCCCGGCGGCCTTTGCCGCCAACCGACGCTTACGAAGCGTGGCTCCCGGCTTTTATCGAAAACGGGGTTGGCTTGACCCGCCTGGTACTCGATCGCTGGGAGCTGATCGAAGCCGGCCTGCGTCAGGCAGGCGGTCCGCGGCAAACCTGGGTGACGGGGACGCTGTTCGCCCCAATGTTGCGTGAGCTCGCTGGAGATTTCGCCCGGCGGACCGGCCTGACGGTTGACGTCATCGCCGCGACCAATCACACCTTCGGTGAGACGGTGACTGTGGCCGGCCTGCTGGCCCTGGCGGATGTTGAAAGGGCCTTGCAGGAGCAGGAACACGAACCGGGACAGGTCGTGATTCTACCCGCAGCGATGTTCCGCGGCCCGGAAGGTCGCTCGCTCGATGGCTTTACGCCAGAAGAGGCTGCATCCCGATGGGGACGTCCAGTTTGGGTGCACCCCCCTGTGGAAACCTGGTGATTTCGTGTGAGGAGATGGCAATGCATACCTCGCGTATTGGATGGGTGATGAGCGTTACTCTGGCCTTGCTCTTAAGTTTTCTCGTCGGCTGTGGTCCAACCCAGCCCCCGGTTCCTACTGCCACGCCTACGGTGACGGTGCTACCTTCGGCTACACCTACGCCACCACCAACAGCGACGCCTACACCGGCTCCGACCATGACCCCCACCCCTACGCCAGATCCCTGGAGCGGTGTGGCTCCCGCCTCTAAGGTGGTGATCTGGCACGCGGTGAGCACGAAAAGCCATGCCCAGGCCTTACAGGAGCTGGCCGATACCTTCTCCAGCACCAATCCCTGGGGCATTCAGGTGGAACTGGTCGCTACCGGCTCCGCCTCCGAAAGCCTGACTAAAACCAGGCAGGCCATCGCGGATGGGACGCCGCCGGATGGCGTAATCGCTTATCCCAGCAGCCTGGCGGAATACGCCCGTCTGGAAGCACTCATCCCGCTGGACTCCCTCATCAATCACCCTCAGTATGGCCTGGCCGCGGCGGGGCAGACGGACTTTGTCCCTGCGATGGCGGGCGATGGGTATCCCCAGGCGGGATACCAGACGCTTAGCCTGCCGCTGGGGCGGCGCATCTGGCTGCTTTACGCCAATCTCACGCAACTCAAAACATTGGGCTTTGAGGCGCCCCCGGCCACATGGGATGAGCTGAAAGCCCACTGTGCTGCTGCTCAAGCCCAGGGGCTCCGCTGCCTGGCTGTTGCCCCCGATGCATCCCTGTTAGAGGCTGCCATCTGGTCACGGGGTGGGGAATTGCTTGATGAGCGCGGGGCCTTGACCCTGGGATCTGAAGCCGGCTCGACGGCGTTTGCCTTCTGGGCCGATCTGGTCCGGGCGGGATATGCCTATCGGGCCGGGGACAATTTTGGCGAACAGAAGGATTTTGGCGCGCAAAAGACGCTTTTCACCTTTGGCACGAGTGCCAGCCTGGGGTACTACGAAAAAGAAGTCAAAGGCCGTTTTGATTGGACCGTGGACCCCTTCCCTTCGGGCGGTGCCGGCCCCGTGGCGGTTACCTATGGCTACTCTGCAGGCCTGCTGGCACCCTATCCAGACCGGCAACTGGCCACATGGCTCTTTTTGCGCTGGTTGAATGATGCCGACCCGGCGACGCGCTGGGCTGCTGCCTCTGGGTATCTGCCCTTACGGCGCAGCGTATGGGAGACGGCCCGCGCCGATCAAACTGTGGGCGCTATTCCGCATATCGAAGAGGCCTGGGCTACCCTGACCTATGCCCGTGAGGAGCCGCCCGTAGCTGGCTGGGGAGGCGTGCGTAAAACTCTGGAAAACGCTCTGATGGCGCTGTTGGAGGGACAGGAGCCAACGTCCGTTTGGGACCAGGCTTTGAAGGATGCGCGCAAAAGCGTGCAGCCGTGAGCAGCATGGAACGCTGCTGATTCGCTGAGAAAGGAGGTGAACAGCCGAGAGAAAGCTAAGTTTAATTGAGGCTTTGGGGAAGAAAGCGCCAGCCCCGTTTACAGACGGGTGACGAGGTGGCGATGTGTCGGAGTGTCGGCGGATCTCGCCGGGGAGTTGTCCCGCCCCCATCTTCCCCTGAAACCTAAGTCAGGAGCGAAACCCGTCGGTGACGACGGCCCAGGCGACTGACACGGGATGCTTGACCTGCGGGAAGGGAGGATGATTTTTCCCTTAAGGCCCGCTTAATTTCCCTATTACTCTTTTCAGGAGGTCTATCATGTGTGGTATTGTGGGATATATAGGACCACAACAGGCGGCTCCCTTGATCCTGGAGGGCCTGAAACGTTTGGAATATCGTGGATATGACTCGGCTGGTATTGCGGTATTGACGCCCGAAGGCCATATCGAGGTGCGGCGCGCTGTGGGTAAACTGAACAACCTGAGCGCAGCTTTAGCGGCAGCGCCCATGGCCGGGACGGTGGGCATCGGCCATACCCGCTGGGCCACCCACGGCGGGGTGACAGAAACGAATGCCCATCCGCATGTCGGCAATCATCGGCGGGTGGCCGTGGTGCACAATGGGATCATCGAAAATTACGCGGCTTTACGCACGGAGCTGGAGGCCGAGGGGGTCCATTTTGCTTCAGAGACGGATACGGAAGTGGCGGCGCACCTGGTGGATACATTCATGAGCGGAGGGTTGGATCTGCTCAGCGCGGTGTTGAAGAGCCTGCCGTACATTCAGGGTGCCAGTGCCTTTGTTTTCCTCAGCCCGCTGGAGCCGGACCGGCTGGTGACGGCCCGACTGGGCAACGCCGGTGGCATTGTGGTCGGGCTGGGCCAGGGGGAAAACCTGATCGCTTCGGATATTCCGGCCATTCTGGAGCATACGCGCGATATGCTTTTCCTGGAGAATCGCCAGATCGCTGTGGTGACGCGCGAGCAGGTGCAGTTGTTGACCGTTGAGGGGACGCCTTTGACGGGCCGGGTCCATATGATTCCCTGGGATCCCATCGCTGCGGAAAGGGGGACGTATCGGCATTTCATGCAGAAAGAGATCGCCGAACAACCCCGCGCCATTACGGATACGATTCGGGGACGGGCGGATTTCCGCAATGGCCGGGTGCGCCTGGAGACTTTGCCTCTGACCGCGGAGGAGACGCAGGCGCTCAAAAAGATCACCATCGTGGCTTGTGGCACGTCCTATCACGCCGGCCTGGTGGGCAAGTTCATGCTGGAAAACGTGGCCCGCATTCCGGTAGAGGTGGATTACGGTTCCGAGTTCCGCTACCGCCATCCCATCATCGGGCCGGATAGCGCCGTGCTGGCGATTACCCAGTCCGGGGAAACGGTGGATACGCTGGCGGCTATGGAAGAAGGCCGTAACGCCGGGGCCAGGTTGTGGTCTATCGTCAACGTGTTGGGGAGCCAGGCTCAACGTATCGCCGATGGCTACATTCTGATGCAGGCCGGACCGGAAATCGGTGTGGCTTCGACCAAGGCTTTTACGACCAGTCTGGTGGATCTCTATTTGCTGGCGTTGTATCTGGCGGAATTGCGGGGCACGCTTGAGGCCTCAGCCTTGCGCCAGGCGGTGGATGAGCTGGCCCGACTCCCCGAACTGGTGGGCGAAGTGGCCGAGGAACGGCCCATCTATCAGGAGCTGGCGGATATTTTCTATGAACGCGAGCATTTCCTGTTCCTGGGGCGCGGGTATAACTATCCCATTGCCCTGGAAGGGGCGCTGAAGCTTAAGGAGATTTCCTACATTCATGCCGAGGGTTATCCCGCCGGGGAGATGAAACACGGCCCGATTGCCCTGATTGACGCGCGCATGCCGGTGGTAACCCTGGCGCCCCGCGATAGCGTTTATGACAAGATGCTCAGTCAAATCGAGCAGGTGAAGGCGCGCGGCGGGACGGTTATCGCCCTGGTGCAGCGCGGCGATGAGGTGGCCCGCTCGAAAGCTGATTATGTGCTGGAGGTGCCGGACTGTTCTCCGCTGCTTGCGCCGATCATCAATGTGATTCCGTTGCAGTGGCTGGCTTACGCCATTGCAGTACGGCGCGGGGCGGATGTGGATCAGCCGCGCAATCTGGCCAAGAGTGTGACGGTGGAGTGAAGGCCCCGGTAAAGACCGGATGACGCCGGACGCTTAGGTCAGGTCACTTACGCGTGCAGGGGTGAGGACGCTCACCCCTGCACGTTTTTAAGCCTGGACCTGAATGGAGGTCAGTTTCGCTTTTTCCCAAAATTGCCTCTTGACAATAGAACATTTGTGCGATAAAATTGGGATAACTTGGGATAACGGGAGGGGGCTATGGCGTGGCGGGTGCATCAGAGGTTGGAAGAGATTTTGACGTATCTTCGGGATTATACCGAAACTAACGGTTATCCCCCCACGATTCGTGAAATCGGCGAGGCGATTGGGGTAAACTCGACCTCCCAGGTGACGTATTACCTGGAAAAGCTGGAAAAAGCAGGCTATATTGTCCGCGACCCCGACGTTTCGCGAGGGTTACGCCTGGTGGCTTTACCCTCAAATCCGGCACCGGCTCCCCGATCCGCCCCGGTTGAGCCCGCTGTGGTCAGCGTCCCAGTGCTAGGGGTGATTCAGGCCGGTCAGCCGCTCCAGTCGGATGTACTGCCCGGTGACGAGACGATTGAGTTGACCAGCGCTTTGCTGGGGCGCGATAGTTCCGACGTGTTCTGTCTGCGGGTCCAGGGCGATTCGATGATGGATGCGCTCATCTATGACGGCGACCTGGTTGTGTTCCGCCATCAGGATCAGGTGAATAACGGCGAGATGGCCGCCGTCTGGCTGACCGATCGCGAGGAGACGACGCTGAAAAAGGTGTATTACGAGGGGCGCATGGTACGCTTGCAGCCGGCAAATCCGCAATATGAGCCGATTTACGTCCCGGCTACGGCTGTTCAGGTTCAGGGAAAAGTGCTCCTGGTGATTCGCCGCACGGCCTAGCCCGCGGATGGCACGCAACCAGGCCGGGACGGCGTGAGGCGCTGCCCGGATAGCCCGCGCCAGCATGGGCCCGGTGGCCACGAACGTGGGTGGCGTGCGTGTACCGTGTCATTTTCCCAAAAATAAAATAACCCCATTGGACAATTCCCCTGCTTTTGCGTATAATCGTCCGCAGGAAAAGGCTTCAGGAGGTTGAACGTGACGCTTTCGATTGATGAGCAGCTTGATATCCTCATGCGCGGGGCGGAATACGGCGACCCGCAGATTTATGCGACGATGCGCGCCGAGTTGCGCGAAAGGTTGGAACTTTCCGCCCGTACCGGTGAGCCCTTGCGCGTGTATTGTGGCTATGATCCCACTGCCCCGGATTTGCATCTGGGCCATACGGTGACGATGCGGAAGTTGCGCCAGTTCCAGGAGTTGGGCCATCAGGCTATTTTTGTGATTGGGACGTATACTTCGCTTATTGGCGATCCTTCGGATAAGGATAAGGCTCGCCCGCGCCCGACGGAGGAGCAGGTGCTGCAGAATGCACGCACGTATACGGAACAGGCTTTCCGGATTCTCGACCCGGAAAAAACGGAGGTGCGCTATAACGGGGAGTGGCTGAGCAAGCTCACGTTTAAGGATATTATCGAGCTGGCCGCGAATTTTACGGTGCAGCAATTCCTGGTGCGCGATAATTTCGCCAAGCGCTACGCCAAGGGCGACCCGATCTGGCTGCATGAGTTCTTCTACGCGGTGATGCAGGGCTATGATGCGGTGATGCTGCGCGCTGATGTGCAGCTTGGAGCAACCGAGCAGCTCTTCAATATCATGGCGGGCCGGAAATTGCAGGAGGTTTTCGGCCAACGCCCCCAGATTCCTCTGACGGTGCCGATCCTGGTCGGTACCGATGGCCATGTGCGCATGTCCAAGAGCCTGGGCAATTACATCGGGATTACCGAGCCGCCGGAGGTCATGTACGGGAAGGTGATGAGTATTCCCGATGAAGCGATGACTAATTACTTCAATCTGGTGACGCGCTGGACGCCCGCGCAGATCGCCCAGATGGAAAAGGACATTGCCTCAGGTCAATTGCATCCGATGGAAGCCAAGAAACGTCTGGCCTGGGAGATTGTGGATATTTTCTACGGGGCAGCGGCGGCGGATGCGGCGGCGGACCATTTTGCCCGGGTGCATCAGCAGCGGGAGTTGCCCGAAGAGATGCCGACGCATCGCCTGGATGCTCCGACAAAACTGGTGGATTTGATCTGCACGCTGGGCCTGGCTTCGAGTAAGAGCAACGCGCGGCGCCTGATCCAGCAGGGTGGCATACGCCTGGATGATGTGCGCGTTGACGACCTGGATGCCGTGGTCGAACCCGGCGAACACATCTTGCAGGTGGGGAAGCGCAATTTTGTGCGCCTTCTGGCCGCGTCAGGCTCTTAGAGTTGACCACCAGCTACCGGGTGTGAAACACCCGATCTGGCAATGGGTTTGTTGACATTCAAAAAGGTTATGCTACACTAATTTTGAGCATTCATGGAGGAGGTGCCGAGCATGGCCGAGGAAGAGAAAATTGAACAGACCTCAAGCGAACCCGGCAAGCCGGCTGAGAGGCAGCGTCTGGTTGTCTGCATTGAAGATGAGCCGGAAATGATCGAGCTGATCCGCCTGATCCTGGCGCGCAAGAATTTTGAGCTTGTCGGCGCAGTTGGAGGGCGTGAAGGTCTGGAAACGGTGCGTAAGCTTAAGCCCGATCTGGTGCTGCTGGACTTGATGATGCCGGATATGGACGGCTGGGAAGTGTACCAGCAGATGAAGGCGGATAAAGATCTGCGCGATATTCCGGTCATTGTGGTCACGGCCAAGGCCCAGAGTATTGACAAGGTGTTGGGCTTGCATATTGCCAAAGTGGATGATTATGTCACCAAGCCCTTTGGCCCACAGGAATTGCTGGCTAGCATCAATCGCGTTTTAGGGGGCAAGGAGTAAGCAGTGTGCCACGCGCAAAATTGCTCGCCATTGGCTATGAGCTGTTGAACGGTGAGGTACGCGACCGGAATCTTTACACGCTGATTACCACCTTAACCCAGGCAGGGGTAACGATTGAAGCGGCGGCGCTGGTAGGCGATGATGTACAGCGCATCGCCGCTTTTTTGTCATGGTTGTTGGCCGATACTCCCGATCTTATGGTGCTTTGTGGTGGATTGGGTCCCACGCCTGACGATGCTACCCTCGCGGCGGTGGCCCAGGCTTTGCAACGCCCTTTGACGGAAAGCGCCGCCGCCCGTGCGCTGGTGGAGGCGCACTATCAGAGGTTGATGGCCAGCGGCTATTTGCAGATGCTCAGTCCGGAGGAACCCCGGCGTAAAATGGCCACCCTGCCGGAGGGGGCGGAGCCCCTGCCCAATCCACGCGGTACAGCCCCAGCGGTGCGGCTGTTCCATCAGGGGACGTGGATTTATTGCCTTCCGGGCGTTCCGGAAGAATTGGAAGCTATCTTGCACGAGTCGGTCTTGCCGGAGGTGCGCGCCCGTTTCGATTTGCAGCCTCCCGCGCGGGCCGAGCTTGTGATTCACGTGGATGATGAAGCTACGCTGGTCACGGCGCTGCGAGCGACGCAGGCCCAATTCCCCGATGTGTATGTGAAGTCCATGCCGCGCGCTTTTCCTGCGGCGCGGGAGGAAGGCATCCGCGTCATTGCCGTAGCGGCACGGTTGGAACGCGTACAGGCAGCTCTGGAGACGTTGAAAAATCACCTGGGATTTTAAGGAGGAGCCTATGAGCTTGAAACTGGAGCTGGTCACTATCGAAAAGCCGGAAACGTTGAATTTTATTCTGGGCCAGTCGCATTTCATCAAGACGGTTGAGGATTTGCATGAGGCGCTGGTGAATGCGGTGCCGGGAATTAAGTTCGGTCTGGCGTTTTGTGAGGCTTCGGGTAAGCGCTTGATTCGCTGGAGTGGTACGGACATGGATCTGGTGGCCCTGGCGCAACGTAATGCGGAGCGCATCGGCGCCGGGCATAGCTTCATCGTGTTCCTGGGCGAGGGTTTTTATCCGGTCAACGTCTTGCGTGCGGTCCAGAGCATACCGGAAATGGTGCATCTTTTCTGCGCAACGGCCAATCCGGTTCAGGTCATCGTAGCCGAGACCGATCAGGGACGGGGTATTTTGGGGGTGATTGATGGCATGTCCCCTCTGGGCATCGAGGGAGAGGCCGATCAGGCCTGGCGCAAGGGTTTCCTGCGCCAAATCGGGTATAAAGCTTAAGGAGACCTATGGGACAGTTCCGTATTATTCCTTTACCTCAACCGCGCCTATCCGGAAGCATGTCGGTCGAAGAAGCGATTGCCAAACGGCGTTCGGTGCGCAAGTATCAGCCCCAGGAGTTGACGTTAGAGCAAATCAGCCAGTTGCTCTGGTCGGCACAGGGCATTACAGGACGTAAGCCCATGTTCCGGGCTGCTCCCTCGGCTGGCGGTCTGCATCCCCTGGAATTCTATCTCTGCCGGCATGATGGCATCTGGCATTACGAGGTCGAAGCCCATCAGCTCAAGCAGATTTATGAGGGGGATGTGCGTAGGGAGTTGGCCGAGGCATCCTGGAGGCAGGCCTTTATTGGCACAGCGCCCTGTGTGTTTGCGGTGAGCGCGCAGTTCCGGCGTTCGACCGGGACTTATGGCGATCGCGGGCGTTTCCGCTACGTGCCCATGGATTTGGGTCATGCCGCTGAAAACATGTTGCTCCAGGCGGTAGCCCTGGGCCTGGGGGCAGTGGTCGTCGCGGCTTTTGACGATAGCAAAATCGCCCAAATCCTGCATCTGCCAGCGAATGAAGATCCGCTTTATCTGATCCCCGTAGGTTATCCGGCTTGATGGGCTGGTTGGAGGTGATGCGGAAGGATCCAGTACCCTGGTTGCTGGATCCGCTTAATCCTTCGGCGCGCTTGCTCACCCTGAAGGGTATTTTTGGCAAACAAGAAGCTGCGTTGCAGGATGAGTACCGCGCTTTGTTGCAGTGGAAGCCCGTAGCGGATATTTTGCAGCAGTTTACGCCGGAAAATTTCTGGGGCTGGCGTGAAAACCCGTATCACGGAAGTATGGCCGGCACGTTCGGGACCCTGGTTCTCCTGGCCCAGCTCGGTCTGCCTCTGGTTGACGAGATAGCCCTGGCCTGTGAGAATGTGCTGCATCAGGGCCGAACGGTGGATGGGCGGTTTAAGCCACCCGACCTGGGGGATTCGATGTGGGTGTGCTACACTGGCATGGCCCTCCAGGCTTTGTGGCATTTCGGTTATGGGGAGGATCCGCGCTTCCAGGCGACGCTGGAAGCGCTGATGGCGGCGGTGCTGCGGGGATGGGATGGCCTGGTGTGTGCCTCAGCCGGTGGGCTGTGTCAATGGGGGCTGACCAAGGCTTTGGGCGCGCTGCTGTGTATTTCCCCTGAGCAGCGCACCCCACGGCTTTTATCGGCGATAGAGCTGCTTATCGAGTACCTGATCACTTACCCCTATGACTTTGACCGCCGCAATTCACCCTGGCTGCAACCGACCTTCCCGCGCTATTACGATTCAGATGTGATCGAGCTGGCTTTTCTGGTGGCTCAGACGGAGTATCGGCTCCATCCGGCGTTTCTCAGGTTGTTGCAACGCATGACCGCACTGCAGAACGCGCAGGGGCAATGGCTGAAAATGCGCAGGACTTTTATTTTTGCACTGGAGAAAGTGAACGAACCCAGCCGCTGGCTGACGTTCCAGGCGGTCCATGCGCTGATGCAGGTGTATGGAGGCAACGACTACAATGCGCGCTGAGGAGCATGGGGCGGATGCGTCGGCTTATCTGGTGATTCCGCGCACACTGGTGTTCCTTACCCGCGGCGATGAGGTGCTCCTGCTGGAGGGAGCTGCGTCCAAGCGGCGCTGGGCGGGCAAATTCAACGGCCTGGGCGGGCATATCGAAGCCGGGGAAAATGTGTGGCAGGCGGCCCGGCGCGAAGTCCGCGAGGAATGTGGCCTTGATGTCGTCCATCTGGACCTGCGCGCGGTTATTCACATTACTTTGCCGCAACCGCCGGGGATTGTGATTTTTGTTTTTGTGGGGCCTGCACCCGAAGACCAGACCCCGCGCATCTCCGCCGAAGGCACACCGCATTGGGTCCCGCTCCATGCGCTGGACACGGTGCCTCTGGTGGATGATTTACCGCTGTTGTTGCCCCGTATCCTTACTCCGGGTCCGCTGGTGTATGCCCATTATCGGGCTACCGAAAGCGGCACAGATTTCGACTTTCAGCAACCCTTTGGCGTGCTTTAGCCTGAACGGGGCCTAAGGCCCTACGGTGATGTAAGGCTCAATCGCCGCAAAAATGGAAGGTCCAATCCCGGGCACCTGCTGAATATCGGCGATGGTCTGAAACGGGCCGTGTTCCTGGCGGTATGCAACGATACGCTGCGCCATGGAAGGCCCGATCTTGGGCAAGGTTTCCAGGGTGGCGGCTTCGGCGGTGTTGATGTTAATCAGGGTGGCTGGCGTGGCATCTGGCTCAGGGTTGATGGCGGCCGTTGGCTCTGGCGTCGGGGTAAGGGGACGGAAGGGCACGCGGATGTGCTGGTAGTTTTGCAGGGGCGCGGCCAGGTTGATGGCATCGAGGTCGGCTTCGGGGGCGGGGCCGCCGGCAGCGGCGAGAGCATCGGTAACCAGGCTGCCGGCGGTCACGGTGATGACCCGGGGATGCACAACGGCCCCCGTTACATAGATGTACCAGATTTCAGAAGCATCAGCGGAGGACGCCGGGCGTGTACTTGCCGGTACTCCGCACCATGGCGTCCACAGATCGGGGGGCGGGAGGGTGGCCTGAACCGGCTCGGCGTTGGCCCAGCGCCCTACACTCACCCCCGTCCCCAGGCTGACCAGGGCTACCAGCACCAGGTACAAGCGAACCTGGCGCCACGGAGGTGTCCGCTCCGGGCAGGAAGCGACCGGTACGAAAACCTCAGGTGAAGAGCCGGCATTTTGCCTCATGGTCCATGCTGCTTGTTATCCGGCAGCAACCGCGATTTCAGTGTTCGGGCACGTTTTCCGGCTCCGGCGCCGGGTAGAACACCAGATGCTCGGCCTCAACATCAAGGATAATAAGGTTTCCTGCCGAGAATTTTCCGCTGAGCAGGGCTTCGGAGATCGGGGTTTCGATCTCCTGCTGAATCAGGCGCTTGAGTGGACGCGCGCCGTAGGCCTCATCGTAGCCATGGATGGCCAGCCAAGTGTAAGCGGCCTCGGTTAGATGCAGGTCCAGGTTCTGTTCCCGCAGGCGTTCCCGGACCTTTTCGATTTCCAGGTACACAATGCGCCGCAAGGCTGCGCTGTCCAGCGGGCGGAAAACGATGATGCCATCCACGCGGTTGAGGAATTCAGGGCGGAAGAGCCGCTTAACTTCCTCTTGCAGGCGGTGACTGAGCTCGGCATACTCCAGTTCGGCCTCTTGCGATGTGGTCGGGCGGGCGAACCCCAGTCGGCCTTGACGCCGCAGCTCGTCGGTGCCCAGGTTGGACGTGAGGATAATGAGCGTATTGCGGAAATCCACCCGGCGACCGCGAGCGTCACTCAAGGCCCCTTCTTCCATGATTTGCAGCAACATGTTGAAGGCGTCCGGGTGGGCCTTTTCGATTTCATCGAAGACGACGATGGAGTAGGGCCGACGGCGGACAGCTTCGGTAAGCTGGCCAGCATCCTCATAGCCGACGTAGCCGGGCGGCGCGCCTACCAGCCGCGCGACGGTATGCCGTTCCATGAACTCGGACATATCCAGTTGAATGAGGGCCTCATCACTTCCAAAAAGGAATTCCGCCAGGGCCTTGGAGAGTTCGGTTTTTCCTACGCCGGTAGGTCCCAGGAAAATGAAGGTGCCGATGGGACGGCGCGGGTCCTTCAGGCCAGCTCGTGCCCGGCGCACGGCTTGCGCCACCTGGCGGATGGCTTCATCCTGGCCGACGATCCGCTGTTGCAAGATAGCTTCCATGTTCAACAATCGAGCCGATTCTTCCTCAGCAATCTGCAAGAGCGGAATGCCTGTCCACATGGAAACGATTTCGGCGATATCGTCGGGGGTGACGACCAGGCCTTCGTCTTGTTGTCCCTGTTGTTCGCGTAAGTGCCGGAGTGTGGCTTGCAGCATTTCTTCGCGGGCTTCGAGGGCGGCCAGCTCGCTGTAATTGCCCTCGCTGGTCAGACGTGCGCGTTGCAGCCGCAGGGCCTGCAATTCCTCAAAGGTTTTGCGCTGGCTCAAGGCCAGAGGGGACTTGTACATGCGCACGCGGGAGGCCGCCTCATCCATCAGGTCAATCGCCTTGTCTGGCAGGTAGCGTCCGGTGACATAACGCGCCGAAAGGCGCACAGCGCTCTGCAGCGCCTCGTCGCTGATGCGCAGACGGTGATGCTCCTCATAGGCGTATTTGATGCCCCGCAGAATTTCCAGGGCCTCATCCTGGCTGGGTTCTTCCACAAAGACCGGCTGGAAACGTCGCTCTAAGGCTGGATCCGCCTCGATGTATTTGCGATACTCATCCAGGGTGGTAGCTCCTACGCATTGTAATTCGCCCCGCGCCAGGACGGGCTTGAGGATATTGGCGGCATCGACGGAGGAGCCGGCAGCCCCTGCGCCTACCAGCATGTGCACCTCGTCTATGAAGACGATGGTGTTTGAGCCGCGCAACTCATCCAACAGGCGTTTGAGGCGTTCTTCAAACTGACCGCGATACATAGTGCCGGCCAGCAGGGATCCAATATCCAACTGGATCACGCGCTTGCCCATAATCGGGCCGGGGACCTGTCCGGCGACAATGCGTTGCGCCAACCCCTCGACAATGGCGGTTTTACCCACGCCGGGTTCTCCGATGAGGGCTGGATTGTTTTTAGTGCGCCGTGCCAGAATCTGGATGACCCGTTCGATTTCCTTCTGACGGCCAATCACCGGATCCAGCCGGTTTTGGCGGGCCAGTTCGGTAAGGTCCCGCGCCACCTGGCTGACGACGGAATCGCCTGCTGGCGCGCGCTCTTCCCGGCGGACAGTGTCGGGCAGCATCCCCAAAACCTGCTCCACCCGTCGCCGGACCACCTCAACCGAAGCACCGGCCTGAATGAGAATGGCGACGACCAGGGCATCTTGCTGGCGGAGCAGGGCCAGGAGCAGGTGCTGGGTATCCACAAATGTGTTGTTCCAGCGCCGGGCTTCCTCGACGGCAAGCTGAAGCAGCGATTTAGTACTCGCGCGCAAATCAGGCTCGGTTCCGGGGCGCAAGGGCGGTGCGCCCGAAAGGCGCTCTACGGATTTCTGAGCCATCGCCGGGCGCACGCCCAGGTCACGCAGAATTCTCCCGGCCAACCCATCACTTTCCAGCAACAGACCCAGGAAAATATGTTCAGGGCCGATCGTCGCATGGCGCATGCGGGTCGCCTCCATGCGTCCAAAGCGCAAAGCCTCTTGTGCTGCCGGAGTAAAGTGCTCTAATCCGTCGCCCATAGGTCACCTCGTTTTACCCATATTACAGTATGCTCTACCTGTATCATACCCCGAACTGCGCAGGTTTGCAATGGGAATTCAGGGAATTTAACCAGGTTTGGCAAGGCAGTTTTACTGATTCAAGGCCTGCAGGCGTTCTTCCATCAGCCCGAAATCCACCCGCGCCGTCATATCCAGAGAGATGGGGGTAATGGATACGTGACGGTGCCGGCGCAGTGCGGCGATGTCCGAATCAGGTTCGACCTGATCGAAGGCATCCAACACGGTGTAACCGGGGTTGCCCTGGCCCTGACTGCGGTCTGGGGCGGTTGGTGTGAAGTAGCGCACGCGCGACAGGCGCGTGAGGCGCCAGGGGGTTGCCGGGGTAGCTTCTGCCGGGATATTGACGTTGAGCACGTCCACATCGAAAGGCAGAGCCTGGGTGAGCATCCAACGGGCGCAGCGGTACGTATAGGCGCGGGCGCCCTGGTAATCGGTGATGAGGTTCCCTTCGGCGTGATAGTGATACGCTTTATCCATCTCCAGAGAAACGGCCAGGGCCGGGATACCCTGCGCCGCCGCTTCCAGGGCCGCACCTACGGTCGCAGAAACGGTAATTTCCGTGCTCACATTCTCCCCGCTGTTGATGCCGGAGACCACCAGATCGGGCCGGCGCGGAAGAATTTCGCAGGTAGCGTGAATTACCGCCAGAGTCGGGGTGGCATCCACGCCGAAGGCGGGGATAGGGGTGCCGTTAAGGCTCAGGGGGTAAGGCGTGATACGTCCACTGACACTGCGCAGCATGGAGCGAGAAGCGCCCGACCATTGACGTTCCGGCGCCACGATCCATAGCTCTCCCAGAGGCAGGAGCGCCTGCGCAGCTTCTAACAAGCCACGCGCAGCGATCCCGTCATCATTGGTAAGTAGAATAAGAGGCCGCATACTGTTTGCTCCACTTTAAAGGTGCGGGGGGCTCCAGGCCCCCCCGCTGCTTGGTTCAGCGTACTCTGATCCGCCATCCGGCCTGCATGTAGTCTGGGTCGCGCGGCAGGCCCCGTTCATCCCAGAGATAACCATTCCACGCCCAGAATTGGTCGCGGGTGATGCCGTAACGGGCTATCAACGAGGCGACCGAATCTTGAGCCTGCACAACGATAAACTGAGGCTGGGGAACAACGCCGCGCTCGACTTCGACGGGGGCAAGCGCAGGCGGTTCTTCTTCCCCCTGGCCGGCTGTGGCCAGCAAAGGCCAGAAAGCGCGCTCTACGCCGGTGGCGTGGTACACGCTAAAGAAGGCTTCGCCGCGCTGCATGATACTTTCGACCCAAGGGATCATGGCTTCGGGTAGGATGGCCTGGGTTTCGTTGCCTGTCAGAGGGGTGAGGATGGGATAAATATCTGGCGTTTTGTTCCAGATTAAGGCCAGATCCTGCAGGGACTGATACACATCCCGTCCGATGACTTGCTGGGCTGGTCCGTATTGGGGGAAACAGAAAGGCATCCAGCCGCCTTCACACAGGGGGGCCAGGGTTTTAAGGGCGTCGGGTTGGATGATGTGGGGCAAGGGCGGCGTGGCTAGGTAGAGCCGGCGTCGGTCCAGTGAACTTTCGGCCAGGGCATCGGCCCAACGGCGCAATTGCCCGTTGAAGCGTTCCAGGTTCGTGACCCAGAACACGACCCCGCTATATCCCAGAGCCAGGGCTTTATCGGCGATGTAAACCGCTTCGTAAGCCCACGAGCTGGTGACATGCACCCAGGCCAGAGGTCCGTAACCCTGGTCACGGACCCGTTTTAAGGTGTTGCGCGCGGACTCCGGGAAGTAGGCCGGGCCATGGCCAACTTTGACCAACAGATGGGTGGCCCGGATCACCGTCGCCATTTCGAGTGCACGCGTCAAGTCGTGCGAATATTTCAGCCAGATCCCCTTGCCCTTTAACACGTTTTGCCTCCCCGCTATGCGTTATTTGGCGTATTCCACAGCCCGTGTTTCGCGGATGACCGTCACTTTGATCTGGCCAGGATACTCCATAGTGTCTTCGATGTTGCGGGCGATGTCGCGTGAAAGGCGAATGGCAGCCAGGTCGTCAATGTCTTCGGGCTTGACGATGATGCGCACCTCGCGTCCGGCCTGAATGGCGTAAGCCTCCTCAACGCCCTTGTAGGTTTTGGCGATGTCTTCCAGGGTGCGGACGCGCTTGATGTAGTACTCCAGGCTTTCGCGGCGGGCGCCTGGCCGGGCACCGGAAATGGCGTCGGCCACCTCGACAATGATTGCTTCCAGGGATTGCTGTTCGACTTCGTGATGGTGCCCTTCAATGCAGTTGACAACGGCTTCGGGGACGCCGTACTTGCGTGCGATGTCGGCGCCGATGGTTGCATGGGTGCCTTCGATTTCAAAGTCTACGGCTTTGCCCAGGTCATGCAACAGGCCACCCATGCGCGCGACTTCGACGTTAGCGTTAAGCTCCGCTGCCAGTACGCTGGCGATTTTGGCCACCTCGATGGCATGGGCGAGCTGGTTCTGGCCGAAACTGGTGCGGAAGTAGAGCCGGCCCAGGAGTTTAACAATTTCGGGATGTAAAACCGGGCACTCGGCTTCGTAGACTGCCCGTTCTCCCTGTTCTTTGATGATTTCCTCCACTTCCTGCTGAGATTTTTCCAGCAGTTTTTCGATGCGGGTGGGATGGATGCGGCCATCGGCCACCAACTTGTGCATGGCACGGGCAGCAATTTCGCGTCGGATCGGGTCAAAAGATGATATGGTGATGGTTTCGGGTGTATCATCCACGATCACGTCCACGCCGGCTTTCTGTTCAAAGACGCGGATGTTGCGTCCGTTGCGACCAATGATGCGCCCCTTTAGTTCATCGGAGGGGATTTCGATGGTCGTTGTGGTCAGTTCGCCCACCTGCTCGCCAGCGATGCGTTGCAGGGCCGTGACGATGATTTTGCGGGCCCGTGCTTCGGCTTCCTCGCGGGCGCGTTGTTCTTCCTCGCGGATGACGCGCGCCTGCAATTCGCGGGTTTCTTCGGCTACCTGCTCCAGCAGGACCTGCCGGGCTTCTTCGGTGGTCATCTCCGCCACCCGTTGCAGTTCCAGTTTTTTGTCCTCTTCCATTTTGAGCAGATCGTTCCAGCGCTTATCCATCTGACTCTGGCGTTTGTTGAGGGCCTGTTCCCGGCGGTCCAGTTGTTCCTGGCGATTGTCGAGTTGCTCGCGCCGACGCTGCAGGCGTTCCTCTTCGCGGCGAAGCTGGTCGCGCCGCTCCTCCAATTCTTTTTCGGTGCTCTGACGCAAGGCCAGGGCTTCATCCTTGGCCGCCAGAACGATACTGCGCGCTTGTTGCTCGGCCTCTTCCAGCACTCTGCGCTTAAGGGCTTCCAGATCACCTAATTGACGTTGGTAGGTCTGACGTTGCCAGAAAATCCCAATGGCAACACCAGCCCCCAAAGCCACAAGTCCCACAATTAACGCAATCAACACAACACTGCCATCCATATCTAAAGTTCCTCACTTTCATCGAGATGAGGGAACGCGAAGGAAGGGTCATGGAGGAGCTCTTGAATGGCGGCATAGGGAAAGCCCCGGCGCAACAGGCGTCCGATCAGGCGGCGCTGAAACTCCGGTGCCGGCACATGGTGCAGCTTTCGGGCCTGAGCACGGGCGGCTTCGCGCAAAGCGCTGGCCTCATCGTACTCTTCTTTTACCTGGCGGAGGATAGCTTCAGGCACGCCATGCTGGCGCAACTCGGCTTCTAATAAAGCCCGTCCTTGCGGATGGAAATGTTGCCGTTGTTCGGCCCAGAAACGCGCAAACGCCAGGTCGTCAACTAACCCAACCTGGCGTAAACGCTCAAGGACGCTATCCACGGCAGCCTCATCGAAGCCTTTGCGCCTTAACGCGCGGCGCAACTCGGCTTCACTGCGAGGACGACTTTCCAGCAGGGTCAATGCAGCTTCATGGGCGCGCTCCAACGTATCTGCGGTCCGTAAGCGGGCGATCGCTTCGTCCGAAAGTTCATCGCCTACTTTCAAAGAGGCCGCCAACATCAGCGACAGCCCAAAAGCAAACGTGCAGTCAATGTACACATTGACCCGTTCACGCGCGTGCTTTTGCGCTTCCAGTGCGGTAATTTTGCCCGCCATTTCCAAGACTCCCTCAAAGCAACAGCGGCTATGGGTCAGCCATAGCCGCTGAAGAAGGTGAGCGACCTGTACGGGAAAACACTGTCGGCCCTCGCACCGACAGCCAAATCCTTATTTTATGGTAACACCCCGTTTTGTACGGGATGCACATCACTCCGCAAAGGTCAAATATCGCCCCGCCCGATGGCAGGACGTTAAACAGGCTATGGCCCATCCCATGCCTTAACTCGCCGGGTCGCGTTCCCGAATGCTACCTACCCCGGCGCGTCGTAGCTGTGGCGATAAGAGCAGTTTACACCAAATCAGCATTTTGGCAAGTAGGGGCGAAATATTTTTCGCCCAGGGGCGAAATATGTTTCTGCTTTGTCAGCCGGACTTTACGCCTTCGGTCGTCTTATCCCACTCACCCCCAAACCCCCGCTCTCCCCTTGAAATGGGGAAATCGGAGACTTTAAAGATGGGTTTTGCGGGCGGCGAAG
>DAOTZR010000039.1:0-34075 GCA_034434315.1 Anaerolineae bacterium
CCACCCCCCCAGGGCCTGTTCTGCGAACAGGCCCTGTTTTTTTAGGATAAAAACCGCCGTAACGCTTCCAGGCCTGCCGGATCCAACCCGTCCTCCCAGGCCAGGGGCAGACGCGGCGCGCCTACTGGCAATCCCTGCAGCTCCAATCCAAAGCGGACGGCCAGGCTCCCGCCCCGTCGAACCAGTTCGGCGATAGGTTGCGCCCGGCGTTGCGCTTCCAGAGCCGCTTCCCGATCGCCGGCCTGCACTGCCTCCACCACCGCCCGCCAGAGCTGAGGAATCAGATTGGCACTGGCGGAAATAGTCCCCCAGAAGCCGGCCAGCAGCGCCGGCCCGATCAGCGGATCGCAGCCCACCAGGATCGGGAAATCATACCCGGCCACCTCCCACACCCGGAAGGCATACCCCAGATCGCAGGACGTGTCCTTCATGCCGGCCAGATTCGGGCAAGAAGCGCGCAACTCGGCCACGACCTGCGGCGGGATGGGCTGTCCCACCAGTTGCGGGATGTTGTAGAGCAGCAAGGGAAAGTCCGGCAGGGCGGCGCTCAGCGCCTGATAATGCCGCAACAACCCGGCAGGTCCGGGCCGTAGATAGTAGGGCGCCACCACCAGAGCCACATCAGCCCCAGCCGCCTGAGCATCCTGCGTCAAGGCGATTGTTTCGTGCGTGCTGATCGCCCCCGTGCCCGCGATAACCAGGCGCTGTCCGGCCACCTCGTCCACCACAGCCGCGATGGCCCGCCGCCGCTCTTCGCGAGTGAGCAGAGGAAAATCCCCCGTCGTCCCATTCACCAGAAAGCCATGGACGTGCGGCAGCAGCCGCCGCACCAGAGCGCGCAAAGTCGCCTCATCCAGGCTGCCATCCTCGTGATAGGGCGTGACCAGAGCCGGAAAAACACCACGTAAGTTCAAAGTCATACTCAACCTCCCAGGAAATGTGCGTCGGTGCCCCATTGTCCAGCGCCTATATTTGTGTTATACTCTGTAACTGGGATCACACAAGGGAGTAATCATGATGAAACTGAACCGTCGTCAATTCTTGAAACTCGTCCTCGCCGGAGCCACCACCGCGGCCCTATCGCCGATCCTGCACGCCCGTGCCAGCTACCCTACAACGCGCACCGTGCTCACCCCCACCCCAACGCCCGACCCCATCACCGATAGCTACGTCCTGATGGGCCGCGCCATCCATGCCGTGACCATCTACAGCGAGCCGGCCACCAGCGCCACGCGCGTCAGGACCCTGCAACGCGATCAGGCCATCGAGCTGCTGGAAGAAGTCCACGCCCCTTTCAGCCGTCACAACGACCTGTGGTACCGCACTCCCGAAGGCTACATCCATTCGGCCTGGGTGCTGCCGGTGCGGGTCTATCCGCCGCAGCCTTTCATTGAGGATGTGGGGAGTTGGGGCTTCTGGGGCGAAGTCTCCCAAATCTACACCGATGCGTATTACCGCCCGGCCCTCAATGCGGGGCGCGCGTACCGCTTCTACGGCACCAGTACCTTTCACGTGATCGCCTCTTACATGGACGAGGCCGGAACCGGATGGTACAAAGTCTATGACGAGTTCCCGCCCACCAAACCCACATACCAGTGGGTCCTGGCGCGCGACATCCGGCGCATCCCCCGTTCCGAAATGGCGCCCATCACGCCCTTTGTCGGGCAAAAACGCATCGAAATCAACCTGAGCGCTCAAACCCTCACCTGTTTTGAGAGCGATAAACCGGTATTCAGCACCAAAACGGCCTCTGGCGCGGGAGAGCACGCTACGCCGACCGGACGGCATTACGTCATCCTCAAGCAGGTTTCGCGCCACATGAGCAACCGCCCTTACAAAGAGGACCAGGAGCCAGTCCCTCCGTCAGAAATCTACGACCTTCCCGGTGTGCCCTGGAATACTTTCTTCGACCTGGATGGACGCGCCATCCACGGCTGTTACTGGCACAATGACTTTGGTATTCCCCGCAGTCACGGCTGCGTCAACGTCTCCCCCGATGCGGCGCGCTTTATCTATCGCTGGACGCATCCCGTCGGCGGCTTCGAGGACGACTTCGTTCAGAGCACATCCAAAGTCGGCACGCCGATTGACATTTTCTACCGGTGAAAACGCTGTCGGGTCCGCAAACGTCGGTTCGCGGACGTCTCGTCTGCATACGAAACGCACACTGTCGGCTTCGCTGACCGGGGACGCAGCGAGTACTGTGGAGGTTGCGTTGGGCGGAACTAATTTCGCCCAACATTTTGCCAGATCGCAAGAGAGGAACGCGCGCCGATCGGCAACCCGGTCCCGGACCAAAGCCTACTCGTGTTGGGATGTATGGTCATCCTGATGATGCTTTTGGCCGGCGTAACATTGGGGTTGATTATAGTGCTGCGTTAGTCACACTTGACCATCCATCACGTGACCGTCAAAGATCCGGCTGCCTGCAGTCATGCCACAGGCAGCCGAATCGCTTACGACCCGCAAAAGTCCCCTGATGGACTTCTTACTCAAACCTGAAACTGTTGCTCACCTGCTCCACCAGCCAGGGGATAGCCGGTCCTTCCAGCGCGCGGACGCGCAACACATACAACCAGCGATTGGGTCCCTGAATCACCCAGGCCACGCCCGGATGCTCGCCTGATTTGGAAGTCCAGGTTTCCTCAAAGCGGATGGCGGGCCGATCCTGCCATAACAAGTCATCCTCGTAAGCCACCGGAACTGCCGGTTGGTAAGCGTCATAGGTCGCTTCCAGCACGACCAGGGCGTTTTGGAATTGCAGCTTCTCCGTTGGCCCTGGCACCCACCACAGCGCCACCTCCCCATCGCGATAGCGCCACACACGCCCGCCCGCCCAGGTATCGCCGAGGGCAAAGACCTCCTCAAAGGCCTCCGGCACCTTCAGCGTCACGCCGGCGGGCAGGACGTTGCTCAGATCCCGATACGCAACGGGCGCCACCGTCATCGTCACCGTGCGCGTCCCGGTGATGCGTACCGTTGCCTGTACCTTAGCCTCGACCCGCCAATCCCCAGCCGCATCCAGAGGCAACTGCAAGGGCTGGGGTCCAGCGAAATGCCAGGCATCGCCGTGCAATTCCGTCGGACCGTAGAAAAGCCGCCCTTCGGCATCGTAGACCGAAAGATAGACCAGGGCCAACACGTCGGGGGGATAAGCCGGAGGCTCCAGGGTTATCCCCAACGTTACCGGATCGAGCGGCGAAACGGATGCCGGCACATCCAGGTTCACCCGCAAATAAGGGATCGGGGTTGGCGTGGGCGTAGCGGTAGGGCGCCGCGTGGGCGTAGGCA
Source organism: Anaerolineae bacterium (assembly GCA_034434315.1). Classification (GTDB taxonomy): domain Bacteria; phylum Chloroflexota; class Anaerolineae; order B4-G1; family SLSP01; genus DAOTZR01. The sequence continues at coordinate 3,292 of DAOTZR010000039.1, forward strand.
ACGGCGGCTGGGTCGCCGTCGGCGGGGCAGACGGTGAGGGCCATGCCCCACACGCCGCGAGCAGGCCAGCCATGACCAGCATCATCAACAAAGCAGGTTTGACACGCATAGGAACGATTATACCACGGTCCGGTATCGCCGTTACGGACAGTAGGGCACGACCAGAAAAAGCTCGCGCACGGTCAGGCGCCCATTGGACGTGACACCGATCAAATGTCGGGCCGGCTGACAGGCCTCCCCTACTACCGAAAACCCGTTACCGTCCAAGCGTTCCCCATCCAACCAGTACATGTAGGTCCCATTGCCGCCTTTGGCTTCCAGCACCAGATCGGCCACCCAATGGCGCTGATCGGGCATCGGCCCCCATTGCACCGCCCGCCAATGCACCTCAAGCTCCGGGTCAACCGGCAACTCCTCCGCCAGGGCCGGCAACTGCTCCTCCCAGAAAGTGACTACGGCGCGGTTGTGGGTGCAATCGGCGCTGAACGGCACCACGACCTGAGCGGTGGGGAAACCCGCGCCTTCAATAGTCACCAGATACAACGCCTCGGTCTGAGCACCGTATTCCGTCACGTTAAAAAACGTTGAATTGAGTTTGGTTGATTGAAAACTAAACTGCGAAACGAGCTTCTCCACAGGCACATACCAGAGTTGCAAAAAAGCCTGCTGCATCTCCGGGCCGATTTTTGCGGGGAAAACGACTTTCACCACCCGTTCTTTGCAGGTTGCATCCGGTTCAAAACTCACCGCAGCGGTCCAGCGCAATCCCAGTTTAGGGACGGGCGTAGCGGTCGGCGTAGGTGTCGCCGGTTCAGCGGTAGGCGTAGGCGTGAAGGTCGGCGTGAGCGGGCCGGGCGTTTCCGGAACGGGCGTAGCGGTGCTGCCAGCCGGGGTTGAGGTGATGGCGCCCGACGGTGTGGTCTGCGTAGGCCAGGGCGTAGGTCGAGGCTGCAGCGCCTGAGTCAGCAGCGTGACCAGACTGAGCACAGCCAGGAGCCCCACAACAATCACCGTAGGCCACAACCACCCAGGCCCGGCAGCTTCCTTCGAGGGCGCGGATATGGCGGCTTCTTTTCCACCCTCAAGCGGCACGGACACGGCCTTGCTCGCCGGGAGCAGCGTGGTATCGGGATACACCCCAGTCCGATCAAAAATAAAGGCCGCCCAAAAGCGCAAATTGGCCCGCAGTTGATCGCGCTCGCGCGGATCGGCGATATCCGCCGCCGCCGTGCGGCCTCGCTCGATATAGGCCTGAACCGCAGCAATGAAATCAGGGCCGCTTTCCTGGGCCTCGTACCGGGCCAGCAGGGCCTGATGCTCCTGTTGCAAATCATGATACGTTGTCACGGCGCAACTCCCCCAGGACAATGCGTGAAAGTGTGTACAACTCTCCCGCGGTTTCCCGCAGGGCCTTGTCGGCCAGGTACATATGCCGTTCGGCGCTATCCACAAAAGCGTAAGCAGCATCATATAAAGCTGATAGGGTGAACTCGGCAGGCTGCAGGATTTCGTCTACCCGCCGTCGCCCGGCAGCCAGCTCGACGGCCCAGCGCGGCCCGCGCCATCCCTGTTCCTCCTCCACCAGCGCCGGAGCAATGTGCTGAACCTGAAGCGCCCACTCCAAAAGCAACTGCACTTTCTGCGCTACTGGACGCCAGAGCCGCGCCAGACTGCGCAAGTCTCCGGGCTGCTGCTGGGCATCCAGGCGTTCGACCTCGCGGATGAACTGCCCCACCACGTATAGAATGTCGTTCAGGTAGTTATGCAATTCCTTCCACTCGTAAAGCTGCGCATGAAAAGTGCGGAATTGCTCCAGTGTCTCCAGCAAATGCTGGGGCGTGGGGTCATCGGCAGGCAGGGCGGCCCGTAAGGCTTCCATCAACTTCTCTAGATCAAGCTGATAATAATTCACGATCTTGTCGCGCCCGACAAAATCCCCACCCTGCACGCTAACGTCGTCCCCGACGTAAGCGCCGCCGTTGGTCTGAATCGAACCCTGTTTCTCATCCGTGCTCATGCTTTCCCTTCCGCCTCGGCCTTAGCGCGTTCGGCGATTTTCTGCGCCACTTTGCCCAATCCGGCCAGGGGATTGGCAAACGTCGTCACCATGACATCGAGGATATCCGGAGCCATACGGCCAATCGTGCGCAGCCGACGCATCAAGAAGCTTTCATCGGCCTTTTCGCCCTTACCCAACTCGGCCTCGACCTCTTTCAGCTCGGCCTGGACGTCTTCCTTGACAACCGGCGGCAAATCGGGACGACGCGCCACGTCCTGACGCCAGGCCTCGAACAGCGCCTGCAATTGCGCCAGATCCACGCTGCTGGTCTGGGTCACCGTCACCACATTCTGATCGCCTACCACATTGCTATCTCCCGTGACGGTCACCTTATCCCGCCCGACAAAATCCCCACCCTGGACCGAGACCGCGCCTTGAACCACAGCCCCGCCGCCAGTGTGGATCGTCGGTTGCGGGCGCAGCGCCGCGGCCAGACGCAACACAATCGCCTCTACCTGAGTGGCCAGAGACGCATCAACGGCAAGCAGGGATTCCAACACCGGTTTCAAAGCCGCCTGCATCAGACGGGGCTGCGCTTTAAACTGCGACCAGAGCGGGCCGTAAATGCTCAAACGCGGCACCAGGAGTGCCTCCAGCTCCTGGACCAACTCTAAAGCTGGCATCCCATACCGCCGGGCAAAAACCTCGCGCCCGTTACTGTGAACTTCAACCAGAATCTGGACTAAACGCTGCGCATCCACGTTCCCCTCCCCTGCTTCATACAATGCTCTGAACAAAGTATAGAAATATCTGATAAAAATGCAATCTCCTCTTGCAACAAAGTAATGTTTTGGTATCCGGGACGGATGCGGCCCCAGGGGCGCGGACGTCCCGTCCGCATAGCGAAATGGGTCTTGCGGGCGGTGAAGCTACCCGCAAAACCCATCCTTAATCATCCCATGGCTTGCGGTGACCATCAGAAGCTTTCCCCGCCTGTTTACCGAACCTTTACACGCCCTTAACCTGGCGTTAAAAAAACTATCGTATTATGAACCTTGACTCGCGTAACGGAGTAAAGACAAGCGACCTGTCAGCCGCTTAACGGTAAGATGTTTACAGAAATTGGGAGGAGGCACTACAGGGCTATGGCAAAACGTCCTAAAGTATTGTTTGTCTGCACCCACAATTCGGCGCGCAGTCAGATGGCCGAAGCTTTTTTGCGTCGTTACGGCGCCGACTTTTTTGAAGCTCACAGCGCCGGCCTGCATCCTGGTGAAATTCACCCTTACACCTACCAGGTCATGCGGGAAGTCGGCATAGACCTCGCCGCCGAAGGTCACCGCTCTAAAGGATTGATCGAAGAATATTTCATACGCCAGGTTCATGTCGGGTACCTGATCACAGTCTGTCAACGCGCCGAAGCTGAATGCCCCACCTATCCTGGGGTGAGTGTGCGCCAGTATTGGGAAATCGAAGATCCCGTCGCCTTTCAGGGATCGGAAGAAGAAAAATTGGCGCGGTTCCGCGCAGTTCGGGATGAAATTGAGGCGCGTGTAAAAGCCTTTATCGCCGCAGAAAAATCCCGCTAAAGCATCAAGCAAGGGGTCCCCTCTCTCCGCTCCGGCTGTTCTGCCTGATGCAGCGCCCGGATGAATGCGTTTCTCCCTTTCCCTGGCGAAACATCCCATTTGAATAGACTTCTCCCCTACAAAATTTTTTGTCACTTGCGTTTTTGGCTACCCTCACTACAATTAGGGCATTATCCTGTGATTGAGGGTAGCTATGGCACATATCCTGGTCATTGATCCAAATGAGGCGTTTGCAACCTTACTTTCGGATGAGTTGCGCCGTCTGCGTCACAAAGTCACCATCGTTGCTCATGGCACAGAAGCCATCGCCGAAGCCCGCCGCCGTCAACCCGACATGGTCCTGTTGGACCTGGCCATCAGCCAGCCCGGCCCGGCCGAGGTCGCACGCGAACTGCGCCAGCTCTATCCCAACCTGCGTCTGATGTTGACCCATTTCATGGGCGAGGCCATACCGGAAACCTTCACCTCCATCATCCAGGGCTCTCTGCCCAAGCCCTTCTTCCTTCCCGATCTGCCCGGCCAGATTGAAGCCGCGCTCACCAGCCCGGTTGCCGGAGCGGGCATCGTTCCGGATGCTGCGCCCCAAGAGCCGACCACCGAAGCGGCTCCTCCAGCCGACGACCTGTTACAATTCCTGCAGCAAGCGGCCCAGCCGGCCGGCGCAGTCCCGGAAAGCGACGATTTGCTGAGCTTCTTGCAACAGGCAGCCCAATCCGCCCCGCCCAGCGCCCCCGAAGCGAGCGCCGAACCCGAAGCTCAACCCGCGCCCACGACTCCGCCGTCCGAGCAGCCAGAAGTGCCCGCACCGTCCCCTACCCCCATGACCGAGACCATCCACTACAACCAGGGCGCCATCACCCGGCGCCGCCGCGACATCGAACGCCTGATGGACCAACTCCGGCAGGAAATTGGAGCTACCGTCGTCCTCCTCACCATGGATAATGCTCTCGCCGCCTGGATCGGCGACGTAAATCAGGAAGCCGCGGAGATTGTCGCCACAGCCGCATGGCAGGGACAACGCAGCGCCCAGGCCATCGCCCAACTCCTGGGTGCCAGCGACGGCCGTTTTGAGCAGAGCATCACCGGCGCGGATTACACCCTCTACGCTCTGAGCGTCAACGACCATGCCATCCTGGCCGTAGCCATTCGCGGTAGCTCCACGCTAGGCCTGGTTCGTCATCGGGTACGTCGCACCACCGAAGATATAGCCACGCACCTGAGCTAACATGAGCATCCCGACCCTGCTCGCCTGCCTGTTGACCCTGGCAGGCGCGTATTTACTTTACGGCGGGCGGTATCCCTGGGATGGTGGCCTGCTGCTAGCCCTGGGACTGGCCGGACTTACCCGGCAGCTCTGGCGCGCCCAGCATCCGCCGCGCCCGGCCGCACATTCCACGCGGCATCTTGCCCCCTCACGGCGCGTCATTCTGCGCCTGAGCGCCCTCGCTCTCAGCGCCGGCGTTGCGCTGGCCCACAGTCGCATGCCCATGGGGGCAGATTTCACCCTGGTTTTTGCGATTTGGATCCTCGCCTGCGGTGTTTTCCTGGTTAGCCTGCTGCCACTGCCGCACCCGGGGCTGAAAATAGCGCGGCCGTCACGTGATGGCCTCGCCCTGCTGGCTTTGCTGGGTCTGGCCCTGCTGGTCCGCGTCGTCGCCCTGGAGACCATTCCCCCGATCTTCAGCGGCGACGAGGGCGAAATGGCCCGCGCCGGCTACACCTGGCTGGCCCCGCCCCTCGATGCGCCTTTCCGCACCGGCTGGCTGGGCAACCCCAGCATGACCTTTGTTGTGCTGGGGATTTTCGAGCGCCTGTTCGGGGCTACCATTTTCGGCGCCCGGATCGCGCCGGCCCTGGTCGGCACGGCGGCAGTCCTGGCTACGGCTTTTCTGGGTCGGGCCTTGGGCGGGGCGCGGGTGGGATGGATCAGCGCCAGCGTCGTCGCTTGCTGGGCCTACGCCATTCACTACAGCCGCCTGGCCATCAACAACATCGCCGATGCATTCCTGGCGCCGCTGGCCTTTGGCACCCTTTGGCGCGCCCTGAACGATGCGGACCGCTCGCGCTCTCAAAGCCTGGGCTGGTGGGGATTGAGCGGCTTTGTGGCCGGCCTGGGCTGGTACGGCTACTTCGGCGCGCGCTGGATCACCGTTATGCTGGCGCTCTACCTGCTCTGGCGCTGGATCCGCGAAGCGCGCTTCTGGGAACGTCAACGTGATGGGCTGCTCACACTGGCCCTGGGCTGGCTGGTTGCCGCCGGGCCTATCGCCTGGTGGTTTCTGCTCCATCCCAACGACCTGATTTCGCGCTATAACCAGGTGAGCCTGTTTGGTTCGGGACTCTTTGCCGACACCGTGGCCCTGACCGGGCAAAAGCCGGTCATCGTCATGCTTCGCTATACCCTCAAGGCCCTGGGCGGGTTTCACGTTGTCCCCGATCCCACCTTCTGGTACCATCCCGGCGTGCCCCTGCTGGACTTCATCTGGGGCAGTCTGATGCTGGTAGGGCTGATCGAGTGCTTCCTACACTGGCGCTGGCCGTCCCGGACGCTCACGCTCCTGTGGTTCTGGAGCACCATTATCACCGCCTGGGTGTTGACCGAAAATCCTCCCAGCAGCCAGCGGGGTATTTTGCTGATTCCCGTTGTAGCGTTGCTCATCGCCTGGGGTGTGGAGGCGCTGCTCACCCTGGCGGGGACGCAGCGGAAGCTCGTCGCCATGGCGCTTTACACCCTGGTGGCCGCATCCGCCATCTTCAACCTTATTTTCTACTTTGCCCTTTACACCCCGCGCCGGGTCTACGGCAACCCCACCGCCGAAATCGCCACCGAAGTGGCGCGTTACCTGCAGGCCCATCCCCTGCCGCCCGAAGCCAGAGTCTATTTCCTGGGTCCGCCCTACCTCTACTGGGAATTCGGAACCCTGGCCTACCTCCTACCCGACGTGACCGGAGAAAACGTCCCCCTGGAAACCGTGCCGGAATCCCTCCAGCGTCCGGCGCGCCTCATCCTGATTGCCCCCCGCCTGGCCGAATGGGGCGTCATCTCCCAGGCCTACCCCGACGGCACTCTGACACCCCTTTACGCCCCAGGCACGGGACACATCCTGGCGCTCATCTACGATTTGCCGTGATGGGCCCCACAACCCCACCTTTCAGACAAAAAATCATCGGCGCAACCTACCGGTTGCGCCGATGCGTCGGGGCGCGGGGATTTGAACCCCGGACTTCCTGGACCCAAACCAGGCGCGCTGACCAAACTGCGCTACGCCCCGTCCGTCCTGGTTATACCTGATTTTGGAATTCCGTCAAGGAGCCCAATAAATCCGCTGGTAGATCCAGTTGGCCGGCATGGTCCCCAGGTCTACCAGTTTAGCCGGTTGACCACCAGTCACGTTCATCAGATACACCGACCAGATGCCCTCACGCTGGGCGACAAAGGCGATCTGCGTGCCATCCGGCGACCAGGCAGGCAGGCCTTCCTGCGTCGCTTCGGTCACCAGGGGCGTGACGGTACCCGCCAGGTCTACCAGCATCACATCCCAGTTGCCCTGATCCAGCGACATGAAAGCCAGACGATCGCCCGACGGCGACCAGGCTGCCGCCGTATCGTTTTCGGAGCTGGTCAAACGCACAGGCGGCTCGCCGCTGGTGGGATTGAGAACGTAGATACCGCAGGCGCCATCCGCTGCACACCCGGTATACGCAATCAAACCGGTTGGCCCCCAGGCCGGCGCCCAGCCATCCGCCACCTGCTGCGGGGCGCTACTCCCATCCAGAGGCGCGATGTAGATATGCCAGACCCCAGAGTCGTCCGATGCCGCGTAAACCAGCTTCTGCCGATCCGGTGAAAGCGCAGGCCAGGCCACATTGGCCTCGCTGCGCAACTGCAGGGGCTGTCCCAGACCCGGCTGCACAACCCAGATTCCGCCAGCCATCCGGGAGCGGTAGTAAACACGATTCCCGCCCCACTCCAGCCAGGGATGGTCGGCGCCGGCGGCTACCGGCAGCTCCTCACCGCCAGCATAGAAAATGTACAGGTCGTATTGTCCGGTTGTGTCGTTGTAACGCGGATAGGCCAGTTGACCGACCGGCAGAAAAGCGGGCAGCGCGGTAGGCGTCTGGGCTGGCGTAGGCGTTGGCGTAGGGCTTGGTCCAGGTGTGGGCGTAGCCTCGGCGCATTTCTGCCCGGCGACGTTCTGCTTATCCCGCAAGGTCACCGTTTCCAACACGGCCAGGCCGGAGGTGTAATGGTGCAAAGCTGGACAAAATTCGCCTTGTTCGGCCAAGGTATCCCCATAGGCCTCATACGCATCCGCCAGGCGCTGGCGCGTATCCCGATAGGTGGGGTTGCGCGCGTAAAGCGCGCTGAACTTCGCGATGCATTGTTCCCAATCGGTATTCCACAAGCCCATGGCTTCCACGTACAGGGCTGCCAGCTCGCGTTGTTCGCGCGTGGCGGCATCGTCGGGACGCAGGGCCAGGGCCTGGTCAAAGTAGAAAATGCCGGCTTCAAGTTGGTCCTGATTGAGCATACTCATCCCGGCGTTATAAAGGGATGAAAACAGCATGTCGTTCACGTCGGGCTGCTGGAAGGTACCATCCAGCGCGCGCAACTGGGCCAACAGCCGCGCCGCCGTTGTCCAATCGCCGGCCACGTAAGCCGCGCGCCCTTCATCGTAAATCCGCCGGAGCTGCTCCTCGATATTGACCGGCGTCGGGGTGAGGGAAAAATCATACGCCGCGCGCGCCTGTTCCAGAGCCGTTTGCGCCAGAGCATTGTTGGGATCAAGCTTGAGCACGTACTCGAACTCGGCGATAGCGCGGGCATAATCCCCGGCGGTAAAAGCCTCTAACCCCGCCTGGTAGTGCTCTGTAGCCACCTGCTGCTGCCTGGCCCGGCGCTGGTTTTCGCCGGAACGATAGCCAGCATAAACAGCCAGGCCCAGAGAGAACAGGACAAAAGCCATCAATCCGATAACGAGCGTGGCCCGTCGCCGCCAAAAAGGTAAAGGTTCGGGGCTGATGGGGCCCGCCGCAGCGGATGGCGCGCCGTCAGGCGCGGGAACGTCCGGGCCGGGCAGGTCCGCCGCGCCCGGCAGTTGCGTCGCAGCGGGGGTCTCCGCCGGTGAGGAAGGGGAGCTGACAGACGAAACGGCCGCGCGCGGCGTGTCACTTGCGCCAGCCTGAGGGGTCAGCCTCGCGCCACATTCCGGGCAGAAAGGCTTCCCTTCATCAACCAAAGCAAAACAGTAGGGACATTGCATGGATGCTACTCCTCCCAGTGAAAATCCTCCAGCGACGAGCCGCCGATGAATTCCCGCAAGATAGAGTTCTCCGGTACCAGATCGGGCCGCACCGGGACAAACCACTCCAGGAAGGTAAGCAGGCGCTTGGCCTGGATGCGCTCCAGACTGTGCGGGTCAACCTGGAGCAGAAGCGGTTCGACAAAGGGCTTGAGGACGGAAAGTTCGTAGACCAGGGCCGAGTTGAACATCACATCAGCATTTTCCTGGTAGGGGAAAATGTGCTTCTTTTCGCCGCGTCGGACGCTTTCCCAGCGGGCCATGGTCTCCGCAGCGGTGTAGCCGCGCGTGCGCGCGTCGCGCACGATGCGCCGTAACAGGCGCGTGTCGGTGGTAGAGATGCGATTGTGACTATCCAGGTTGAGTTGGGTCAGGGCCGAGATGTAGATGCGGTAGGCCGCCTGAGGCGGCAGGGTCGGGATCAGGTTGGGATTGAGGCCGTGAATGCCCTCGGCAATGACAACATGCTGCGGCCCAAGGCGCACGGTTTTCCCCGGTTCCCGCATCCCCAGATGGAAGTTGAAACGCGGGAGTTGCACCGGCTTCCCCGCCAGCAAATCCCGCAGGTGTTCGTTAAAGAGGTTCAGGTCCAGAGCTTCCAGGGCTTCAAAGTCATAGTCGCCCTTTTCGTCCCGCGGCGTTTTCTCACGGTCAACAAAATAGTTGTCCATCTCCAACGGGAAAGGGGTCAAGCCCTGGGCCAGGAGTTGGACCGCCAGGCGTCGTGAGAAGGTGGTTTTGCCCGAAGAAGACGGCCCGGCAATCAGCACGATGCGTGTCCCCTGGGTCCGGAAACGGGCGACAATTTGCGAAGCAATTTCGGAGATTTTATGTTCGTGAAGCGCCTCGGAGACAAGGACAACCTGCTGGTATCTGCCCTGTTCGATGGCAGCATTGAGATCGCTGACGTTTTCGATGTTCAGGTGCTGGAGCCAGTGTCCGTATTCGCGGAAGACCTGCATGAATTGAGGCGCAGGGACGATGGGCAGGATTTCGGTGGGTTTGTGGCGCCGGGGAAAGCGTAACAGGAAGCCCTCGCCCCAGGGCGTGAGGGCAAAATGCTTCAGGTATCCAGTCCGCGAGACCATGTAACCATGCAAGTAGTCGGCGTAATCCCCCAGGCGATACATGCGCAACAGGGGCTTTTGCTTCAGGGACCTGTAGCGCAAAAGAGCCGCTTTATCTGCAGCGCCACGCGCTTCGTAGATGGCCAGGGCCTGGTCAAGCGTGACCATGTCGCGCACGATGGGCAGGTCGGCCTCAACCAGACGGTACATTTCATCCTGGATGGCGGCAACTTCAGCGTCGGTAAGGCGCGCCCGGCCCCGCACCTGGCAGAAATAGGCCCCAAAAGGTAGGGAATGGTCCACGTAAAGCCGCAGCGCTGGGTCAAGGCGATAAGTAGCAGCCAGCATGAGATAAACCAGCGATCGCCGGTAGATGCGAACGCCATCGGCGGTGGTGATGTCCAGCGGGGTTACCTTCACGTCTTGGGTGATAGGAAAGGTAAGTTCGCGCAGGCGGTTGTCTATCAGCGCTGCGACGATGGGAACAGGCGGGTCGGGGAAAGCGGTCTGCAGGTAATGTTCCAGCGGTGTACCCACAGGTGCCTCAAAACATCGCCCATCAGGTAAGGTGATCAGGGCTGTATCGCGCGGTTGTGCCTGCCGGACTTCACTCACAGTCATGCTCCTTGTAGCCAAAAATAGCGCAGTCAGGATGCGCGAGGAAAACTATACCGCAAGAGGGGGGTTTTGTAAAGTGGTATTTCTGCCTCCTACAGCTCTACCATGGCGCGCCGACGCCTGCCCTTTAGCGCAGGTCCAGCAAGGTAATCTCAATCCCCGCGCAGCTCTTCCATGTCCGAAAGCTGGAGATTGAGGGCATCCACGGAAATGGTAATCTCCCAAAACGAAAGAGCCAGGGAGACGAGCATAAGAACCAGAGCCAGACCAAAAACAACCTGACCTGCCATGTTGCGGTTTAAAAAAAGCAGTTCCATGCTCAAAACGCAGGCGAAAAGACTGGCGATGCCGAAAGCCTGCATATCCCGAATGATGCGGATGCGGCGGCGCAGGTTGGCGATCTGCCCGAAGATGTAGCTGTGCGGCTCGGTCTGATAGCGGCGATGCAACTCGCGGATGAGGTTAGCCAGGGTAAGGAAGCGATTGGTGTAAGCCAACATGAGCAAGGAAAGGGCCGGGAACAGCAGGGCCGGCGTAGTCAGCGTGAGTTCCATAAAGCACCTCCGTCGGAGTTCAGATACAAATTGCAGTGGACCAGGTTCACGTTCGGCTACAGTCCAAACTAAAAAATTCAGAGAGTAGCCCATAAAGGCTACTCTCTGAGAGTATAAAAGCTAGCACGTGATTTTCAAGTAGCCGGAGCAGAAGCCTTATCCGGATCGTAGATCAGGCGGCGCAGGGTGTCCCATCCCAGGCTGGCTACGATGTTCACCAGGATAAGGATGAAGCCGATGGCCAGCACGATGCCACCGATCATAGCGCCGTTGAGGTAGATTTGATAGATAGAGGGATGTGGGTAAAGGGTGCGCCGCAACATGCCATGAGTTCCTGCCATGCCCATGACGTAGGTCATGGTAAAAGCACCGCCAATCCACAGCCAAAAGCCCCAAATAGCGAGCTTACGGCTGAAAACTGGTTTGCCAGTTAGCATGGGAATGAGAGCAAAGATGACACCAAAGAGCAAGGTGGAAAGTCCCATAAGTAGAAGGGTATGCGCATGGGTCATGATAACCCACTGGGTGTTATGGAGCACGACGTTTAAGCCCACATTGGCCTGAATGATGCCCGCTGCAGCCCCCATGATAAAACCGAAAATGGAGCCGAGGATGTACAGCAAAGGAACCGAGAGCTTCACCGGGCGCGCTTTCCAGATCGTCATCATCGAGGCGAAGATAGTCAGGCCCATCGTGAAAATTTCGCCCCAGGTAATGAACTGCCCTGATATCAGGCGCATCCCCAGCGGCTGGACCTGATCACCCAACAGGTGATGGCTCCACACGCCCATCGAAACCAGCAGGTCCACCATGATGACCGTGCGCACAACTGATTCAGCATACAGGCGACGGCCCGTGAGCAGCGGAATCATCAGATACCAGACCCCAGCCGTGTAAATGAGGACATTGCCATCCGCCACCATATCCAATCCCCACCAGTACCAGTTTTTGTAGAGCAGGGCATCCACAGCAGCAGGATCCAGGCTGCGGCCCACAACATGGGCCAAGGCATAGACCAGAATCAAAGCACCAGCTGAAAGCAACACGATGGCATTAATGACTGTATCCACAGAACCGCGGGCCACGGCAACGATAAAGGGGGGCAAGCCGTTGTAATCCAGGTTAGGAGCCTGTTTATCCTCGCGCCCTAACAGCTTCAGCAAACGCGGAATGCCAAAGGCTGCGCGCAAGAATCCCCCTACCGTGTAACCTTTGCCATTTGTCCGGCCAAACACGGTGGTAAAAATATTAAAGGCGAAGATGAGGATATTGACCATGACGATAGCCGCGCCCAGGGTAAAAAGAATCGCCCCAACTACGGGAACGCGATCAAAGCTAACCGGCAAGGGCCAGTAGAGGGTATACAGCGCGTTGAACAGGGCAAAAAATCCCGCGGCCCAGCACAGGAAGACGCCCAGGGCCTGAAGCCAGAAGTTGGCCCGGACCAGATTTTTATGACGCACCTCGCGTTGAAGCAGATAAGGAACCAGGAAATAGAAAGCCCCCATGACAGTCATGTAAACAAAACCGTAGATACCAACGACCGGGTGCACCGAAAGCATGGCGTAATACAGCTCTTCGAGCGTAGGCGCATAGCCCGTAGGCCGCAGGGCATTCATCATCTCCTCAAAGCCGCGTAATACCTCCGGGTTGGCCAGTTGAACGCGCATCATTTCGCCCTCGATGGTAGTGAGGATGAGAAATAGCAGCGCCACAACGACAAAACGCAAAGTCCATTTAGCGGTCCAATCCATAGGGCGCATGACGACCTCCTCTTAAGGGACAACGTGAATGGCGTCAGCCACAAACATGAAGGGATGGCGCGGTCCGGAATATTCCGTCGAGCGCACATCGTACCAACCGGGGTCGTCGAAACGCCAGATGATGCGGTTTTCGTGTCCCGGCACAACCTGCATCTGAAAGAGCATTTTCCCGTCCTTACGGAATACACCCAGCCCGTAGGTCACATCGTCACTGGTGGCGACAAATTCAACGAATTGCCCCGCTTTAACCTGGATCCCATCAGAGGGCAGTATGATCTGATAATCGCGAAAATTAACGTGGAAGCTGGCTTCCGGTGTAGGACGTGACCAGAGCATCCACTTTTGCCAGGGAACCAGAGGGGAAAGCGTAATCACGTTGACGATGACGAAAACTACAGCCAGAATTCCCAACCAGATGCGCTCCTCGCGTTCCATAGGCTACTCCTCCTTATCGCGAACACGCAAGGCGAAAACTACCATGAAAACAGCGGCGAAAAAGACAAAAGCGGAATAGGCCCACCAGATTTGTTCCGTGATGAACATAGTACCTCCTTTAACATGAAAAACTAAGGATTTGGCGTAACATGGATGATTTCGACCGGGCAGGAAGCGGCAGCATCCTCAGCGCAGTCCCGAAACTCGTCCGGCGCCTCGCCCTGATCGAGCGCGCCTGCCACGCGATAGGCCGGGGTAATCTGGCTTAACCCGTCATCACCTGCTTCGAACAGGTCTGGACAGGCGGCCCAACAGGCCCCACACATAATGCATTCAGCTCGTTTAATCGTGACACGAATCATAGTAACCTCCCTGGATATAATCCATAGAATTCGATGGCGATGATGTCGTGCTTGTATTGTGAAGCAAAGGCGCAAAGAAAACTACGACTTTTGTCGCATTTTGGAGCTGAGGGGATTGAGGAAAGCCTGATGGGGAACGGATAAGAGCAGCCCCCTGCCCCGCTCAAAGACCAGAGGGCTGCCCAGCCACAACTCACTCATCCTGTGTAAGTGTTACGCCCGGAGCGACTCTACCGGCAACATGACGGTGAAAACGCTGCCTTCACCTTCCCGGCTTTGCACCTCGATTTGCCCACCATGGGCCTGAACAATGTGCCGAACGATGGCCAGCCCCAGCCCAGTGCCCGGCGTGTTACGGGCGCGGTCGCTTTTGTAGAAGCGCTCGAAAATCCGATCCAGATCATCCGCCGGAATACCTATGCCATTATCGGCTACGGAAATGGCGAGCATCTCTTCTTTTTGCTCTGCGGTGATGCGAATCCAGCCGCCAGCCGGCGTGAATTTGATGGCATTGTGAATCAGGTTAACGAAGATTTGTTGAGCGCGCTCTGGATCCGCCCAGACCGGCGGCAACCCCTCCGGCAGGTCCACATCGAGCGTCAATTGCGCCCGTTCAGCCTGTGGCCGCAGCCGCGCTATGACCGGGTCAATCAGGGCCGTAATCGGCACCGGGGCAAAACGTAGAGGGGCGCGCCCCGATTCCAGGCGTGAAAGCTCCAACAGCTCCTCCACCATTTGAATCAGCAAATCAACCTGATCTTCAATCTGAGCCAGGAACTGAGGCGCCACGGCTGGATCCTGACAGGCGCCTTCTTGCAGGGTCTGGACCAGGGTCTTCAGTGAAGCCAGGGGCGTGCGCAGCTCATGCGAAACATTGGCCACGAAGTCGCGCCGCACCAGCTCCAGACGTCGGAGACGGGTCAAATCCTGCAACAGGACCAGATAAAGATCGCGCGAGTCACCCTCAGCCAGAGGGGTCATCATGGCCTGCACATACGTGCCGGAACTCAACTCAACAGCATCCTGCACCTCCCGTTGGGTTTCCAGCACCTCATGCCACAGGCCGATCAGGCGATGATGGCGCAACACATCGGGTAGGAAGCGGCCGTTCAGGTCTTCCGCAGGCATATTCAACAGACGAGCCACGCTCATGTTGCTCATCTGGATCGTCCCATTGGCATCCACGACCAGCAGGCCATCAGCCAGGCTGGCAAAGAGTGCAGAAAGCAGCGCCTGTTCGCGCCGTAACATTGCCACTTGATCCTGCAATCTTTCGGCCATCTCGTTGAAAGCCAGGGTTAGGGTCCGCAGTTCGTCACGGGTGATGGGGACCAGCCTGGCATTTAAGTCACCTTCTCGGAGACGTTGAGCCATGGTCGTTAATTGCTGGATGGGGACCACCGTCCGCGAGGCGATGAGCAAAGCCAGGACAAAGGCCAGGAGCAGAACCAGCAGGATCGCTCCGCCTGACATTCGATTCAAACTGACAAGTTGCGCATCAATCGCTTTTAAGGGTACGGCCAGACGCACAAAGCCCAACACAGCCCCATCTTTGACAACCGGGACCGCGACATACAACATATTGTAGGCCACAGTTCGGCTGTAGCGAATGCTGGTGCCCGAAACCTGGCTGCTCAAAGCGCGCTGGATCTCAGGACGGTAGAGATGATTGTCCATGATTGTCCGATCTTCATGGGATTCGCCCCATACGTCCCCGGCGCGATTGATAAAGGTCACGCGCGTACCCAGGCTATCGGCATAGCGCCGGGCTATGGCGTCCATGTCGGGATCCGGCTGCTGGAACATGGGCGTCAGCATTTCGGCCAGCAAACGCGCTTCTCCCGTAAGCTGCGCTTCCAGCCGCTCCAGATAAACCCTTTTGATTTGACTTTGCATGAAAAAAGCGGTACCGCTCAACAAAACCGCCAGCAGAATCAGATAAGGTACAGCTATGCGCCAACGAATACTACGAAAAAGCATAATCCCCCCCGGTTATCAAGATGTTATGCCGGGCCAACCGAGCCGCAGGCATATAAAGAACGCACCTCGACACGTCCATTCAAGACGCGCTGCACTCAAAACGTCAGAATTTATTCTCGGACGGCGTTACAAATCAACGCTGCGGCAGCATCCAGCGAAATCCGGCCTGTGTTGATGACCAGGTCGAACAACTGGGGATCGAGCCAGGTGACCCCGTAATAGCGCTTGAGATATTCCGCCCGTTCGCGGTCGCTCTGTTCAACCCGGCGGATGGCTTGACGTTCGCTGAGCTGCATCCGATCCATGATGGTGCGGACGCGCTGCTCGAATGGGGCAATGATGAGCACCCGTAACACCTGCGGATGGTTCGCCAGGACTACGTGCCCGCCTCGACCTACAATCATAACATTGCCTTCATGGGCGAATTCCTCGATCACGCCCCGGATGAGGTTAACGTAGTTCAGGGTCGGCTCCAGCCGTCCGGAAAGGGCTACCCAGGTTTGGGTGGCTTCGTCAAAGATGTAAGGCGGTTCGCGCAGGGTAGCGCTGGGGACCATCGGAATGGTCGGCATGCTGGCCAGGGCATAGATGATCCGGTCAATCAAGCCGGGCACGCTTTCAGGCTTTTCCAGGTCGGCCATCAATTCAGCACTGCCGCCCTCGGCTAATTCCGCCGCGCGCTGGACAATTTCTCGATCCAGATAGCGCAGGCCCAACTCACGGGCAACCTGGGTAGCGATGTAGCTACCCCCACTGCCTAACTGCCGGGATACTGTGATCACAGCCATCGCCTCCTCCTTTCACACACAGAGGATGAGATACTTTAAGTGTAACATAGAATTGCCAACCGGAACAGAGAAACTGCTCAAAACCCAAAAACAGGGTATAATGACGGCCATGGCAAAGCTGAGTCAGATCGAAGCCTGGATTGAACGCCTCGTGGAAGAGCCTTTTGTGCGCCTGTTTTCCAGACGCCTGCTGCCCCACGCTGTGGCTGCCGCGATGGCGCGCGCCCTGGAAGACGCCGAACGGCCTCTACCCGATGGGCGCCAGGTGATACCCGGCGTCATTCAGATTGATTTGCATCCCGATGACTGGGCAGCTTTGCACGTTCAGGACCCGGCCATCGAGACTCGTCTAACCCAGGCCTTACAACATCTGGCCAGCACGTTTAATCTGGCCCTCAGTGGCACGGCGAATGTGCGCTTGCATCCGGATGAAAGCGTGCCCTTGCGCACGTTGCGCGTGACCCCCATCACAGCGCCAGCGGACGAGGCGACACAACGCCTGCCAACTTCTGGACGCCAGCCCCCTGCGGCCCAGTCAACGCCCCAGGCCTGGTTGCTCCTGGTCCCCGACGGGCAGAGTTTCCCGCTCACCCAGGCCCTGGTGCGCATTGGCCGCGCTCTGGATAATGACCTGATCTTGAACGATCCGCGGGTATCCCGCTACCACGCTTTGATGCGCCAGCGTTACGGGCGTTACCTGCTTCAGGACCTGGGTAGCCGCAGTGGCAGCCAGGTCAACGGGTATCCCGTGCAAGAAGTTCTGTTACGCAGCGGTGACATCATCAGCCTGGGGGGGTGCGAGCTGATTTACGCCGAAAACGACCCTGCGCTGCGTCCTTCTTCTGGAACCCGTCCTATCACGGCCTTGCGAAATCGCTGAGATGGGTACAACGGTGTTCTGGTTACGGCTCCTTCTGGCGATTGTGCTCTACGCTTTTGTAGGTCTGCTTTTTTATAGCCTGTGGCGCAGTCTGGAATGGGGCCAGAAACGCCCTTTACAGAGTTTTATCCCGGCCCGCCTGGTCAAGTTATCCGGCGTCACCCCGGTCAAGCAGCTCTATGCCCTGCGCGCGGTCACGGCCCTGGGACGCACAGCCGATAACGACATCGTCATCGAGGATCCCTACGTTTCTGCCCATCACGCGCTCATCTTGTGGCGCGATGGACGCTGGTGGATCGAGGACCTCGGCAGTCAGAATGGGACCTGGCTCAACGAAGAGCCAATATCCCGCCTGGCCAGCCTGGCCTTCGGCGATCTCATTCGCATCGGCCAGACGGAGTTGTTTTTTGAACCTGATGAGTGCCACGACGCACGCTCCGGAATTGTTGAGTCACAGGAGTTGCCACAAAGTCCATGAACGATTGCGTTTCCCGCCCACGCATTTTGAACAACCGCGATGAGCTATCTGACCTGGTCCGGGCCTGCCGGCAGGAGCCGCGCGTTGCGCTCGACACTGAGTCCAACAGTCTGTATGCCTATCGCGAGGAAGTCTGTCTGATCCAGCTTTCCACAGTCCATGAAGATGTGCTGATTGACCCCTTGGCCATTGAGGATCTGAGTCCTTTGGGAGAGCTGTTGGCCGATCCACAGGTGGAGAAGGTTTTTCACGCCGTAGATTACGATGCCGCCGTGCTTTTACGCGATTTTGGCTTCCGCATCCACCATTTATTCGATACCATGTGGGCCGCGCGGGTGCTGGGGTGGCCTCAGGTAGGATTGGGTAACCTGCTTGAGCAGCATTTCGGCGTGCACACCAACAAACGCTATCAGCGTTACAATTGGGGCCAGCGCCCCCTGGACGAAGAGGCCATTGTCTACGCGGCGCTGGATACCCATTATCTGCTTCCCTTGCGCGACCGCCAACAGGCGGAGCTGGAACGACTGGGACGTTGGGAAGAGGCGCAGGAAATTTTCACCTACCTCACCCAGAGCATTGCCCCGGCGCCTACCCCGACCATCGAAGAGCTGTTCTGGCGCATCAAAGGCGTCCACGACCTGGCGCTGCAGGAACAACAGCGGCTCTACGCCCTGCACTTGTGGCGCGAAGCAACAGCGCGTTGCATGGGACGCCCCACCTTCAAGGTTTTAAGCGATGCGCAAATGATCGCCCTGGCCCGGTGTGGGGCCGTTCACGGTGATGTGCTCACGCAAGCCGGCCTGCCGGTCAGTCTACAGCGGCGCTTTGGGGCCGACCTGATCAAGGCACTACGCCATCCACAGCCGGTCCCGCCCCAACGCCATGATAACGAACGCCCCTCAGAAGAAGTGCTGGCGCGGTATGACAAACTTAAGGCCTGGCGCAAAAAGGTTGCCGAAAAACGCCAGGTGGATCCAGATGTGATTTTGCCCAATGCCACGCTCTGGCGCCTGGCCCAGGACCCGCCCGAAAGTTTGGAGGCGCTGCTCAATGTGCCAGGGATTGGCCCCTGGCGCCAGAGAACCTATGGTCCGGACCTGCTGGCTCTGCTAGGAAGCACACCAGGATGAAGGAGGGTTCCATGAGAATTCTGGCAGGCGCATTAGGGGATTGTGTCCACGTTGCCGGGGTAACGCGCTTTTTAACCCTGGCCGAACAACAGGGCCACGCCACGTTCTTCACCGGCCCGGCCACAGAACCGGAAAGCTTTATCGAAGCCGCTCTGGCTTTTCAGCCGGACATCATCGGCGTAAGCTATCGCCTGACGCCGGAAAACGCGCGGAGCTTGCTGCAGGAATTCTGGGGCATGGTCCAGGCCGCAGGCTTGCAAGATCGGCGCTTTGTGTTCGGCGGCACGCCACCCGTAGCCGATGTAGCACGCGAGTTGGGGTATTTCGAGGCGGTGTTCGACGGTTCGGAACCGGCGGATGCCATCATCCGTTACCTGCGCGGCGAGGGCCAGGGGGAGGCGGCGCAGAGTCTACCCCCGCAAGATACCATCAGCCGCATCCGTTGGAAGGCTCCCTACCCCTTGCTGCGCCATCACTTCGGCATCCCGGCTATGGAGATTGAGCCCACAGTGCAGGGCATCCGGCGCATTGCGGAAGCCGGCGTGCTGGACGTGATCTCTCTGGGCGCTGATCAGGACGCGCAGGAGAACTTCTTCCATCCCGAATTGCAAAACCCCAAAAGTAAAGGCGCGGGCGGGGTGCCTTTCCGTACGGAAGAAGACCTGCAGCGGCTGTATGCGGCTACCCGCTGCGGCAACTACCCTTTGCTACGCTCCTATTCCGGAACGCGCGACCTCATCCGTTACGCGGAGCTGCTGACCCGCACCATTCACAATGCCTGGTGCGCCACATCCCTTTTCTGGTTCAACGCTATGGACGGCCGCGGTCCCCATGACCTGGAGCAGTCTATCCGCGAGCATATCGCACTGATGGCCTGGCATGGGGAACGCGATATCCCGGTTGAGGGAAACGAACCGTATCACTGGGGCATGCGCGACGCCCCTGATGTGATTTCGGTCGCTGTGTCTTTCATCTACGCCCACAATGCCAAAAAAGCCGGGGTACGGGATTATATCAGCACTTACATGTTCGAAAGCCCCAACACCCTTTCCAATCGCATGGACCTGGCTAAAGCCCTGGCGCAGATTGAGATGGCGGAGGGGTTTGCGGATGCGAGCTTCCGCGTCTGGCGGCAGACCCGTACTGGCCTGCTGAGCTACCCGGTCAACCCGGCCCGCGCCCGTGCGCACCTGGCCGAATCGGTCTACCTGCAAATGGCGCTCAAACCTGCCATCGTTCACGTCGTCGGCTATACGGAAGCCCACCATGCAGCCACCGCCGAAGAGGTCATCGAATCGGCGGAAATGGCCCAACAGGTCATCGAAACTGCGCTGTATGGACAGCCGGACCTCACGGCCGATCCGCTGGTGCGTGAACGTGCCGCCGAACTGGTGAGCGAAGCGCAGGTGCTCCTGGAGGCCATCCGCGGCCTGAGTCCCGACCTGGAGGATCCGCTGAGCGATCCGGCGACGCTGGCCCGCGCGGTCAGGCTGGGCCTGCTCGACGCCCCGCAGCTCAAGCGCAACCGTTTCGCTCCAGGCCGCATCCGCACGCGCGCTATTCAGGGCGCGATTGTAGCCGTTGACGACAAGGGGCGACCCCTTTCTGAGCGCGAACGCATCGCGGCGATTTTGCGGGAGTAGATTTATCCTGTTCTGTGGCGCAGGACAAATCCCGCGCCCCAACGATAGTTATCGAAGACAGGAGAACTGTTCTGGCTGGCTCCTCAGTAAAAGAGGGAACTTTCACACAAGAGAGCAGGGGACTATGCCTTACGAAACTGATGTACTCATCATTGGAAGCGGGATTGCCGGCATCAGCGCGGCCATCGAACTGGCGCGGGACCAGCAGCGGCACATCACGCTGGTGACGCGCGCGCCACAGGCCGAAGAGAGCAACACCCGCTATGCCCAGGGCGGCATTGTCGCCCGCGGAGAGGGGGACACGCCTGAGGCCCTGGTTAAGGATATCCTCAACGCCGGCGCGGGCCTGAGCTACCCCGAAGCAGCCTGGATTCTGGCCCATGAAGGACCGGAGCTGGTGCAAAAAATCCTGATCGAGCGCGTTGGAGTCCCTTTTGATACGGAAAACGGACGACTGCGTTACACCCGCGAAGGCGGCCACACCTTGCCCCGCATTCTGCATGTAGGCGATGCGACCGGACGAGCCATCCAACGCGCCCTGGTCGCCTACGTCCAGACCCTGCCCAACGTGCATCTGGTGACCCAGGCTACGGCGGTTGATCTCATCACCGCCCCGCATCACAGCCGCGATCCCATGGACGTGTACCACCCTATCACCTGCCACGGAGCCTACATCCTGGATCGTACAACCGGGATGATTCATCGTTACCTGGCCTCGGCCACGGTTCTGGCCAGCGGCGGCCTGGGACGGATTTACCGACACACCACCAATCCAGAAGGCGCGCGCGGCGATGGCCTGGCCATGGCCTATCGCGCGGGGGCGCGCATCATCAACGCCGAGTTCATTCAGTTCCACCCCACCACACTGGCCGTGCCTGGAGCGGACAACTTCCTCATCTCCGAAGCCGTACGCGGCGAGGGCGGACAGCTCTTCACGCCCGATGGGCGGCATTTTATGGATGAGGTGGCCCCTAAATGGGGCGACCTGGCCCCGCGTGATGTCGTAGCGCGCGCTATTCACCATGAAATGGTCACGCACGGCTATCCCTATGTGCTGCTCGATCTGACCCGCACCATGTCCCCAGAGCAGATTCGCGAGCGCTTCCCTACTATCTACGAACGCTGCCGCCAACTGGGCATTGACATCACACAAGAGCCGATCCCTGTGGTGCCGGCGGCACACTATTTCTGCGGCGGGGTCCTGGTAGATGGGCGCGGTCGCACCACCATCGAGCGGCTGTACGCCGTTGGGGAGGTGAGCTGCACGGGATTGCACGGGGCCAACCGGCTGGCCAGCACGTCCCTGTTGGAGGGCCTGGTATGGGGCACCCGCGCCGGACGCGATATTGCCGCGCGGACCAACCTCAAGCTCATCTCCGCGGAGCTCATCCCGCCCTGGGAACCGGCCTCCAATGCGGCGGAACCCGATCCCGTGCTGTTGTACCAGGACCGGCGTGCCATCCAGAACCTGATGTGGCTGTACGTCGGTCTCACCCGGAACGCCCGGCGTCTGGGCCGCGCGCTGCGGGACCTCAACCATCTCTGGGAGAGCATTGACGATTTCTACCGCACGGCCCGCCTGAACGACGACCTGATCGGCCTGCGCAATATGGCCCAGGCGGCCTGGATTGTCACCCGTGCCGCCTGGCATAACCGCAGTTCACAGGGCGCCCATTATCGTGAGGATGCCACGGAATCCCTTTTTGCCCATTTGGGGGATAATAACGGACATCTGCCCGGTTGGAGTGAATTCCAGGAGGTCTGATGAACACTTTTGTCCCGATTAGCCCTGAGGCCATTCGCGATAACGTCTTTCAGGCGATTGGTGAAGCCTGGATGTTGGTCACCGCCGGCGAACCGACGGCGTTTAATACGATGACGGCGAGCTGGGGCGGCTGGGGGGAGCTGTGGCATCGGCATGTTACCTTTGTGTTCGTCCGCCCTCAGCGCTATACCTTCACGTTCATGGAGCGGGCCGCCGCCTTCACCCTGTCCTTCTTTCCGCCCGATTACCGCGAGGTGCTGGCGTATTGTGGCCGCGTCTCCGGACGCGATGTGGACAAGGTCGCAGCAACCGGCCTGACCCCACTCGTCGGCCCGCTGGACACGGTGTACTTTGCGCAGGCCCGGCTGGTTCTGGTGTGCCGCAAGCTCTATGCCCAGGATTTGCGCGGGGAGTGCTTTGTGGATCAGGCTGTCCGCGAGGAGACTTATCCGCGGGCCGATTATCACCGCCTGTATGTGGGCGAAATCATCTCGGTCTTGGAAAGGAAAGACGTATGAGCATTCGCGCTATCATTCTGGATTTCGGGGGCGTGCTGATTCACAATCACGATGGGGCAGCGCGGCATCAGTGGGAGAGGCGTTTGGGCCTGACGCCAGGCGCCCTGGAGAAGCTTGTGTTTGAAAACCCGGCTGCAGCCGAAGCCACGGTCGGGCGGGCTACGGAATACCACGTCTGGCGCTTTGTGTGCCAGAATCTGGGGCTGAATGAGGCCGATTGCGCCCAATTGCAGCAGGACTTCTGGAAAGGGGACGCCATCAATACCACCCTGGTCACTTATGTGCATCGCCTCCGTCCGCGTTACAAAACGGCCATCCTCAGCAATGCCTGGCCCATGCTGCGGTATTACCTCACCGAACAATTCCGCATCGCCTATGCCTTTGATACGATCGTAGTCTCTGCCGAGGAAGGGCTGGCCAAGCCCGATCCCTGCATCTATCTCCGCGCGGTTGAACGCCTGGGCGTCCAGCCCCAGGAGGCGGTGTTTGTGGACGATATGGCGAAAAACATCGCTGCCGCCCGCACCTGTGGCCTGTACGCCATCCAATACGAAAGCACGGAGCAGGTGCTGAAAGCGTTGGATGAACTGTTGGCTTTAGAAAACCGTTTCGTCCCCACGGGCGAAGCTCCGTCCCATTCATAAATCCATTTTCTTGCGCAAGGAGTGCCCATGTTAGAGACTTTGCATACTTTCGCTCAAAAAGTCATTGCCAACGTTGAAACCGTCATTGTGGGCAAACGGCAGCAGATTGAATGGTTGCTGGTCGCCATGCTGTGCCAGGGGCACGTGCTGATCGAAGATGTACCCGGCACGGGCAAAACCATGCTGGCCCGTGCCATAGCCACCAGTATGGGCCTGAGCTTCAAACGCATTCAGTGCACGCCGGACCTGCTACCCAATGACATCACTGGCGTCAGCATTTTCGATCAGCGCCGCAACGAGTTCGAGTTCCGTCCTGGCCCGGTATTCGTCAATATTTTGCTGGCTGATGAGATCAACCGCGCCACTCCGCGCACCCAGGCGGCCCTGCTGGAAGCCATGCAGGAACGCCAGGTCACCATGGACGGGGTACGCCATCCCCTGCCCGATCCTTTCCTGGTGCTGGCGACGCAGAACCCCATCGAGTTTGAAGGCACCTTTCCCCTGCCCGAAGCCCAGCTCGACCGCTTCCTGATGCGCATTGCGATGGGCTATCCCGCCGACGCGGATGAATTGCGCATGTTGCACAATCTGCGCCATCAGCACCCCATCGAAACCATTCAGCAGGTGGTGGATGGACGGGACCTGCTGGCGCTCCAGACCGCAGTGATCGATGTACACCTCGACCCCTCCCTGGAGCGATACATCCTGAGCATCGTCCAGGCCACGCGCCGCCACCCCGAATTAAACCTGGGCGCCAGTCCCCGTGGCAGCCTGGCACTCTACAAAGCCGCTCAGGCTTACGCCGCGCTCCAGGGGCGCGCCTACGTCATCCCGGACGACATTAAAGCCCTGGCTCCCTTGACCCTGGCCCATCGCCTGCTGGTGCGCCCTGAAAGCGAACTGCGCGGACGTACCGCGTTGACGATTCTGGGCGAAATTCTGCAACAGGTCGAACTCGACCTGGGCGAATTGACGGTTAAGGGTTGATATGCGCCGTCTGTTGTTTTATGCGCTCCTGTTGCTAGGCCTGGCGGCGCTGCTGCGCATAGACTTTTATTTTTCGCTGGTCTATCTGTTGGTCCTGGTCTACGTCCTGGCCCGTGAATGGATTCGCCGCACGGCAAAGGGCCTGCATTTTGCCCGGCAAGGCCATATCCGGGCGTTTGTCGGGCAGCAGGTCACCGTCGAAGTCGAAGTCCGTAACGCCAGTCGCCTGCCTCTGCCCTGGATTGAGGTACGCGAGTCGCTACCCGTAGCCCTGACCGCGCCCCCGTTCCGCCATCACGTCCTTTCGCTAGGCGCTGGCGAAACGGCGCGTTTCCGCTATACCCTGGATTGCCGGCAGCGCGGCTATCATCGGCTGGGGCCGCTGCAAGCCATTCTGGGCGATCCCCTGGGCCTGGAAGTGCGCCGCGTCACTTACGCACAAGAGGACACGGTCATCGTGTATCCGCGGGTCATCCCCCTGAGCCGTCTGGGATTGCCATCGCGTGCGCCTCTGGCCGTCTTGCGCACCCCCATCCCACTCTTTGAGGATACCACCCGCCTGATGGGCGTTCGGCCCTACCGCGTAGGCGATTCCCTGCGGCGGATGCATTGGACAGCATCAGCGCGCACCGCCAGCCTCCAGGTGAAGCAATTCCAGCCAGCCATCGCCCGTGAGACACTCATCTGCCTGGACCTGAATCGCGCCAACTACGACCCCCAGCATTTCTACGACGCCATCGAACTGGCCATCGTCACGGCCGCTTCGATAGCGACGCACATCATCGTGCATGAACGCCTGGCGGTCGGGCTCGCCGCCCAGGCCCTGGATCCGCTCACGAACCAGGTGGAGCGCTTCGCTTTCCCACCCCGTCGCGAGCGGGCAGCCCTGATGGCCATGCTGGAAGTCCTGGCACGGGCGCAGATGTGCCAGGGAACGGATTTTGCGGACTTCCTGCAACGCGAAACAGCGCATCTGAGCTGGGGATCTACCGTAGCCGTCATCACCGGACGCCCCAACGAGGCGCTGCTGGACACCTTGATCCGCCTGCGCACCAGCGGCTTCGCCGTAGCCTTGCTGCTGATTCAACAGGGCAAGCTGACCCCCGAACTGCGCCAACGGGCGGCTCTGTTGCACATCCCCGTCTACGGTATCTGGCAGGAACGCGACCTGGAGGAAGCGCGATGAAACCCTTTACCCGCCTGGACACCTTCGTGCGCCCGCTGATTGTGACGGTATTGGCCGGTTGCCTGGTGCAGGCGCTGGTGCAGATGGGCGAATGGATCGTCCCTACCTGGGACGGAACCTATCTGATAGTCATCGCTACCCTGGCGGCCCTGGTAGCCTCGCTTTCCTACGTCACGGCGCGCCGACGCTTTATGAGCGGCACCGATCTGATGGGCTACAATCTGGTCGAGCTGGGACTGTTCATGCTGGCCCTACGGATTGGACGTTACGCCGGGCGCTGGCCGCAACTTCTGGTAGATGCCCGGCGCTGGTCACAACAGCCCCTGGAGTTCTTCGATTTCGAGCTGATCATCGCGTTTGCCCTGACTGTGGTGAGCTGGGTCATGGCCACACAGATTGCCCAGGATTTCCGCGACATTGTGGATCCGGCAGAGGTGATGGATCCACACGTGCCGCGCCCCCGTCCCCTGGAGCGCCTGACCACGCGCCTGGCCTTTGGCGGGCTGGTCTTGCTGGTCGTCACCGGCATCAACCGCGTAGGCTGGGGCCAACTAACGCAATGGGATCGTCCCGCGGTTTCGGGCCTGATCGTCAGCGTGCTGGTGTACTACGGCTTCAGTCTGGTCCTGTTGGCTCAGGGGCAATACGAGATGCGCCGACGGGACTGGGAGGGGCGCGAGCTAGCCCTGCCCCCGGCCCTCACCCGGCGCTGGACCTTAACCAGCCTGGTGTTCCTGAGCCTGGCAGCGCTGCTGGCCTTCCTCATCCCCACCGGACAAACCCTGCCCCTGCTGGATCTGGTGCGCGTACTACTGGCTTATCTGGGGGGTATTCTTAGTTTTTTGATTGGGTTACTCACGTTCTTGCTGTTCCTCGTCCTGGCCCCCCTCACCCGACTCGTGCGGCCGGATCAGGGAGCCGCGCCGGAAATCCCGGAGCCCGTATTCCCTACTCTGGAGGCCCCACCCGGCGTAGTCCAGCCAATCACGCCGGTCGCTTATCCCTGGTTGCAAACGCTGCAATCCCTGGCTTTCTGGGCGCTGCTGATTGGCGGGGCTTTGTACCTGGTCAACAGTTACGTGGCCGATCGCGGCGGCTGGGGCGCGCTGGCCCGCGTCACCCGCTCGCTGGACTGGCTGCACACGTTCTGGATGAGCCTGCGGCGTTGGTGGCGCGGAGTCCAACATGACCTGCAAGCCCACGCCGAGGCCCGGCGCGAGGCCCGCCGTCAACGCCTGGAACAGGAAAGCGGCCCGCGTTTCCGCCGCCTGGGCCGCAATCCCCGTGAACGCATCATGTTCTACTATCTCAGCCTGCTCTATCGGGCATCGGAAATCGGCTTTAGCCGCCGGCGCGATCAGACGCCTTACGAATACCAGCCGCGCCTGCAGGCACAGTTACCGGAAGCTGCGGAGGAAATCGCCCGTCTTACGGCCAGTTTTGTCGCCGCCCGCTACGGTGCCGCCGAACCGGACGCCCGTGAAGAGCGCGCCGCCAAAGAGGCCTGGCAACGCATCAAACAGCATCTGTCCCGTCGTCCCTGAGACGCCGGGACAGATGCCCTACTCCAGCGCAATCAGGACGTGTTCCCCGTCTTCCTCGTCGTACACGTCCACCATGGGACCGACCTCGGCCTCATCAAACAGAGCCTGCAGGGCCAGCAAGTCATCGCCCAGATGGGCCAGGACTTCCTTTGGCGGCCGACCCTCCGCTTCCCCATCCGCTGCCTCTCCCCCCCAGGTCCAGGGTTTGAGGGCGGCTCCCAGACGTAGCCCGGCTTTGACAACGCCCAGGGGCAGAATCAGGTTCACTTTTGTGCGTTGGGTGTGCAGATCGCTCACCTGGATGCGCATCCGCCGCGGACGCCGGCCCTGATTCGCACCGGCCTCCGGTTCAGCCGCCGCGGATGCCGTCGGCGCGGCCGCGGCAGCCCCCAACAGCGCCTCCGCTTCCTGTACGCTCAGCTTCCCCTGCGCTACCAGGTCCAGAATTCGCATACGAGCATGATTGGACGATTCCATGGATTACCTCCTTCGATGAAGTGTTTATATTTTACAGTAATACTTTAATTTTGTCAATATTAAAATTAATATTATAAAGTCAGAAAAAAGATTATTTACAACACGTCCCCCTACTGGGCGCCCCGGTTGTAGGGGTATACCCTTTTAAGCGGCGAAATTGGTCTGTGCGACCAGGCAGGTGGCGGTGATTGCAATCACCTCACTGGGCCTGCGACCAACGGTCGGCAGGCCGAATGTTGACCAAAGGCATGACCGTTTATGGATGACTCCAGGCGCTAACTTTAACCCTCATCACGCCTCTAAACCCCTTGCCTCTGCGAACGGGAAGTCCGCGATCCCAGAACTACCTGGACTGCATCCGTCCCGGAGGCCATGGGGAGCAGGGGCCAGAGGGATGAGAGGGTAAGGCGAACGAAAAACTAAAAGCACGGCTAACAAAGCACCAAAAAACACGTATAATCAATACAATCTGCTCAACAAGGGGGAAATCATGAACAACTGGATGCCATACGCCGAGTATCGTCAGGGTGCTGCCCACACGGTCCAGGGCACAGTGCTCGCGCTACCCCAGCTTTGGAGCCCGCACCTACAAAACGCGCGGGACATCCTGGTCTATTTGCCGCCTTCCTATGAAACCAACCCGGAACGGCGCTATCCGGTGCTTTACATGCACGACGGCCAGAACCTCTTCGACGCCCATACCAGTTACGCAGGCGAATGGCAGGTGGACGAAACCCTGGAAGCCCTGAGCCGGGCGGGCCTGGAAGCCATCGTAGTCGGTGTTTTCAATGCCGGCGAGCAGCGCCGCATCGAATACAACCCTTTCCCCTCGCGCTTTGGACCGGGCAAGGGCGAGGCTTATCTGCGCTTTCTGGTAGAAACGCTCAAGCCCCTGATTGACGCCGATTTTCGCACCCGTCCCGAACGCCCCTACACCGGCCTGATGGGATCCTCTATGGGCGGTCTCATCAGCCTGTATGGCTTCTTCAATTTTTCCGATACCTTCGGCCTGGCCGGCGTGATGAGCCCCGCCTTTATCATCTCCTACCAGGAGGTGCTGGATTACGTGGCGACGCAGCCCTTTGTGGGAGGGCGGCTTTACATGGACGTAGGAACGCGGGAACTGGTCTCCATCTCCCGCCTGGACGGGCTGATCGGCTTGGGCTCCTGGCGTTATCTGCGCAGCGTCCGGCGCGTGTGGCGTATGCTCCAGGACAAGGGCTATCGCGATCCCCGGTACGGGCTATACGTGGAAGAACGCGGCGCGCCACATCGCGAGTCGGCCTGGGCCCGTCGTCTGCCCGCCGCTTTACGCTGGCTACTGGCGCCTGGTGTTTAGGACTCGCCCCCATGGCGCAGGATAAATCATCCTTACAGCGGCAGCAGCCCGTTGGCCTGAAGCTGACCAACGCCAACCAGACACCCATAACACCGAAAATCAAAGCAGCAGGACAACTACTGAGCAGTTGTCCTGCTGTCGATTAGCCTGCTTCGTGGTCCGGGGTTAGCGCCGCCACGCCCGATAGCGCGGCGGATAGCCGGTAATATCGCGGATTTCGGCATAAAGCGCTTTGAGCTGACGATAAAGCTGGCGATAGACGCGCCGATACAGGGCGTCGTAGATGGCGTGCGTGGCGGCATTCGGCTCAAAGCGCTGGCCGGGATGAGTCATGGCCGCTACGGCGGTCGGGAAATCGGAATACAGTCCCAGGCCAACGGCCGCATCAATGGCCGCCCCCAGACCTGACGCTTCGTGCACATGCGGGCGCGACACCGGCATGCCAAAAACGTCAGCGGTAATCTGCAAAGCGGCATCGCTCTGTGCACCGCCCCCAGCGACGCGCAGCTCGGTAATGGGCGTGTGCGTCCGCTGTTCGCAACGCTCCTTGCCCTCGCGCAGCGCATAAGCCAGGCCCTCCAGGATAGCGCGATAGACATGGGCGCGCGTGTGCACATCCCCAAAGCCAATGATGGCCCCTTTGGCCTCCGGGCCGGGCTCGCGTAACCCCGGCGACCAGTAGGGCTGCAAAATCAACCCCTGGGAACCTGGCGGTACACTGTTGACCAGCTCATCGAAGAGCTTCTCCGGTTGCGTCCCCAGCTCATTGGCCATCTGCACTTCGCGATAGCCAAACTGATGCTTGAACCATTCCACCATCCAGAAACCGCGGTAAATCTGGATTTCCAGGTTGTAAGCGCCGGGCACAGCGGCAGGGTAAGGTGGGATCAGCGGGATTGCTTCCACATAGCGACGTTGCGTTGTGTTGATGGTCGCCGTCGTGCCGTAGGAGAGACAGGCAGTGTGGGATTCCAGGCATCCCGCACCCAGGACCTCACAGGCCTTATCCGCCGCGGCAGCGATGATGGGCAATCCCGCTGGAAGGCCGCTGGCTTCGGCAGCCTCACGTGACACATGGCCCAATAGCCCGGCCACTGGCACCAGCTCCGGCAGCAGCTCTGGCCGCATGGGCACAGCCTGCCACTTCCAATCGAAGGGCCCCGACCAGTGCTGGCGCTTGTAGTCAAAGGGAATGTAGCCCACCTGCGCCCCCACCGAATCCACATACCGCCCGGTGAGGCGATAGGTGAGATAGCCGGAAAGCAGCAAATACTTATGCGTCCTGGCCCAGATGTCCGGCTGCTGCGTCCGAATCCAGTTCGCTTCGGCTTCAGCCTGAAGATAGGCCACCGTCTCGCTCATGCCAATCAGGGCGAAAATCAGCCCCCACAGGCCGCCGACCGGCTTCAGGCCTTCCGTGCGCCGCTGATCGAGCCAGACAATCGCCGGACGCAACGGACGACCGGCCTGGTCCACATTAACAACCGTAGCCCGTTGCGTAGTCAACGCCATGCCAGCCAGACGGTCTCGCAATTCCGGCGTAAGCACCTGGTGTGTTGCCCGGCACAATTGCGTCCAGTAATACTCCGGGTCCTGCTCCGCCCATCCCGGCTGAGGGGAGACGTAAGCCACCAGCGGCACCTGGGCTTTGGCTACCAACTGTCCGGCAAGGTCGAAAACTAACGCGCGTACCGATTGGGTCCCGCAGTCAACGGCTAAAATGAGCTCCCGCGCC
>DAOTZR010000040.1:0-4861 GCA_034434315.1 Anaerolineae bacterium
CGCGCGGGACGGCGGAAGAGGAGGTGGCGCGCTATACGGCGGTGTTGCGCGAGTTGTTGCACGATCCAGGTCGCATCCGCGCCATGGGGCAGGCGGGGCGAGCACGGGTGGAAGAGTCCTTCCGCCTGGAGGCCATGGGGGAGAAGATGGTGCACGAGCTACTCGAACGGGCGCCAGCGCTCCATGCTGCGCGCCCCAAACCCGTGCCGGGACCGTGGCTGGCTTTGGAGCATCTCCAGTTAGCCCTGGAAGAGCAACGCCTGGGAACGGCACTGGACTCTTTGTGGAAGTATCGTGCTATCGAAGCAGCCCGTTGGCGTCTGAGCTTGCGGATTCGTCAGACCCGATACCGGATTGCGAACAGTCGCGTCGCTCTGGCCCTGAAGCCGTTGAAGGATGCACTCTGGCGCGTTGGGCATCGCGTGAAGGTGGGCCTGCGCCGGGGAAAGGACGCGCTCTGGATTGCCGGTCATCGCGTCAAGGTGCGGTTGGGGTTGGCCAGGGACTGATGGAAGCCCGTGTTGCCCTTGTGATTCCTACGCTCAACGCCGGGCCTCAATTTGCGCAGCTTCTGGCGGTCCTGCGGGAGCAAACCCTGCCTGTGGACGAGCTGGTCGTCATTGATTCCGGTTCGCGTGATGGGACGGTGGCACTGGCACACGCTGCGGGGGCGCGTGTGCTCACGATTCCCCAGCGGCAGTTCAATCACGGGCGGACGCGCAATCAGGCTATCGCTGAAACCTGTTCCGACCTGGTTGTACTGACCGTCCAGGATGCTTTGCCAGCAGGGTCGGACTGGCTGGCCCGGCTCTGCGGGCCGTTGCTTGAGGATCCGACCCTGGTGGCCAGTTACGGCCTGCAGCGCGCACCCGCTGCGGCGCCCCCTCTGGCGCGGATACGCAGCCTCGTCTGGGAGCGGGCCTGTCCGCCGGCGGGTGTGCAGGCGATCGCCTCGCCGAAAGCTTTTTGGGCCTTGCCCCCCCAGGAACGCCTGGCGCTTGCCCGTTTTGATGATGTGAGCGCCTGTTTGCGGCGTTCCGCCTGGGAAGCTTTGCCTTTGCCCCATGTTGTCTATGCTGAGGATCTGGCCTGGAGCGTGCAGGCCTTGTTGCGCGGCTGGCGCATCGCCTGGATCCCGGAAGCGCAAGTCTGGCATTACCATCAGCGCTCGGCGGATTACGAATTGCGCCGGGCTTTTGCGGATGGTCTGGTGCGGGCGCGCTGGTTGCGCTGGCCTGCGCCAGAGATGAGAGTGCGCGAGGCTCTGGCTCTGTGGCGCGAGGCGCGGCATCCCCAACTGGCTGCACGCTATGCCGATATCGGCAATCCGGGT
Source organism: Anaerolineae bacterium (assembly GCA_034434315.1). Classification (GTDB taxonomy): domain Bacteria; phylum Chloroflexota; class Anaerolineae; order B4-G1; family SLSP01; genus DAOTZR01. Next base: position 1,334 of record DAOTZR010000040.1, read on the forward strand.
CATTTACGGGAGGTGTTGTGGAGAGAGGAAGTTACCGTCACTTCCCATTACCCTGATCAGCTTTTTGTGCGCCTTTACCGTGAGGCGGTGAACTTTAGTTGGGGCTTGATTGTGGCCAGCGAAGAGCTGTATCCCGCCGAAGCCTGGCCTCAGGGACTGTGGCCGGAGATCGCTACGTTTGCTACGGTGGCAGTATTCGGCCTGGCTTTGGGTCTGGCGGCAGCCCAACGCCGCGGGCTCTTCTGGTGGAGCTTACGGCGCCTCCTGGGACGGGGGGTGTGAGATGCGCATCGCTCTGGTGGTCCACAAATTCCCCCCGGCGTCGTATGGGGGAACTGAAGTCTACACCCTCAATCTGGCGCGCGCCTTAGCTCGACGGCATCAGGTGGCTGTGTTTTATCGCGATGATGGCGCTGGTGCGCATGCCGGCGAAGTGCAGGACGCGCGGGACGGATTCAGTCTCTGGCGCGTGGGGCGCGCTTTTGACGCAGCCCACGCTTCTCCGGCAGCGCTCTTTTTCGACACCTTCTTTAACCCGGATGTGGAAGCCAGTTTCCGCCGCTTTGTGGACTGGTTCCGGCCCGATCTGCTGCACTTCCAGCACCTGATGTTGCTTTCCTATCGGCTGCCGGTCTTGAGCCGGGGGATTCCCCAGTTGCTTACCCTTCACGATTACTGGTTCCTCTGCGCCAATTCTCAACTTATCTGGCCGGACGCGCAGGTCTGTCGTGGCAAGGCGTGGGGCCTGAACTGTGCGCGCTGTGCTACGGCACGGATTGGGACTCCGGCTTTGCATCTGGCGCGTCCGGGTCTGGCGCCTGTGTTGCAATGGCGCGATGCGCTGGTACGGCGCGCTGCTCTGCGCATGAGCGCGCTGATTTCGCCCTCCCGGTTTCTCCGTGAGCGGTATCTGGCGGCGGGTTTCCCGGCCCGTTCGTTCCATATCCTGGAAAACGGCCTGGACCTGGCCACTTTGCGGCGTTTCGACCGGAAACCCGCCCCCGATGGAAGGCTGCGCGTCACCTACCTGGGTTCCCTGGCCTGGCAGAAGGGTGTCCACATCCTGGTTGCCGCGGCCCGCGATCTGCCGCCGGAGCGCTTCCTCGTGCGCATCTACGGCAATCCGCAGACCTTCCCTGACTACTCGGCGGAGTTACAGGCCCTGGCCAATCCGGCCACCACGCAATTTTGGGGCCCACTGCCCAACGCTGAAGTTGGGCGTGTTTTAGCCGAAACGGATGTGCTGGCCGTGCCTTCCCTGTGGTATGAAAATTCCCCGGTCGTCATTCAGGAAGCTCACGCCTGCGGCACCCCCATCCTGGCTTCCGACCTGGGCGCCATACCGGAAAAAGTAGGCCGCGGCGGGCTGCTCGTCCCGCCGGGGGATGTCGCGGCCTGGCGCGAGGCCTTGCTCACCTGGCCTGCCGGACGTAGCTTCACGCCGGAGCCGGTCCTGGATGTGGCCGAGCACGTCACGCGCCTGGAAACCCTCTATCGCGAGGTACTGGCGTGATAGGTTGGCGTGCCGGGCTGGTTTTCGCGGTTTTACTTCTTGTCCCTGGCTGGGCCTTGCTTGCCCTCACCGGGTTGTGGCGGCGCTGGGAGGGCTTGCAGCGCTGGCTGATGGCCCTGGGCCTGAGCCTGGCCCTGTACCCGGTGGGCTTCTATCTTCTGCGCCTTATCCCTGGCTTGACCCTGGGGCCGTACAAACTGACGGTGGCCCTGGTCCTGGCCGCGCTCTGGACGGGCTGGCGTCTGCGCGGGGTCTGGCGCGACCTGGTGCGCCTGGAGCCGCTGGAATGGCTGGCTGTGGGAGTCTTAGCTGCAACCCTTTTCACGCGCTTCTGGATCATCCGCGATTACCCCTATCCAGCCTGGTCGGACGCTCTACACCACACCCTGCTCACGCACCTGACCGCCGTGCAGGGCCGTCTGCCCTTGACCCTGGATCCCTACGAGCCCGTTTCCCTGGGCATGTACCATCTGGGATTGTACAGTGTGAGCGCCAGCGTGGCATGGCTGGCGCAGGTTCCGGCCCACACTGCCCTGTTGTGGACGGCCCAGGTTCTCAACGGTCTGTGTGGGGTGGGGGTCTATCTCTTGCTTGATCGCAAAGTGGGCCGTTGGGGGGCCTTGTCGGGCGCGGTAGTCGCGGGCCTGCTCAGTCACCAGCCTTCCTACTACGTCAATTGGGGGCGCTTCACCCAGCTAGCCGCCCAGGCCTTGCTGCTCATTGCTTTTAGTGTGACGTGGGACACGCTGGGACTGTGGCGATCCGGAGAAGAGCGCCGCTCTGCCTTCAGCCTGGGCCTGGTCGCCGCGCTCCTCAGCGCCGCTGTTTTTCTGTATCACTTCCGCGTAGCGGCTTTTTACCTGCCTTTGCTGGCTCTGACTTTTGCGAGCGAGGCCTGGTCCGCCTGGCGCCAGAAACAGGCGAAGTATCTCCTGCTCATCACCGGGTTGATAGCCCTGGGGGGACTCATCCTGATTAGCCCGGCCCTGTGGGAAGCGTTGAGGATTTACATTGCCCGCAGCACTGCCCCGGTAGAGGCGCAGTTCGCCGGCGATAGCTTAACCTACTACACTTTTCCGCTTAAGGCCATTCCAATTCTGGGGCCTCATCCGCCCTTGCTCTGGGCAGCGGCCTTCAGTCTGCTACTGGGATGGTGGCGGCACCGTTCCTTTACCCTGCTGGTCTTCTTCTGGACGGTGTTGCTCATGGCTCTGGGCTATGCTTACCTGACCCCGTGGCGTATCCTTCATGTTACCAACCTGGGGGCCGTGGTCATCATGCTCTACCTTCCGGCGAGCCTGGTGATGGGGGCCGGTGCGCAGGCACTGACAGACGGGCTGAACCGTAAGCATGTTCCTTGGGGCACGCTCCTGGTGGTCCTGATGTTGCTCGTCGGCGGGTTCAAACTGGCCGGCCCGCGCTTGCGCGAAATTGAGCCGGGCCGCCATTTCGTCACCGCCGCCGATGTCGCCGCCATGGACTGGATCAAAGCCAATACGCCGGCGGATGCGCTTTTTGCGGTGAATACCTATACCTGGATGCGTTCAGTTCCCCATGGGATTGACGGTGGGTACTGGATTCCCTACTTCACCGGGAGGCGCACCACAGCCGGCACGATGCTTTCCAGTCTGGGATCTCGCGATCACATCATGCCCCTGATTACCCTTTCCGAGCTGGTCGTTCAATTGGATGAAAAACCCGCAACAGCCCTGGCCTTGCGGGATGCCGGTGTGGATTATGTTTACGTGGGGGCGCGGGCCTTTCAGGCGGCGACAGCCTTCAACCGCGAGGCTTTGCAAGCCAATCCCGCTCTGGAGCTGGTGTACGATCGAGATGGAGTAAGAATCTACCGGTTACCATGACCATCCTCTACATCACCCGTAAATATCCGCCCGCGGTAGGCGGCATGCAGCGCCTGAGCTTCCATCTGGTCAGGCATCTGCAGACGCGCACGACGCTGCGGACCATCACCTGGGGCCACAGCCAGCTTTTCCTGCCCTGGTTTTTGCTCTGGG
>DAOTZR010000041.1:0-18498 GCA_034434315.1 Anaerolineae bacterium
TGTCAGAGCGACGGTGGATTGGCGCTTCACGACCGCAGATGCCCGAACCAGGCTCCAGCGGCTATATCCGCAATAATCCCTGTGGTCAAGTACTACGGGATCTTTAAGGTGTTCTGATGTTTCGGTATTCCCAATCTGTCTGCTTGCCGTTACTTGCTCACCTCTGTTCTCACAGGGACAAAAATGGGCATACCGAACCTGTCTACGCCGAACTGAGCGATTCTGGCCTGGGTCGGTTGCGAAATCAGCCAGTCAATGAACTTGTTCGCCAGGTCGGCGTTGATTTTAGCGTTCCTGGCCGGGTTGACGGCGATAACCCCGTATGGATTGAACAAAATGGGGTCGCCTTCGACCAGTATTTTGAGGTTGAGCCCGCGTTGTGTGCGTACCAGATAAGTGGCACGATCGCTAAGGGTATAGGCTCCTTGTTCGTCGGCCATTGTCAACACCTCACCCATGCCTTGCCCGGCCAAGATGTACCACGCGCCGATGGGCGTGATCGCAGCCTGTTGCCAGAGTTCCTTTTCTTTGATATGCGTGCCTGAATTGTCACCGCGCGAGATAAACGTCGCCCCGGTTTGGGCGATCCTGGCAAAGGCTTCGGCGGCAGTCAGCCCCTGGATGCCTGCCGGGTCAGCCTCTGGCCCAACGATGATAAAGTCATTGTACATCACAGCTTCACGCCGTACCCCGTAGCCTTCGGCCATAAATTGGTCTTCGGCTGCGCGCGCATGGACCAACAGTACATCGGCGTTGCCGTCCTCGCCCAGTTTGAGTGCCTGGCCGGTGCCCACAGCTATAACGTCAACCTTGACATGGTAGAGCTTTTCAAAATCGGGTAAAAGATACTCCAGCAATCCTGAATCCTGGGTGCTGGTGGTGGTGGCCAGGATGAGGCGTTGTGACTCAGCCGTGGGGAGTAGTTGAGCGCATCCGGACATCACCCCGGCTACCAATGGGACGACAAATAAAAGGAATCGCCATAATTTAGACATTCTGTAGAACCTTCATGGTGTGATATTTTAGTATATTTCACCGCGTATGAAAGCTACCGTACGGGCATCTTGCGGCTGTTCGAAAAAACGCTCGCGTTCATCCACCTCGATTAACTGTCCATCGAGAAGAAGCCCTACGCGATGCGCCAATCGCCGGGCTTGAAAAATGTTGTGTGTGACCAACACCATGGTTGTGCCTTGTTCGCAATTCAATGAACGCACGATAGCCTCGATCAATCTTACGTTATAGGGGTCGAGATTGGCCGTCGGCTCATCCAGCAGCAACACGTCGGGTTGTAAGACCATGGCGCGCGCCAGCGAGACCCGCTGCATCTCACCGCCGGATAAGGTGCGGGCCCGTTGTGTAGCCAAATGCAGCAGGCCAACGCGACGCAACACGTCCTGCACCTGTTCCTTGCCGTCGCGTAGGCCACGCAGGCGCAGTCCATAGCCGACATTCGCCTCCACGCTGCGGTCGAGCAAAAGCGGCTGTTGAAACACCGTCGTCACGCGACGGCGCAAAAACAAAGGGATGGGGGATTTCCCGTCCCAATCGTAACCTGAAAAAGATAGATGGCCGCTTGTCGGTGGTTCGACGAAATTCAGCAGGCGCAATAAAGTGCTCTTGCCGGCTCCACTTGGCCCCACCAGGGCCAGAATCTCACCCCGATAGATGTCGAGCGACGCGATGTCCAGTACCCGGCGATCGTGATATACTTTGATCACACCGGACAAGCGATACACCACTTTAGCGTCTGGCATCTCTATTCCCACCTCCTGGTTCCTGTTCCCTGCAAATAAAGCATGGCGAAATTTGCGCAAAAAGAGAGCCCCAACAAAATCAAGGCCAGCGCAATGGCCATATCAAAAGCCCCTTTGCGCGTTTCCAACAGGATGGCGGTTGTCAAGACCCGGGTACGCCCCTCAATATTGCCGCCGACCAACATCACCGCACCCACTTCTGAGATAATGCTACCAAATCCGGCGATGATGGCGGCCATCACCCCCGTCCGTGCCTCGATGAGCATGGTCCACACCGCCTGCCAGGGGGTTGCTCCCAGCGCCATCAATTGCTGACGGAGCTTCGGATCAATGCCCATCACGGCGGTCATGGTCAGGCCGGCCACCGACGGGAAAGAAATGATGCTTTGGGCCACAATCATCGCCCCCGGCGTGAACAGTTCGGGGATTAGCGGCGAGTCGAGTCGCCCCAGGGGCCCGTTACGCGACAAAAATAGGTACACCATCAGGCCTACCACCACGGGCGGCAGGCCCATACCGGTGTAGAGAAGGGTGACCACCAGCTTATGACCTGGAAAACGATTGAGCCCCAACAGTGCGCCCAGCGGGACGCCGACCACGGTGCTGAACAACAGCGCCATCCCCGACACATATAAGGACAGGGTCACGATTTCGACCAGGTCCGGGTTCATTTGAACGATCAATTGAATGGCCTTGATCAGGCCGCGTACCATCTCGTCTATGGCTCATCCTCCAAACAAAAACGGCATCTGGAAACAGATGCCGTTTGGCGTAAACTATACAATGTACTTACATTGCATTTGCCAGGGCATCTCCTTTCCAAAGATTTGCGCAGTTGTAATCGCGCTGCACAAATCTGCGCGGGAGGCGACACCGTTTCCGGTGGCACCCTCGAATGGATGCTGACGAACCATTTGCCGCGTTCCAGCCATCCATTGCTGCCTGACTGCCATAGCAAACCCGTTGCCTCAGGCCGGTCAGGTCGGAGAAGCATCACGCAATCGTGCTAAGCATTGTACCACAGTCTGGTCGGATGGGTAAATGCCGATAGGACTTAGAGTCTGCAAGTTTGGTAGATCGAAGGAGGCCCTCAGTCTTGTCCGACATACCAATAGCCTCCTTAGCCTGGAAATGGGACACAAAGGTTGAAGTTTGGCCCTCGCTGAAAGTCTTAATGACTGATCTGAATGGTTTACTTTTCATTTAGATTGGCAAGGAGCGGTATATTAACTCGCCATCCCTGCCACCACCTACTAAACTGTTACCCAGCCAGTGTGATCGTTTGAAGTTTGGTGAAAAAAATATGCACGCCTCACTTTAGTCAAGTTTAATGGCATCATTGGCTCTTTTACCCCACTGTGCGAGCAAATTTGCGACTAATTGAAGCGAGACACACCCCACCATTGTGAGTTCTACCAACTTCTGAACGATCACTCACGGGCCAGCCTGTTGACCAGGATGATCCATAGATGTATAATTTAATAGATTATTGGCTTGATTCAAGACTATGAAATAACCGCTAGTGTGTGGCTAACTTTCTGTGCAAAAATATTGTGAGTTATTGTGCCACCACTTTGATTCATGCAGGTATTGGATAAACATCCCCTGTCGTTTGACATGAATTGGAGGTTACCGATGGCATTGAAAACCAGTACTGCAGGTAGTTGGCCACCAACCTACGATTCAGATAAGCCCATTCGTCATTTACCGGCCGAAGAACAGGATCGTATCGTGCACGAATCTATCGAAAGAGCAATTCGTGACCAGATTGAACTCGGTATTGACATCCTGGTAGACGGCCAGGTACGAGATGACATTGTATCCCTTTTGGCTTTTAAACTTCCAGGCTATGAAGGCATAACTTTGCCCTACCGTGCTGCCAGTCGTATCCGACCAGCGGATGAACCCATCACTGTAGCAGACTATCTTTACGCCAGGAAAATGGCCGGAGATAGGCCGTTGAAGGCACACATCACAGGGCCAATGACGCTGGCAAGAGCCACTCTTGTAGATAGTGAATCGCCCTACGAGAGTCGTAATGATCCTCAATTGGTACGCGATCTTGCCCAGGCTTTGGGGCAGGAAGCCCGCTACCTGGTTGAGGCCGGCGCTGAGATTGTGCAGATTGATGAACCGGCTCTGGCGGATGGAGTAGATATGGACCTGGCATTTGAGGCTATGAAGCAGATAATCGAGATTGGAGAGATACCTTTCCCAGGTTTGCACGTATGCAAAAACGTAACACGAATTCTGGATGATATTCTCAAGCGATCTCCGGTAAAGATGGTATCAATAGAAGGAAAGTGGCTTAGGCGCGACGAGTTGAGTCACATAAACCGGGATTACCTCTCTCGCTGTGGAAAGCAGATCGGCCTGGGATGCATTCAGGTGCACAACTATTCGATTGAAAGATTGACAGCGGTACAGAATTTTCTGGACTCTATGTTAGAGCGGTTGGGCGAAGAATATATCTGGGCAGCAATGCCAAACTGTGGCTTGCGCCCTGTACCTCACGATATTGCCTTGAATAAACTCAAGGTTATGGTAAGCGCTGTCAGGTCTATGAAATCTGGTGATGCTGGAGGCAATGATGAACAATACAGTTGTAAGTGAGAAGGTGCGTGCGCAGTTCGTAGGGCGTAGGGACGCTCTGGATGCGTTTTACCTGCGTTTTGCCTACCGGCACATGAAGAATGGCATCTATTACTGCGGCCGCGGTGGTCTTGGAAAGACCTGGATTTTGCAGAAGATTATCAATGATGGTCAGGATGACCCCATTCGCGAGGTGATGCCCATCATTGACTTTTTTGATACCCAAAATCACAGCTTACGGGGACTTCAGGCTACGATCATGTCCCGTTTACAGAATCCGGAAGCTTTTAGACCTTACGAAGAAGCCCTTAGACGTCTGGATGACGCCAGCTCAAAACCAGACACTGAGCCCGGTATGACTGCCAGTCTGGAAGCGCGCGCGGACAGGGCATTTATCGAGAGTTGTCAGGAAGCAATTATAGGCCGGGAAGTTGTTCTACTCTTTGATACTTTTGAGCGCGTGCAGCAACGGTATGTGGGGCGATGGTTGTGTCAAAAGTTTCTCCCAAATGTGAGAGACTTGATTGTTGTTATAGCAGGGCGCCCCGAGCCTGCCGTGGCTAAAATGCCGGACAATGTGGTTACCTATGAACTGGGTGGTCTCGATTTGGAAGCTTTTGCAGGACTTGTTCACAGTCGTCTTCCGTCAGCCTCTGATGAAATGGTGAAGAGCATCTGGAAGCACACCGGTGGTGCCCCTTTGATAACTCATCTGATCCTGGACCTGCGTGAGCCGGAACGAGAAGAGTTTATTGCCCGGTTGGGTGAGTTAGACGAAGGGAAACAAATTCAAGACTCACCCGAGTTACAGCGCTGGCTTGTCGGACGGCATGTGGATCCCTCCCTTGCTGACAACAGAAGCAAGGTGCTGTGGTCAATGGCCTATCTCCGGAGGCGTTTTGATGTCCCTATACTGATGTATATTGTTAATAATATGAGAAAATGGTTCAAACCAGACGACTATGAACAAATCTTTAGCGACCTTTGTCAACTGATCTACGTGAAGGAATATCCTCAGCGGCAAAGTCACTTGTTTCATGACGAATTTCAACGTCTGTTAGCCAGTTACGTACTCCCAGATGTAGGTGTGTGGGAAGAGCTTCGTGCTGATCTTTACGACACTGTCGTGAATTGCTATTACCCAGACACTATCAAGAGGATTAGAGAAGCCTCCTCGGACGAGACTCTGAGTAGTCTGGACCTGGCACGCCAGTTGCAGGCGGAGCAGTTGGGTTACATCCTTGACCAGGAGGCAAACAGGGGGCTTGAGAAGTATGAGTCCTATCGGGCTGAGATCGAGCAAAGAACACATGATTATGATTTCGAGGAATTGCTGTGGGGAGAGGTATGGGAGCATCTGGATAGATTTGGAGAGAGAAAGTACGAGATTTGTGATGAACGTGGACAATGGCTGCGCAGACACAGTCTATTTGAGAAGGCGGAAGAGCTCTATGAACAGATGTTAGCCCTTTTTGAAGAGCATCGAGTTGAGATCAGCCAGGCAGTCGGTTTTATGGCTATGCGCCAGGGCAATATCGCTAAGGCGATGGAGATGTTCAAGCAAGGCCTGGCATGGGTAAAAGAAGACGACTGGCAATCAGTAGCAACTATTGAAAGTAACCTGGCGCAGGCTGATATTGAAGCGGGAAAATGGGATGAGGCACTTGTTCACTATGCCCGGAGTTTCCGCGCGGCTACCCGGGCCGGTGACCAATCCCGAATGGCCGCTGTGTACCTCAGTCGAGGGTATCTCTACTCCATGAAAGGCAGGTACTCCGATGCGGAGACCCAGTGTAAGCTTGCCCTGAAAACGCTTGAACCGTTACCGGATAATCGGCTCAATGCACAGCGTACCATATATGCCTGGATGAACCTGGGTACTGTCTATCGTCATGCTGGAGAATATGAAAAGGCCAGGTCTTGTTATAAAAAGAGCCTGGAGATGGCACGAAAAATCGGATATCGAGAACTGGAGTGTGAATCTTTACAGCATTTGGGTATCAACGAGCACTTGGTGGGCCGGGGCTTCCGGCGAAAAGGAGAGAAATTGATAGAGGCCTGCGAGTACCAGTTGCAGGCCTGGCAATACCTTGTTGATGCGCTGGAAATCGCGCGCGAGTCCAGGTGGCAGAAGGCTATTGCGAGCGGTCTCCACCGCCTGGCAAAGGTCTACCAAGAGATCTATCGTCTGCAACATGCGTCAGAAAGCACCGCCCCAGAATTTACGGACGCGCTAAGGGCTTTGCAGCAAAAAGCGCAGACCTTTCATAACCCGTTTGAAGTCGAATGGGAGCATGATTTGTTGATGCGTGGCTCGTTCGTAGATATGAGTTGGTTGGAGAAGGCTGCCCGGCTGTTTGAGGTGAGCGCGTTGGTAGCAGACGAGGCTGGTGACTATCATCGCGCGTTGGATGGCCTGATGGAGTTGGCAAGGTTATCCGTGGAACTTGAGCTCTTCGAACTTGTGCCGCGTACCATCCGCAAAATTGAACGAATCAAAGGGTACGACTATGAAGAAGAGTTATTCACACAGATCAGCCAGATTATCATCGGGCATTGGTACTTTGGACAGGGAAAATACGACCGGGCGCTCGAACAATACAAGGTGTATTATGCGCGACTCGCCAAGCTGGTTGGATATCCTTCGTATCGCTTAAACGATAATCTGAGAAGCCTGGAATGGCGGCTCAACGTTCTACCGGCCGAGCTGGCTCTACGCTGGTGCGATGAATTGGAAGATGCATGGCTAGAGCAATCTGTCTCCGCTGTGCGACCGGATATGCTGGATATGCTCGAACGCATCCGGCTTGATGCCCTGGCACAGTTAGCGAGCTCTGGTACCAAGTAACCGGTTTTCAGTATTCAGGAGAGCATACTATGCACCACACTTCGTTGACCTCTGGCCCAAGGCTTTGGATTAACACACTATCTACCTATTTCCATCGCAGCGGAAGATGTACTGATTGTCCCTGCGCATGCCCGCAACCGCTGACTTTCAGCGAGAATAAACATCAGGTAGAAACGCTTTTGCAACAATTAAGTAAGGGGGATATCTGGGAAATATCTCTAAATCAGGACCTCTTTTTGGAACCGATTGGCGAGTATACTGTTGCTGTAAGTGCCACTGAGGAGCCAGTGGTGGTGCTGGATGATCAGGCCGGTCAACTGCTCCCGGTTCTGGGAGCTCCCTCCACCTTGGGAGAACTGAGAGCGCGATTTTTCGACTGGCACGACGGGACACTCGATCAGGCGATTGCCGTGCTTCTCGTAGCCGGCGTTCTGCGTTCATCTCCCCAGGTGGAACAGCAGTCTATAACCGCACGAGAGGGGCTGAGAACCCTGGCTGCCTGGCTTCACCTCACCCATCAATGTAACTTGTCGTGCCAGTACTGCTATGTGCCTAAAACTAACCAGAAGATGGACTTTCCAACCGCGAAACGTTCTGTGGAGGCGGTGTACCGCTCGGCAGTGGCCCATAACTATGAACGGGTCAGGCTCAAGTATGCTGGCGGCGAGCCAACATTAAACTTCGATACGTTACGGGCTGCACAAGAGCGGGCGGAACGACTAAGCGCCCAAACGGGTATCGGGTTGGAAACGGTCGTTTTGACCAATGGGACACTGCTGTCTGACGATCTGCTGGATTTCCTGGTCGCGCACAATATCCAGGTTATGGTTTCCCTGGATGGTCTCGGCCCGTACCAGGATGCACAACGTCCTCTGAATGGTCGGAGTGGCAGCTCTTTCGAACTGATCAGAGACACCCTTGACCGTTTGCTCAGGCTGGGAATCTCGCCCCATATCTCCATTACTATCACCAGTCAGAGCCTCAGGGGGTTACCCGATCTGGTTGCTTTTTTGCTGGATCGAGAGTTGCAATTCAGTTTTAATTTTTATCGCGAGCCTGATGGTTTCCCGCAATCAGGGCCACTGAGTTTTATTTCTAAAGAAATCATTGACGGTTTACTTCAGGCATTCCGTCTTATCGAACAGGCATTGCCTAAATACAGCCTGCTCTCTTACCTGGCAGACCGCGCAGATGCGGGAATGCTCCACCTGCATGGCTGCGGGGCTGGTCAGGACTATCTTGTGATTGACAGCGATGGCGAGATATCCAAATGCCAGATGGACATGGCACACCCGGTTACGACCATTGATGCTGACGACCCGCTGGCATACATACGGGCCGATACCAGGGGGATACAGAACTTGCCGGTTGAAGAGAAGGAATGCCGAGAGTGCATCTGGCGCTACCGCTGCGCTGGCGGCTGCCCGCGCTTGACATTTCAGCGCACAGGGAGGTATGATGCCAGATCACCGTTATGTGAGGTCTATCGCGCTATTTTGCCGGAAGTCGTGCGGTTGGAGGCGTTGCGGATGATCAGGTATGAGAAGCCGTGGGATTTCAGTGTTTGCGGAACGGGCCAACTTGAGAGACCCATTTGCTAGAGTTATCAAGTACATTCTGTGCGGAGGAAATCGAATGCCAAGAGATACCAGGAACGCAGTCAGGCTGAGTGAGCTCATTCACTGGGTAAAGAAGGAACTTTTGTCAGATGAAGCGTTCCGAGATGATCCGGTGCCCCTGTTTGTGATTGATGAGGTAACGGTCGAGGTCAACTTTGTAATTTCAGGAGAAGGCGAGGGCAGTTTCGACCTACAAGTGGTCAAAGCGGACGCCAAAGTTGCTGAGGAACGAGTTCAAAAAGCAATTGTGCGGATGAAGCCTATTGTGCCTTATGAGCGAGTGAGAGAGAGGCTTGGAGAGAAACACCTCAGACACTTTGAAGACAGATTAATAAGAATGTTGGTCAAAGGTCTGGATCTGTCCGGACAGGATGTTCCGCCGCGTGAATAATTCGAAGGCCAAGTGATGCTTATGCCTGGTCCCGTAAGGATTGCACTACGCAGAGAACCTGGAACACGTAAGGCTTTCGTAGACTTGAAAGGTCCCGGAGAGGAAGCCGAGACTTGCTGGTTCGACTTGCCATGGCTGGATGAAATAGAATGGCAAGCCGTGTTTCGATCGCTTGAATTGCAGCAGGAAGATCCAGAGACCTGGCCGCAGGGTGAGATTCGCCAAAAGGCCCAAGAACTCGGCCTGTTTTTGCGGGAGCAGGGTCGCCCTTCAAGCGAACGATTCAAGATCATTGGGCAGGTATTGTACAACACAGTCTTTGGTTCAGAGGGAATCAGACGTTTACTGGATAGATTGCTCCGCACGGAAAGCGAACCAGTTCTTGAATTTCACATCCAGGACGAGGGTAGTGTTTTGCAGGCCTATCCCTGGGAATTGTTGCACGACAGCGAAAAGTTTCTCTTTGAGGGAAAACGAGCCTTTCCGGTGCGACACGTTGACTTTGAGGAGTCTATCACCCCATTTGAATTGACAGAAGTTCTAAGAACACTATACATTGCTCCCCGGCCAGATATGTCGTTTTACGAGGGCTATGCCAACTTGCCTGTTCTTGAAAGACTTCACCTGGAATACCTGAGCCGCTATTATCCTGACCATCTTGTTTTGGAGAGCCTGCCTGCCAATACACTTGATGCCTTGCAGAAGCACCTGATGGGATCCAAAATTCACGTTGTACATATTGATGCTCATGGAGGTTTCGGGTGGCTATGCCAGTGCCAACGGCTAAATCCTCCACGTGCGAAAGAGTGTGCTACGTGTGGTCAAACCCGGCCTGACGGTCAGAGGGACCAGGGCTATCTTGCATTTGAGACTGCCGATGGAAAAGTCGACTGGGTCAGTGGAGAAGAGCTCGGCAAACGATTGCACGGAAGAGGTATTCAGTTGGTCGTTCTTTCCGCCTGTAGATCAGCGCTGGTGGGAGGAGCGAGCACCTTCAATAGTGTGGCTGGAGCACTGGTCAAAAACCGCGTGCCAGCTGTTGTTGCGATGCAGTTTTCTATAAAAGTCAATCAAGCAGAGAAATTCGTTGAATTTTTCTACTGGGCTCTGATGAACGGGATGCCTCTTACCCAGGCTGTAGCTGAGTCCAGGATAGCTTTGACCAAAGATTGGTACCGTCCTGTCCTATATTTGCGGACTGACGCATCTAACTACCGGGGTACAATATTAGCTCTCAAATCAACACTGGTCCCACCCAAGAGATTGGGGCCCCGTGAGAAGTGGATAGCACAGCTTGGGTTTAAACGAGATCCATTCCGCTACATCGATGGCGGAACAGACCAATTCTTGCAGGAGTATTTTTACTTTCGTATGAGGCATTTCTACGATGTTTTTGATGTGTCCAGACCAGGAACCGTCTTTGTGTTTGGCCCTCGCGGGAGCGGAAAAAGCAGTATGCGAAATGTAATTTCGCAACTGTGTCAAAAAGAGGAGATTTTCCCTGTTGTGTATCGAGATTTCAGCCTGCTAGTCCACAAATGCCAACAAGGTGAAGGTGAGGGAATACAGATCGAAGACCACGTGACACAGATATTGAAAACGGCCCTGAGGGCTTTAGCTGGCCTGACAGACGGGAATGCCGTAACGTTATCGTCAGAGGTAAATGATCAGGACAGGATTATTCGCAGACAGTTGATGTCTTACGTGGTCAAGTATGAAGACGATTCTTTTAGAAGATTTGCCCTTCAGAATCTCCTGAACGCGGATCCGGAATCCGAAGGGAACTGGCCCACCAGTACCCGCGAGCTTTGGGGCCGTTTTTGTCGGAACGTAACCAAGCTGTTCGGGTATAAATCTGTCTATATTCTCATCGATCCTAACGATGATATCGCCTCTAATGAAGATGTCGCCTGGAAAGTGTTAGAACCTTTGCTCTCAGCATGCCGCTTGCTCGAGCCCTTGGAAAAAGAAGACAGGTGGGCATTCAAACTCTTTCTAGGGCAGAGAGCCCGAGAACGGCTAGGGCACATTTCCTGGTTCAAGGATGAACAGAATAAGAGGTGCTATGATCTCAGATGGGATGACAGTGAATTACGGAAACTCTTGCAGGAACGGCTGAGAGGAAGTAGCAGTTCACGCTACGAGGCTCTGGTGCAGCTAGCCCCTGGTGTAGATGACCTTGATGATCGGGTGATTGAGCTCTCCAGAAGCAGTCCACGCGAACTGATCGTGATTTGCGACAGATTATTCAGTGAGCATTGTCGGCGGTGGTCACCAGAAGATGAGGAGCACCTTTTGATCACACGCCATGAGGTAGAAGAAGTATTGAGACCGTTTGAGGAACGGCACCGGCAATCGGAGCTGGAACAGTTAATTACTCAAGGGGAGAGTGATAAAGTTGAGTTCAAATCAACAATGCAATGCAACATGGATACGAGGAAAAGAGATGAGAGGATGGAAAGAGGCGTAGTTAAAACTATATGTGCTTTTATGAATACGGAGGGGGGTACCTTGATCATAGGTGTGGATAATGTAGGGAATGCTATAGGACTTGAAGCTGATTTCTCTACGCTGCATACAGCGAGGCAAAATCAAGACGGTTTTGAGCAGAGATTTGCCGAGATTATAGAACAGTACCTAGGGTTGGGCGTACGAGATTACATCAGCGCAAGATTTGAACGCTATAAAGACCAGTTAATTTACAGAATTGATGTACAAAAGAGTTCAGAACCAGTTTACTGTCAGTTTGACGGAAAATCTCAGTTCTTTGTTCGGGTATTTACCACAACAAGAGAGCTTGATCCTAAAGAAACTTTGGAGTATTGTTTACGCCATTTCAACGTTGGGTGATATGAGGAAATCTTCCAGGAAAAACAAGTTGAACCGGGGGCATTTACGAACGCTCTTCTTACCAAAAAAGCGAGATTCAATCGCTTTGGATCCAGGAGGTCGTGAGATGAATAAGAAAGTTTACTCAAGAATTTACGAATCGGCTCGCCAACAGGAACGCGAGCGTATACGGCAGTTCATCGGGGACATCAAAAATGACTTGGCTGGCGCTCCTTTCTTCCTGAACCTGTTCGCGCCAAAAGGCTTTGGTAAGACAGCTCTCCTGGAACAGATTTGGGAGGATTATGAACGTGTCTTGCCTGCCAGCCTTGTTCACATAATGGATTTCCGTAGAGAAGGCGACGAGGCGCTGGCCCTGGCCAGTCTGCTGATTCACATCATTGATCAGCTTGGTGAGCGCGTTCCCAGGCGGGTTGCTCCTTTGCCTTCTGATTATAAGACCTGGGCAGACGAAAAGCAACTTGCCGAATTACTCCTTAATGTTATCTCGAGCGCCAGAGACTATGAGAAAGTAGTGTTGCTCCTGATCGACGACTACGACTCGATACCTGAGAAGCAACGGCGCTGGTTTCAGGACAATGTCCTCAGCCCGGCTTCCCGAACGGGTAAAATAGCCGTTGTGCTGACCAGCAAGACCGAACTGAGGTTCACTGAAAGTTTTGAGTTGCGGATGCGTCTGGAATGCCGCGAACTGACAAGTCTGGACCCCGAAGCGATATCCCAAGCCATGCCAGAGTATGAAGGGATTGCCGGAGAAATTCACAGGATCACAGGCGGGCTGCCTATCTTGACAGAAGAGTTCATTAAACAATTGGAGGCCTCTCATGTAATAACCTCTAACGATTTTCACGCCCGCGCCCAGGAGTTGGTTGGAAAGTATTATCGCGCTTATGTTGAGGGCAGAGTTTTAGCGGACCTGTCTCCTGATATCAGGGAAACTATGTTGGTCCTGTCTCTACTGCGCCGGTTTGACGTCAGGGTGTTGAAAGAGCTCTTGCCCAAATTGCTACCCGAATCCTATCAGGAATATGGAACAACGGATTATCTTGACCTGATTGACCGTTTGCGGCCATGGGTGGAGTGGCGTCGGCAAGGCGGCTATACCCTGAACCCTGCACTTCGTTTGATGCTTGAGGGATATGTTTTGACCATCCGGCCTGATTTGTACAAGAAGACGAACCGGGCAGTGGAGGTTATGTATCAGAAATGGTTGGAAGACGAATACCGTGAATACTATCTCATCGAGCTGCTATACCACGTGTTGGCCCTGTACAGGGCAGAAAAAGGGAAAGGCCTTTTCCCTTTATGGGATAAGATGGCTCAGGCCAAAGTCAACGACGAATTGCTAAAATACCTTAAAGAGGATGACGGCCATCGCGTACAGGAGGTAGACCTGGATTCGTTATGTAATTCTTTGAAACAAGACGCTGATCTAAAGCATTACATCTCAGACGATATCGTCAACAAGATCAGGGATTTAATTGACCAGAGAACCAATGGAAAAACACAAGAGAAGTAGTCTTTGAAACAACGCATTGGCAATACTTGATTTGCTACCCGAATCGATCGGAGCGGCCTTGGGCAGCGCACTTATCTCGACCATTTGGACAAGCTCCACCTGCTGTTCATTGGGTGGCACGGTCTGGTTTAACGTTTCATCCATCAATGATCTATATGGATTTGGTATTCTTCAGCTACAATGCAAAGACAGACTCCCATAGATGTAAACCACCATTGGTGGTGCAGGGTGAGACATTTTATTCTCAATAGTTCGATCCTTCGGCGGTAGAGTATCTAGAAGGACTGGTAACCCTGGTGTCTGAGTTTGAGTAGGTGCTTAGAGCGGCATTTTGCAGCCTGGACTTCCGGTTCACTATCCATCTGAGTATGGGCACATTTGTCTATAGTCTGTCATGTACTTCCAGCTCTGAATATGGTAAACTTCGGCTACGATTATGAAAAGCCTGGCTCAGATGGTGTTTCCAACGATGAGTGAGTGTTTGCAGCGTCCTACGTGGCCTTGGTATAAAAAAGCGCTCAGCGATGGAAACATTCCCTACGCGAGTTATTCAATGGCCTGCGTTAAATCTATAGTTGGCGCAGTAGCGTATATGCCTAAGACTTATGGTCCCCAGTTTTTTGCGAACCTTTAACCTGTGGAAGGTGCAGAACGACGCTTGAGTGACTCTCCAGAGTCACGCCCGCACCGGCCTGATCCGCCGTAAACGCTGCAAACCGGCGCAGAAAAATTCCCTGACCCGGAAGCCGGGAAAACGCGCCGGACATAACTACCTCAGGTTAAGCTTACAACTCCAGCTCCAGGCGCACCAGCCCGCTTTGGGGGAGTGCAGCGGCAATTTCGCGCAACGTCTGGTGGGTTATGGGATGACGGTAATCCGGAGCCAGATCCGCCAGGGGCACGGCGACGTGCGCGTAACGCAGAATATCCGGATCGGGGACCGCGCGCTGCCCGATTTGCAGTACCGCCGTATCGAACAAAGCGATATCCAGGTCAATCGTGCGGGGCGCGAATTTGTCGGCGCTGCGTTCACGGTGCAATCGGTTTTCGATGGGCGTGAGCACCGTCGCCTTAAGCTCCGCCGCCGTCAGGGACGTGGCCAGACGCACGGCGCCATTCAGGTAACGGGGCTGAGGTTGCGTCCCAACTGGCTCTGTTTCGTAAACCGGGGAAACATCGAGGACGGCAGTTTGCGCTGCCAGAAGCTGGACTGCCGCGCGCAGGTTCAACTCCGGGCTCAGGTTGGAGCCTAAAGTGATGAAGGCGTAATGGCGGGGCGGCAGGTCCTCGCGGGTGCGCAGCAGCTCCACCCCAACCGAACGGGCAAAGCGCAGCGCGCCGGGCTTTTCCACTCGCACCTGAACACTCTGCACTCGCTCATCCTCCAGCGCCAGCCAGGCGATCTCCTGAGCCAGCTTTTCTACCAGGTAAAACCGCGATGCTTCCACCAGACGGATGATGCGCTTGGTGAGGGTGCGGTAATTGACCGTGTCCGCCACGGCATCGGATGCGCCTGCCAGGCCCAGGTCCGCTTCCAGTGTGAGGTTAATGAGCACATCCTGAGCCTTACGGCGCTCTTCGGGATTGAGGCCGATGATGGTGCGTAAAGCCAGGTCACTGATGTGAATGCGGTCCATTCACAACTCCTCCCCTCCGGTGACGTACAGCAGCTCACCGGTGACAAAATCCGCATCCAGCAGGTAGAGCATGGCGCGCACGATATCCTCCGGATCGCCGATGCGCTGCAGAGGAATGCCGGTAGATTTGGCCAACAGGTAACTGGCGTCTTTGCCGGGCGGGGGCAAAATCATCCCCGGCGCGATGGCGTTGACGCGGATGGTTGGAGCCAAAGCCTGGGCCAGACTGCGCGTCAAGGCGATCAGCCCGGCTTTGGTGAGGGTATACGCCAGATGATCGGTCCCCGGTCGCACCCCGCGCCAGTCGGCGATGTTGATGATGGCCGCTTCGCGATGCGGATCGAGGCGGGCAAAAGCCTGACTGAGGAAAAAAGGCGCCTTGAGATTCAACGCAAAGTGCCGTTCCCAGGATTCCTCGGTGGTGGTGTCCCAATCGCCGGGTTCGAAAATCGCCGCGCTGTTAACCAGCACATCCGGGCGGCCAAAGTTCTGCTCGACCTGGGTCAGCAGAGCCTGAGGCGCGCCGGGTTGCGTGAGGTCGCAGGCTACGGCATAGCCTTCCGCCCCCAGAGTTTTCAAAAGCGCCAGCGTCTCTTCCGCCGGGGCCTGCGAGCGATTGTAACTGAAAGCCACGCGCATTCCTCGACGTGCCAGGCCAAGGGTAAGCGCCCGCCCCAATCGAATGGCCCCGCCGGTAACCAGAGCCGTGCGTCCTTTCAGCTTCATGGTAACCTCCTTATCTTGTTTGGCGTGAGACCCTTGCCTGAATTATAGGCCTTCTGCACGTTTAAACAATCGGCCTTAGCTTTCAAGCGTACGGATAACCCTTGCGGTTATTCGTGTGCTTGGAGCGAGATGGGGAATTCCCGGTAGTTGGGGCCAGATTCGGCTTCACGGTGAGTGGTAGATTTAACGGTAGGCGACGGTGATGTTGTTGCCTCCTCTGAGGACTGTTGTGGCATAGGATTGATGGACTCCCGTGCCTTACGTCACATAGCCCAGGCTTTACCTGGCCCGGCGTTTTGCCCTTTTTCAAGCTCTGCGCTACAATTTTTCCATCATCCTCAAACCAAGCGAGGTGCTTATGCCCACCCTGGAGGACGCTATCATGCTGGCGACGCGGGCACATGCCGGACAAACGGACCGCTACGGTGTGCCCTACATTTTGCATCCCCTGCGCCTGATGCTGCGCTGTTCTGAGGAAACGGCGCGCATCGTAGCCATCCTGCACGACGTGCTTGAGGACACGCCACTCACCCTGGAGAACCTGCGCGCCCAGGGCTATCCGGACTCGGTGCTGGACGCCCTTGATCGGCTGACGCGCCGGGATGGCGAGGCCTATGACGATTACATCGAACGTCTGGCTCCCCATCCCCTGGCGCGACAGGTCAAGCTGCTGGACCTGGAGGATAACATGGACCTGCGTCGGATCGCCGTCTGGGAGGCGGGCACGGCGGCGCGCCTGGAGCGCTATCATCGCGCCTGGCGGCGGTTGCAGGAGGTAGGGAAGTGAAAAGCCGGGCGCTCCTTATCCTGGTAGTTCTGGGGATAGGGCTGTACATCTATGCCATGCCTTACCTGCGCTACCGTGAGCGCATTTATCCCGGCGTAAAAGTGGGCACTGTGGATGTAGGCGGCCTGAGTGTCAACGAAGCCCAGGCCCGCCTGCGCGAGGCCTACCCGGCCCCGCCAGAATTGCTCATCCTGCGGATAGCCGACCAGAGCTGGCAATATCCGGTGGCCAGTTTTGGGGTGTATTATGATGTGGATGCCATGGCGCGCGCGGCCTATGCTGTGGGCCGGGAGCAAACCGGCCCGGCGGCCTTGAGCGCCGCGCGCCGGGTGCTGCGCGCAGGGGCGGTCCTGCCCCTGCGCCGGTCTTTGCCCGATCCCCAACGGATTCGAACCGCTTTGCAGGCACTGGCCGGGGAAATTGATCGGCCCACCCGTGACGCGGCGTTGCAGTTCGGCCCTGGCACGGTTACCGCCATCCCCGGCCAGGAGGGGCGCCGGCTGGACGTGGAAGCCAGCCTGATCCGGATCGAGCAGGCCCTCATCCAGGGACAAACTGAAGTCAGTCTGGCCCTGTTCACCTACCCTACCCGGGTCATGGCGCCGGAACCGGCGTATTCTCAGGCGCGGGAGATGTTGCGCGCGCCCCTGGTCATCCATCTAGACGATCCGCTGACGGCCTTTCAGGAGCAAGTAGTCCTGACGCCGGAACAGCTCAGCACCTGGCTCCAGGCCCGTCCGGACGCGGGACAGCTCACCCTGGAGCTGGACGGCGCAGCCTTGCGGAACTGGTTAGAGACGACACTCCCGCCCTTGTTGGGGGATGAACGCCAGCTCAATCTGGAGGAGCTGGCGCAGGCAGTGACGACGGCCTTGTGGGCGGGCCAGCATGAGCTACAGCCCCGGCTCCAGCATCCGGACCGGACCTATCAGGTGCGCGTCGGCGATACACTGGCAGCGATTTCCCGTCGCTTCGGGATGCCCATCTGGCGCATTCTGCAGGCCAACCCGGGCCTGGCCGCCAATCAGCTTTACGCTGGTGAAGTGATCACCATCCCTTCGATAGATGTGCTCTTCCCCTATCCCCTGGTGCCGGGCAAGCGCATCGAAATTGACCTGCGCACGCAGCGCCTGCGCGCCTATGAGGATGACCGTCCGCGGTTTGAATTCGTCATCTCCAGCGGCCTGCCCGATTACCCAACCCTGCCAGGGCGGTTTCAAGTTCTGCTCAAGGAACCCGACGCTTACGCTCAGCGCTGGGATTTGAAAATGCCCTACTTTATGGGGATCTATCTGGAAGGACCGGATTTTTACAACGGCATTCACGAGCTGCCCATCAATGCCGTCGGCCAGCGACTCTGGAGTGGATACCTGGGCCGTCCGGCCTCTTTCGGCTGCATCATCCTGAATGTGGGCGACGCCCAGGCCCTGTACGACTGGGCGCCCCTGGGAACCCTGGTGATCATCCGCGATTAGTACCCCTACAACCAAGGCGCCTGCGCCGACGTAGGACCCGGTTGGTGTAGGCCGACCGTCGGTCGCAGACCCAGGCGGCATTTCAATCGCCGAAAACGTTGCCAGGTGTGCTCTCTCCACCCCATTCGACCCCACTTCAACACGAATTGTTCTGGGTGCCTGGTGGCGCTGACATTGACCCTCACCTCACCCCCTTACCCCCTTTCCTTTCCCAAGTTGGGAGAGGAAGGGTACTAAGCATGGGTTTTGCGGACAGCTTCGCCGTCCGCAAAACCCATCTTTAAAGTCCCCGCTCGC
>DAOTZR010000042.1:0-6009 GCA_034434315.1 Anaerolineae bacterium
ATGGCCGGGCAGCCCACGCGGAAGCACGCACCGCAGGCTACGCATTTGTCCGGGTCCACCACCATCCGCGCCTGAAGTTTGAAATGGGGCGTGAAGACACAGGCGCCCCGGACAATCAACACCGCCGGGCCGTCCTCCCAGGCCATAGCCTCGCGCAGCCCCTTGTTGACCTCATCCACCTTCCAGGCGTCCACTTCTTTGATCCACTTCACGCCCATGCCGCGACACACATCGGCGATGTTGATTTCGTAGGCATCCTTACCCTGCAGCGTCTTGCCCGTGCTGGGGTTATGTTGCTGTCCGGTCATAGCCGTGATGCGGTTATCCAGGACGGCCACCACGATATTGGCGTTGTTGTACACCGCCCCGGCCAGCGGCGAAAGGCCCGCGTGGAAGAAGGTGCTATCGCCGATGGTGGCGATGGCTTTCTCCTGTCCCCCGGCCTGGCGGAAGCCGTGTGCCATGCCGATGCTGGCCCCCATGGAAATGAGCATATCCATGGCCTGGAAAGGCTCCAGCACGCCCATGGAATAGCACCCAATGTCGCCGGCGATAACGGCCTTCTGCCGATTGCGGCGCATGTTGTAGAAGAAAGCCCGGTGCGGGCAGCCAGGGCACAGGGCCGGCGGGCGCGCTGGCACCCGAAATTCGCTGATGGCCGGCACGAGGTCCGCATCAGCCGGCGCTAAAAGCCCGGCCTGCCGGGCCCCGCGACGCACCACATCCAGAGTCAGCTCGCCGTACAGCGGGAAAATGTCCTTCCCGTGCGCTACAGGAATTCCCGCAGCACGGACTTGCTCCTCGATTAAGCCATCCAGCTCCTCCACGACGATGAGGGTTTGCACCTGTGTCGCAAAATCGCGGATTTTTTGCATGGGCAGGGGATAGCTCAGCCCCAGTTTGAGGATGGACGCTCCCGGGAAGACCTCGCGGGCGTACTGGTAAGCCACACCGCAGGTGATGATACCCAGCTCGCGTCCGCGCCACTCGATGGGGTTGACCGCGGCCGTTTCGGCCCAGGCGGCAATCTCCAGCAGGCGCTGCTCAATTTCGGGATGGCGTTTACGCGCCACCGCGGGGATGATCACGCGCGTCAATTCCGCCTCGCGCTGGAAGGGGGGGAGGGGGCTCAGCTCGCGCTTTTCCGTCGGCGGCTCCATCTCCACCGCCGATTTGGAATGCGAAATGCGGGTTGTCGGGCGCAGCAGCACCGGCGTGCGGAACTGTTCGCTCAGCTCAAAAGCTACGCGCGTAAACTCGCGCGCCTCAGCGCTATCGGCGGGATCGAAGCAGGGAAACTTACCAAAGCGCGCGTATTGGCGATTGTCCTGCTCATTTTGCGAGGAGAAGGCGCCCGCGTCATCTGCGCTCACCAGCACCAGTCCGCCGAAAACGCCGGTGTAGGAAAGGGACATCAGACTATCCGCGGCCACGTTCACCCCCACGTGCTTCATCGCCGCCAGCGTCCGTGCCCCACCGAACGAAGCCCCGATCGCGTTATCCAGGGCCACCTTCTCATTGGCCGCCCATTCGGCCACGACGCCGGGATAACGCGCCAGGTTCTCCAACACCTCGGTTGAGGGCGTTCCGGGATACGCCGAAGCATAGCGCACCCCGGCCTCCCAGGCTCCCAAGGCGATGGCCTCATTGCCTGAAAGCAGCACTTTCATGACCTACCTCCTGTCTCCATGGAATTTTGCTTTATCCCAGGGGCAGGCCTGGTGCGGCTGATTCAGCCGCTGGTGCTTCCCTGCAGCCCTTGCCTGGGACATCCTGAGAGAGTAGCAAAAAAAGTATAGTGTACTCTTGCAAAGCGTCAACTCTGATGACCCAGGACGATCCTGCGCCATCGGCTGCGCAGTGTTAAGAGCATCCGCATGTGGCCCAGGATTATGAACGTTAACCATTCAATTGGGTAATGGCTGGGTAGTCGAATGGGAGGGAGGAGCAAGCCCGGCGATGATGCGGTGATTGAAATCGCCGCCTGAGCCTGCGGCCTACGCCGACGCCTGGGGATTTCGCCCTGAACGGAGCTGATGTAGAAGCTCCACCTTGTAGCTGGTTAGCTCCGGTCTCGGCGCTCTCCGCGATAGCCCGTCTTGCCGTTCGGTTGCCCGTCACGCAACGCCGTGCCTTGTTACCCGATTAGATTTTAAAACTTCATGCTCCTGGGCAAAGCCATACAAAGCGCCCAAATATGACACGAAATAGGCCCTGCACCTGTCTACCGGCCCAACCAGCGTGCCAGGACATTCAGCACCAGCGTCAGCACCAGGGAGACCAGGAGCATACTCACCAGCGGGATATAGACCACGAATCCCTCCCCCTCCAGCCGTATGTCGCCCGGAAGGCGCCCCAGGGGTAGATTGAGCCGCGCCAGGACATACAGCGCCGCGCCCATGAGCAGCAACAAACCGCCTACGGCCATTAGCCAGCGTGCCAGCGTCATCATCTTCACCTCCCCAATCTCGGAGCTGACCAGGATTATAGCATACTCGCATGGGCAACTGTGCTATAATATCACGCATGCAAGTCATCCTTACCCATGAAAACGCCGATTTTGATGCCATCGCCAGCCTGTTGGGAGCTTCCCGACTCTTTCCCCAGGCTGTGCCGGTCCTGCCGCGTCGTATCAATCGCAACGTCCAGGCCTTTCTCACCCTGTACGGCGAAAAAATGCCCTTTCGCGATCCCGATTCCCTGCCGCGCGGCCAACGCATTCAGCGCGTCATCCTGGTAGATACCCAGGGCCTGACCTCGGTGCGGGGCATGCCCCCTAAACCGCGCGACGTCCTCATCGTTGACCATCACACCCCGGCTGAGAGTTTCCCCGAAGGCTGGCGCTTCCAGGGCGAACGGCTGGGGGCCACTACCACCCTCCTGGTCGAAGCTATGGCCGCGCGCCTGGTTCATCTGGAGCCGATTGAGGCCACCCTGTTGCTCGCCGGTATCTACGAAGACACCGGCAACCTCACCTACGCCGGAACCACCGCGCGCGACCTGCGCGCCGCGGCCTGGCTCCTGGAGCAGGGCGCCTCCCTGGACATCGTCATGGACATGCTGGAACACGGCCTGACGGAAGGTCAACTCCAGCTCTACAAAGCCCTGGAAGAAGCCGTCGAAAATTTCAAAGTCTACGACTACACCATCATCATCTCCGCCGTCCAGGCCCCGCCGGGTCTGCAAGAGGAAATCTCCACCCTGGCCCACCGCCTGCGGGACACCCTGGCTCCCGATGCCCTCTTCGTCCTGGTCGGCCTGGGCAACCACATCCAGATGGTAGCGCGCAGCACCAACGCCGCCATCAACGTCGCCGACGTCGTCGCCGCCTTTGGCGGATCCGGTCACGAGCGCGCCGCCGCGGCTCTGATTCGCGATCGCAGCCTGGACGAAATCGTAGCCGGCCTGAAAGCGTGCCTGCAGAACACCGTGCGCCCGCCCATCACCGTCCGCGACCTCATGTCCACCCGTGTCCACATGGTCCTGCCCGACGAACCCATCCAGCGCGTCCAGGACCTCATGCTCCGCACCGGCCACGAAGGCGTCCCCGTGCGGGACCGCGACGGTCACATCCTCGGCCTGGTGACGCGCAAAGCCGTTGACCATGCCCTGCAACACGGTATGGCTACAGACCCCGTCAGCCGCATCATGGAACCGGGCAGCTACGTTGTCGCCCCCGGTGACAGCGCCGAACGCGTGCGCCAGCTCATGATCGAAAGCGGCTGGGGGCAGATTCCCGTAGTCGAAAACGGCAAAGTCCTGGGCGTCATCACCCGCACCGACCTCATTCGCCTGCTGCCCGTCCCGCCCAGCGAGCGTGAACGGCGCCGGCGCGAAATCGAAGCCCTGATGGCTCAAGCCTTCCCGGCTCCCCTGTTGGCCCTGGTGCGGCAGATGGGCGCCCTGGCTGCGGACATGGGCTACGGCTTCTACTTCGTCGGCGGCATCGTGCGCGACCTGCTCCTGGGCTACTGGCCCATCGTGGACATTGACTTCGTCGTCGAAGGCGACGCCATTGCCCTCGCCGAGGGACTGGTAACCCGCTACGGGGGTGAACTGCGTACCCATCGGCGCTTTGGCACCGCCAAATGGATGCTTTCACCGGACATCTGGCGCAAAGTCGGCGCTGGGGATGGCGCCACCCTGCCCACCAGCCTTGACCTGGTTACCGCGCGTACCGAATTTTACGAAAACCCCACTGCCCTGCCCCTGGTCGAATGGAGCTCCATCAAACAAGACCTGCACCGGCGCGACTTCACCATCAACACCCTGGCCATCCGACTTTCGCCCGAAGGCTGGGGCGACCTCCTCGACTTCTACGGAGGCGAGCGCGACCTGCGCAACGGCATCCTGCGCGTCCTGCACAGCCTGAGCTTTGTGGACGACCCCACCCGCATCCTGCGGGCCGCGCGCTTTGAAGCGCGCCTGGGCTTTCGCCTGGACGAGCGCAGCGCCCGGCTCATTCAAGAGGCCCTGCCCATGCTCAACCGCATCACCGGCAGCCGCATCCGGCACGAACTGGACCTCATCTTCAAAGAGGCCCATCCCGAAGCGGCCCTGGCGCGGCTTGATGCCATGGGGGTCCTGGCTCAACTGGCGCCGGGTCTGGCCCTGACCCCCTGGTTGCGCGACCGTTTTGTCGCCGTCCGCGAAGAACTGGATCGCGCTTTCTGGGGCCTCACCGAATCCGAAACCCTCATCCTCCTGTGGGCCTTATTTACTTTTCAACTTGATGCGGACACACGGCGCAGTCTGGCCCAGCGTTTTATGTTGCCGCATCGCACCGCGGAACTCCTGGAGCGCGTGGCGCCGCTCACCGTTAACCTGGGGCGCCTGCCGGCCTGCGCCCGACCCAGCGAAGTTGTCGCCCTGCTGCAGGACTATCCCGCTCCCCTGCTGGCCCTGGCCTGGCTGATCGAACCTGCCTCATCTGTCAGGCAGGCCCTGGAGCACTACTGGCGCGAATGGCGTCACATTCAACCCGAACTCACCGGCGAGGACCTCAAAAAGCGGGGTCTTGCTCCCGGTCCCGGCTATCGGCACATCCTGGAAACCCTGCGCTTTGCCCGTTTGGACGGCCTGATTCATACCCGTGCTGCAGAAGAAGCCATGCTGGAAACGCTATTATCGCAACAGAAAGCAAACGGGAGGACCTGACCCATGCCGCTGTTCTACCCATCCTTTCAAGCTCTGAAACTTGCGGACACAATCCTGGATACCGTTGGCGCGCGCGTTGCCGGCTATCAGGGACGGATTGGTGCCGCCTGGTACTGGCGTCTCACCGGCGGCATCCTGGTCACCGTTCAACTGGACTACACCGTCACCGAGCAACGCTGGGACGTCCTGCGTGCCCAGGCCACCTCGCCCACGATTGGCCTGTTCAACGCTGCCGATTTTCCCTTTGCTGCCTATGGTACGCTCCTAACCTCACCGCCTTACATTCACGACCTGGATGGCGAAGCGGAATGGGCCAACCGGCTCTACTTTCAGATGGGCTACTTGATTGATGACCTGGTCCTATGGCTGGACATGCTTCGGGCCGCGCTCATCGAACCGCAGATTCGTCCGCCGGCGGCTTTCCCCCAGCTCAGCGCGCTGGAACGCGAACTGGTGCGCTACGCCCTGGAGCATCAGGATGGGTATTTCAACCTGGAGGCCCTCCATCAGGCCTTTGGTGAGCGCATCTCCATGCGGCGTTTGCGGGACCTGGCCCAACAGTGGGCGGCGCTGGGCCTGTTGACCGAGCGTCCGCGGCGCGTCACCGTTGCCCTGCGCGCCCTGGTCGAACACGAGTGAAGCTGGAGGGCATTGGTAAAACTGGCATTCTATAGTAAAGTAGGGCCTGTCTGACCGGACGTGAAGCGGCTTCATCCTGCATTAGGAGCAAAACCATGAAGGTCAGATCTGTCCGAAACATTTTATCAGCGCGCTGCAAGCCTTAAAGAAGAATAGAACCGATCCTGTCTTGCAGGACCACCTCCTTGACAGCGAAGAGTCATGCGGTCAAAA
>DAOTZR010000043.1:0-13760 GCA_034434315.1 Anaerolineae bacterium
ACAGCAGTCCCACGCTCACCAACGTCATCCTGTGGGGCGATAGCGCCCCCAGCGCGGCGGAAATCTCCAACACCGGCAGCAGTGCCCCGCTCATCTCTTACAGCGACATCCAGGGCGGCTACGCCGGAACGGGCAACATCAATGCTGATCCGCGCTTTGTCAATGCTGCGGCAGGTAACCTGCGCCTGCAACTGACCTCGCCGGCGATTGACGCCGGGGACAACACCGCCATCCCAGGCAGCATCACCACCGATCTGGATGGCAAGCTGCGCTTTGTGGACATCCCCGCCGTCACCGATACCGGCAGCGGTACGCCCCCCATCGTGGATATGGGCGCCTATGAAACCGTCGGTATCCTTTATGCCGCTCCGGCTACCCAGGGAAATGGCAAGTGCTATGCCTGGGAACATGCCTGCACGCTCAAAACCGCCATCGACGTCGCCTTAAACGGCCAGGAAATCTGGGTCAAGCAGGGGGTATACTATCCCGGCAGCGATAGAAGCGACTCCTTCCCCATGAAAGACGGGGTATCAATCTACGGCGGCTTCAACGGCACGGAGACCGCCCGCAGCCAGCGAAACTGGCAGACGAACAAGACCATCCTGAGCGGCGACATTGACAACAACGACAATCATGGTGGCGACTTCATCAACGAAAACGCCTCACAGATTGTGGGAAATAACGCCTACCATGTCGTCAACTGCAGCGGCTGGACCAACACCGCCATGCTGGACGGCTTCATCATCACTGGCGGACAGGCGAATGGGAGTTACCCGAATTATATAGGCGGCGGGATGTATAACAATGACCACTGTAGCCCAATAATAACCAACATCATCTTCTCCGGCAACACAGCAAACGCTTACTACGACGCCGGCGGCGGGATGTACAACTACGATTACAGCAGCCCGACGCTGACCAACGTGATTTTCTCCGGCAACACGGCAACTCGAGGCTGGGCAAGCGGAATGTCCAATTATGATTTTTGCAGCCCAACGATGACCAACGTAACTTTCAGTAATAATGCGGATAATAAAACAAGTAATGGGATAGTATATAATTGGTATAACAGTAACCCAACACTAACCAATGTCATTTTCTGGGGCAACACCGGCCGCAACATCTATAATTCTTCCTACAGCACATCAGCCATCTCTTTCAGCGATATTCAGGGCTGCGTTGGCTCCGGCAGCAGTTGGAATTCGTCCTGCGGCACGGACGGCGGCGGCAACATTGACGCCGACCCGCGCTTTGTGGATGCCGCCAACGGCAACCTGCGCCTGGACTTCGGCTCGCCCGCCATCGAAAGCGGCACGAACACCGGCTGTCCCGCCACCGACCTGGATGACCTGCCGCGTCCCGCCGATGGGGATGGCGACAGCACCGCTACCTGCGATATGGGCGCGTATGAGGCCGGGACGATGATATGTGGCATCGCGCAGGGCAACACCTATACCCTCAGCGACCAATCCGGCATAAGCATCGAAATCACCACGTCTGG
The DNA here is from genome assembly GCA_034434315.1 of Anaerolineae bacterium. GTDB lineage: Bacteria > Chloroflexota > Anaerolineae > B4-G1 > SLSP01 > DAOTZR01. The sequence goes on from DAOTZR010000043.1 coordinate 1,502, forward strand.
CGACCTGGCCTGCCTGTACGTGGACGAGATGGAACTCGACCACCCCAATGCGACATCCGGCATCCAGACCGGGCGCTACTGGCTCATCCGCGGCCTGCAGGGCGACAAAGTCACCAACGCCAGCGGCTTCACCGTCAACCTGACGCTGCCGACGACCTTTACGCCCGATGACAACGATAAAGTCTGCCGCTACACCGGCAGCCTTTGGGATTGCGCGATGGATGGCTACACGTCCAACAGCATCACCCGCAACGGCGTGAGCGCCTTCTCCGACTGGGCGGTGGGCCATCAGGTCGGCCCGAATGCGGTGCGATTCAAGACCCGGGCGGCGCGTCCGGCAGCCCCCCTCGGGTTACTCCATGGCCTGCTCCTGGCCGGGATCGTATTGTTGCTGATGCGACGTAAACTGTCCCTTTCAGGTTAACTCCATACTGGCGACCGATCCAACTCAAAGCGGATCGGTCGTCAGCCCCTTCCAACACCGCAGTAACTTGTTCCCGCCCCTGTCTGTGTTACAATGCACGGCATGGATGTGGGGATTGTCATCGTCAGTTACAACACGCGGGAGCTTCTGCGCCGCTGTCTGGAAAGCGTGTACGCCAGTCGTGGCGTCACCTTTACCGTGTGCGTGGTGGACAACGCCTCGCAGGACAATAGTGCGGCGCTGGTCGCAAGGGATTTTCCTCAGGCTATGTTGATTGCGAACACGGACAACGTCGGCTATCCGCGCGCCAACAATCAAGGACTGCGCGCACTGGGATTCCCCAGCGCTGCTGCTCCGCGCTATGCGCTGCTCCTCAATCCCGACACGGAAATACCCCCCAACGCCTTACGTGACATGGTCGCTTTTATGGACGCGCATCCCCAGGCCGGCATAGCCGGCCCTAAGATTATCCTGCCTTCCGGCCAACTGGACCTGGCTTGTCGTCGTTCCTTTCCCAGCCCGGAGGTGGCTTTTTATCGGCTCACTGGCCTGGCACACCTGTTCCCGCGCAGCCGGCGTTTCGGGCGCTACAACCTCACGTATCTCGACCCGAATCAGCAGGCTGAGGTGGATGCCGTCGTCGGGGCCTTTATGCTGGTACGCCGCGAAGCCATCACCCAGGTCGGGTTGCTGGACGAGGATTTTTTCATGTACGGTGAGGACCTGGATTGGGCCTATCGCATCAAACAGACGGGATGGCGCGTGTATTACACGCCGCACGTCACCATTTTGCATGTCAAACGGGCCTCAAGCCGCCAGAACCCCCGCGCCCGCGTCGAATTCTGGCGGGCGATGCGCCTGTTCTATCGCAAACACTATGCCGCAACGACACCCTTCTGGCTCGATAAACTTATCCTGGCTACTCTGAGTGTCATTGAGCGCGGTATCCTATGGCAAATCAAAGACAAAAACTGAGCTACCACCATCTCCAGCGCCTTTATGTGGCCTTTAAATTCAGCGGCGATTTCGGGATGGCCATCCTGGGCTACGCTCTGGCCTACTTCACCCGGCGCCTGATTCCTTTCCCAGGCCCGGCCAGCGACTACCTGGGAGACCTGAGCTTCTACATCCCGTCTATGCTGCTGCATGCCCTATCTGTGATCGGCGTGTGCTATTTCAATCGGCTCTACACCTACCAGCACTCGCGCATAGACGAGATCTACCGGATCAGCGGCGCCGTCACCATCGCCACCCTGATGGGCCAGGCCCTCACATCCCTTGTGCGCCGCGATTTGCCGCCCGGCGGCAACTACTCCCGCATGTTATTGCTCTACGCCTGGCTATATTCCATTGTGTTAATTATCGCGATCCGTTTGCTGGCGCACGTCCTGTACAAGACGCTGGTGCGACGGGGATGGGGGCACCGGCAGGTGGTGCTCATCGGCACTAACGACATCGCCCGCATGATTCTGCAAAAAATCCTTTGGGATCCAGCGCTGGGATACGACGTCATCGGCCTGATTTCCGAACAAAACGCTGAAAACTCCCACATCCAGGGCATACCGGTCCTGGGTTCCATCCAACGCCTGGATCAAATCCTGGAGGACCTGAACGCCAGCTTCAGCGAAATCATCATCGCCCTGCCCGAAACAGCCGACCGCCACGAACTCCTCTGGCTTATCGCCCGCTGCGAACGTTGGCGCAAGCCCATCCGGATCTACCCCGACCTGTTCCAGTTGATGACCGATCGCCTGACCATCACCGAACTGGGGGGGCTGCCGCTGCTCAGCCTGCGCGACGTGCCCATGCGCGGCTGGAAACGCGCGGCCAAGCGCGCCATGGACATCGTTGGGGCCGGTGTGGGGTTGATCTTGCTTTCCCCGTTTTTGCTGATGATTGCTATCCTCATCAAGCTGGATTCACCCGGTCCCGTGTTTTACGTCCAGGAGCGCATGGGACTGGACGCGCGCCCCTTCTGGATCATCAAGTTCCGCACGATGCGCACTTCGCCGGAGGACAAAGGTTACGGCTGGACCGTGCCCAACGATCCCCGGCGCACACGCATTGGGGCCTGGTTACGCCGGCTCAACATTGATGAGCTGCCTCAACTCATCAACGTCCTCATCGGCGACATGAGCCTGGTAGGGCCGCGTCCCGAACAGCCCTACTACGTCGAACAGTTTCGGCGCAGCATCCCCCGCTACATGGAACGCCATCGCGAGAAGGCCGGCATCACCGGCTGGGCGCAGGTCAACGGCTTGCGTGGCGACACCTCCATTGCCGAGCGCACGAAATACGACCTGTGGTACATCGAAAACTGGTCGCTGCTGCTGGACATCAAAATCCTCATTCGCACCCTTGTGAACCTGTTCCGTTCGCCCAACGCCTATTAAAACGCCATTGACCAATCCCTGCTCTGGGTTATAATCCGGCACATGAAAGATCGGCGAACGGTAGATGAGCTTTCAATCGAAGAGCTGGAAGCGCTGCTGAAGCTGCGCAAGCGCCAGGCGCGGCTGGAGCGTCTGCGCCGGCACGGTCGGCCTGCGCCGGAAACACACCGCATGCCGACCGCAACCGAGAGTTCCCCTTCGACTTCAAGGGAATCTGGAATCCAATGGCGCTGGATAGCGGATAAACTGCTCTTGTTGATTGAGATTCTGGCCGTTCTGGGGCTCATTGCCATCGTGATCCAGCTCATGCTCACGGTCCGCGAATTGAACGCCAGCGCGCCGGGTGCGCACCCTCTACCGACTTTCACCCCCACGCCCGTTATCAACGTCGTGATTCTGCCCGGCGGCCATACACCGCCCGATGCGCAGGGCAACACCGAGCCGGAACCCATCCCGGCGCACCTGCAGGAGCTGGTGGCCAAAATTACCCCCCTACCCGTCCCCACGCCCGGCCCGCAACAGGCGCGGCGCATTGTCATTCCGGCGATTGCGGTAGACGCCCCCGTCGTGGAAGGCGATGACGCGGAGGCCTTGAAGAAAGGGGCCGGCCACCACATTGGCAGCGCCAATCCCGGTGAACGCGGTAACTGCGTCATATCCGCCCACGATGACGTATACGGCGAGATTTTCCGGGATTTGCCAAAGCTTAAACCCGGCGACGAGATCTACGTCTACACCGAAGCCCAGCGCTACCGCTATCGGGTGCAGGAGACACGCATCGTTCAGCCCACCGAAGTGAGTGTCATGGCGCCCACCAGCAGCCCGGTGCTCACGCTGATTTCCTGCTATCCTTATCGCGTCAACACGCATCGCATTGTGGTGATTGCCACACTTGAACCCTAGGTGATTTTTTGACGGCTTGAACAGACCCGTTTAAAGTACAACAACTTTTTTAAGGAGGAAACAATGGCTCAAAAACGACGCAGTGTACAAACCGGAACGACCAGTTCCGCCGTGCCCACCCAGGAGGATCTGGCGCGGGAATACGCCTATGTGCTCACGGACCTGCGCAAAATCGGCATCCTGGCCCTGGCTCTGCTGATCCTGCTCATCGTCCTGGCTTTCGTGCTGGTCTAAAGTCCGCCCCACCATTCCGGCGGGCAGGCAACTCCTTGCCTGTCCGCCGGGTTTTTACAGTCTTTGGTCCGGTTTAACCTGCCAGCCTGCGCCACAGACCAGGAGCAATCCTGTTCGTAACGGCTCACCCTGATGGGGCAACTTGCGGCTGTGCGTAGAACAATATTTCCTCTAAAGCCATCTGCAGGCCACGAGCATGCGCGGCCCATGCTTCCCGGATTGTGGAGATGGTACTGCGAATCAGGCAGAAGGTTTGCGCACCTTCCAGCGTTGCGTACGCTCCAGCGGAATGCGGTGATACAGGTTGAAGGCCTTGATCCGCGGCCCGTACTGTTACCTCCACGGGGAACGCGGCTCTGACCGCCCTATCACACCGGACACGGCTTGACTGACGTTGGACGAAATTAATTTCGTCCAACGTAACCTCCACATCACTCGCCGCAACCTCGATCACACCACTCGACGAGGTGTACCTGGATGTATTGTGGGTACTCAAGCATCTACCGTGTATGTTCCTTGTGCCCCGGCTACCCACCGCTCTTCCTCTCGCTGCGCTTGCGCAGACTGCGCAGAGCGAGCTTCTTCAACCCGGCGTTGGAGAGTGGCTTGCTGCTGTTGCGGCTGTTCCTGGCTGCTTGATCTTCCAGTGCCCGCACTCTGACGGCGAGTTAGCCCATCGTCCGTTCGAACAACGCAACACCCGCATCCTCTTACAATAGCCCCAACCGCAGCAGAACCAAGACACAGGTCGTTATCACAATCAAGACGACCAGCGGCGTCCCCGCGCGCAAATAGTCGCGCGCGGTATACCCACCGGCACTCATCACCAGCAGGTTGGCGGGATGCGAAAAAGGCGTCATCATGCTGCTGCCTGTGACAATAGCCACGCTCATAGCCAGCACCCGCGGGTCGAGCCCCGTCGAGCGCCCCAGAGCAATGGCGATGGGTACCAGCAAGGTGGGGACCGCCGAACCGCCGGATACCAGTTGGGTTACGATGGCTGTGAGCCCAATCAAGCCCACGACCAACGCCGGAACGCCCAACGGGGCAAGAATAGCCCAAACCCCGTTGGCCAACCAATCGGCGACACCGGTGCGGACGATAGCCAGACCCACCGGCAGCATGCCGACGATAATGAAGAGTGTACGCCAGTCCACCGCCGCATAAGCGGCATTCATCGACATTGCTCCCAGCCCGGTCACCAGGACAACGCCCAGGAGCATGGCCAGAGGAACCGGCAACACGCCCACCGCTGCCAAAATCACCGCCAGAATAAAAGCGCCCATGGCAATCAAAGCCTTCTTGCGCTGATAACGTGGCTCCGGTTGCGCCAGGGGCAGGAAGTCGGGGTCGCGCTCCAGCAGCCGGAAGCGTTCATAAGGGCCGTAAACCAGCAACGCATCGCCAAAACGCAGCGTTCGCTCGCCCACCTCTGTGCGATAGCTACGCCCCTCGCGCCACAGGGCCACCACGGTAAGCCCGTATTTTTCGCGGAAGGCCAGTTCGTGCAAGGTGTGACCCGCAGCTCGCGAGCGAGGCGGGATAAGCACTTCCAGCATCCCCACCTGTTCCGAAAGCAGCACCCGCGTATCAGGATGCACCGGAGTTTCAACCAGGTTGACGGTGTGTAATTCCGAAACACGATCGTCACGACCCACAATAATTAACTTCATCCCTGGCTGCAAAACAAAATCCGGTCGCGGAGAAAGTTCCAGATCATCTCCCGCCACAATCCCCAGCACCGTCAAGCCCCAACGGCTGCCAATGCCACTTTCGGCCAGGGTGTGACCCACCAGCGGAGAATCCGGTTCGATCACCACCTCGCGCAGGCGGTCCTGCAAAGCATAGAAACGGGGCAGCTCCTCCTCAGGGAGAGCGCATACCAGCGGGCGTTCCGCTGTAGTGCCGAGCGGCAAAAGACGCCACCCCCATCCTAGCAGATAAACCAAACCTACCAGAGCCACGACCCCGCCGATAGGAGCAAAATCAAGGACGCCAAAAGGTTGATAGCCCGCCGCACTGAGCAGCCCGCTGGCGATAAGGTTCGACGTCGTGAAAAGGGTGGCCATCCCCCCCAAGGCTGCGCCATAAGCCAGAGGCAGGAGCAGGCGTCCCGGCGGGATGCAACGCCGACGCGAGACCTCCATCGCTGCCGGCATGAGCAGCGCTACCGCAGCGATGTTGTTCATGACGAGGGAAAAGAGCGTACACAACACCGTCAACCCCACACGGAGACGCTGTTCCTCATACCCCAACAGCCGTACCAGAGCGTCGGCCAGATGTTGCGTCGCCCCGGTGACCGTGAGCGCCTGTCCCAAAATGAAAATGGCCATTAAGGTGATCACAGCCGGGTTTCCGAAGCTCTGCAACACTTCTTGATAAGGCAATAAGCCTAACATGGGCAACAGAATCAATGTGAATAGCGCTATCCAGTCCGGACGGAAGCGCTCGGAGACAAAAAGCACAATGACCGTGGTAACCAGAGCCAGGGTAATCAAAGCTTCAGGCGACATATCCTCCTCCCGCAAGGGATTTCTCATCCAGGTAGGGTGTAGTATAATAAATTTTGTGAGATGCGTAAAGCATCAACTCACCTGGTAGATAGTAAGGGGAGGAGGATCGGCCATGACATCGCGGACTGTGCCCAATCTGGACAAAGCCTGGATTGAACGTAAGAAACTGGCCCTGTGGATCTCCGATAAAATTCGAGAATCCCTCAAAGCCGTCGGGCCGGTCGAAAAGACGCCCCAAAACATGCAAATTATTGAGCAGGGATTCCAGGCCCTCTATGCCCATGCTCGCGCCAACCTGACGCCCGAAGACAAACAGGCCCTCTATCAGGATGTTCTGTACGAGGTCACCGGCTTTGGCCCGATTGAGCCGCTGCTCCAACAGGAGGATATCAGCGAGGTGATGGTGAATGGGCCTTATCAGGTCTATGTGGAACGCAAAGGCAAAATCACCCTCACCGATGTGTATTTCCTGGACGATGATCACGTGTTGCGCGTAATTGACCGTATCATCAAACCCCTGGGGCGTAAGGTGGACCGAAGCTGGCCTATGGTGGATGCCCGCCTGCCCGACGGCTCGCGTGTCAATGCTATCATCCCCCCCTGCGCCATTGACGGTCCCTCCATCACCATCCGCAAATTCAGCAAAAACAAACTCACCGTTAAGGACCTGATCCGTTTTGGCTCGCTGACGGAAGGCATGGCGGAGTTTCTCCGAGCCTGCGTTGTGTCGCGCCTGAACATCGTGGTCTCCGGCGGAACTGGATCGGGCAAGACGACTTTGCTCAACGTGCTGTCCGGGTTCATTCCCGAAGATGAACGCATTGTGACGGTCGAGGATGCGGCGGAGTTGCAACTCGCCCAGCCGCACGTTGTCCGCCTGGAGACCAAGCCCGCCGATCCGCTCGATCCCGAAAGCCGTCCAGTGCATATTCGCGACCTGGTCATCAACACGCTGCGCATGCGTCCGGAGCGCATCATCGTGGGCGAGTGCCGCGGCGGTGAAGCGCTGGACATGCTCCAGGCCATGAACACGGGTCACGATGGCAGCCTGACGACGATTCACGCCAACACACCGCGTGACACGATCTCCCGCCTGGAGACGCTGGTGCTGATGGCCGGGATGGACCTGCCCTTGAATGTGGTGCGCCGCCAGATTGTTTCGGCGATTGACCTGATCGTCCAGCAGAGCCGCCTGCGGGATGGCTCGCGCAAAATTATCGCCATCACCGAAATTCAGGGCATCGAGGGCGAGACGGTTATCCTGCAGGATATCTTTAAATTCGACGAGCAGGGCGAGGAGAACGGCAAAATCATCGGGCGCCATAAGCCGACAGGCGTGCGGCCTAACTTCATGCCCCGTCTGATCGCACACGGTTTCAACCTGCCAGCTTCAGTCTTCATGGACACCGAACGCGGCCCTGCACCTGGACGCCGTTAAGTGGCCCGGCCGGCTGCTGAGGTAAAATCCGGCAGGGCAATCCATAAAACAGGAGGATATGCGTGATAGGCCGTACTCTGGCCCCGATTGAAGGGGTGGTTATCAAGTCTCTGGTAGATCATGCGGATGAACGCCAGGCCTTCCGTGAAATCATCCGCGTGACGGATGCGTTTTTCGGCGAGGGGTTCGGACAGCTCAGCCATGCCATCATGCTGCCCGGCACCATTAAAGCGTGGCATGTTCACCCCACCCAGGTGGACTGGTGGTATGTTCCCATCGGCGCCTTGAAACTCGTTTTACACGATCTGCGTCCGGAATCCCCAACTTATCATTACACGCAGGAGATTCTGATGGGCGAAATCTATCCGCCGGTCTGCGTGCGCATTCCGCCGCGTGTAGCTCATGGATGCAAGGTCACGGGAGGGATTACGCATCTGTTTTACGTGACCTCCAGTGTTTACAATCCCGCCGAAGAAGGACGCATTCCCCACAACGATCCGGAGATCGGTTACGACTGGCTGGCCCTACCGCCAATCAAGTAGCGCGTCGGGGCCTGAGCAGGAGCTTGACATCTTGGGTAGAGGCGGATGAACAAGCGCCCGCATGGATAAAACCATTCAGGCATAGATAGCACCCTGGGGGGAGGTGAATCATGAAACCTTTACGGATGTTCACAGTGGCCCCGTCCTTACCGCCGCAACTCGAAGGCCTGCGTGAGCTGGCCTTCAATGTGCGGTGGACCTGGAACCACGACACGATTGAGCTTTTCCGCCGTCTGGATAGTGACCTGTGGGAAGCCACCTACCACAATCCGGTGCGGATGCTGGGCAACATTGATCAGGATCGTCTGGAAGCCGCACTCAAGGATGAGGGCTTTATGGCGCACTATCGCCGTGTCCAGGCCGATTTCGAGCATTACATGCATGATACCCATACCTGGTTCCGCCAGAAATACGGTTCCAGTGACACCCCCGCGCTGATTGCGTACTTTTCCTTCGAATTTGGCCTCACCGAGTGTCTTTCCATTTTTGCCGGCGGTTTGGGTATCCTTTCGGGGGACCATCTCAAATCCGCTTCGGACCTGGGCCTGCCGCTGGTCGGCGTTGGCCTGCTGTACCAGGAGGGTTACTTCCGGCAATACCTGAATCAGGCCGGCTGGCAGCAGGAGGCCTATGAGGACAATGATTTTGACAATCTGCCCCTGCGCCTGGCGCGCGACGCGCAGAGCAACCCCATCCAGATACGGGTGAGCTATCCGGGCCGGGAGGTTTGTGCTCAGGTATGGGAAGTCCACGTCGGACGCATCAAGCTGTACCTGCTCGACACCAACATCCCCGAAAACTCCCGGCCTGAAGATCGGAACATCACCGACCAGCTTTACGGCGGCGACCAGGAGATGCGCATCAAGCAGGAAATGCTGCTGGGGATTGGCGGCTATCGGGCTTTACAGGCCATCGGTCTGCAGCCGCAGGTCTACCACATCAATGAAGGGCACTCCGCCTTCCTGGCCCTGGAGCACATCCGCACCCTGATGCAGCGGCATCATGTGAATTTCTGGGAAGCCATGGAAGCTGCCTCGGCCGGGATCGTGTTCACCACCCACACACCGGTTCCTGCCGGCCACGATCGCTTCCCGCCCCACCTGATGGATCGTTACTTTGGCGAGTATATCCGCAGCCTGGGCCTTTCCCGGCAGGAGTTCATGGCCCTGGGTCGCGTCAATCCCAACGATGAGAGCGAGCCTTTTTGCATGACCATCCTGGCCTTGAACATGGCCGCCTTCAGCAATGGAGTGAGTCGCCTGCATGGCACTGTGAGCCGGGCGATGTGGCAGGAGCTGTGGCCCAACCTGCCCGTAGATGAAATTCCCATCGAACACGTAACCAATGGCGTGCACTTTGAGTCCTGGATTTCGCGCGACATGAAACAGCTCTACGACCGGTATCTGGGACCGCGCTGGCGCGAGGAACCGGCTGATTACAGTATCTGGCGGCGGGCGGAGCAAATCGCCGCCGAGGAACTGTGGCGCACCCATGAGCGCCGGCGTGAGCGCATGGTCAGCTTCGTGCGGCGCATCCTCGTTGAGCAGCTCAAGCGCCGCGGCGCTTCCAAAAACGAAATCGCCCAGGCCGCCGAGGTCCTCGATCCCGAAGCCCTGACGATTGGTTTTGCCCGCCGTTTCGCCACTTACAAGCGCGCCACGCTTATTTTGCGGAATCCGGACCGTCTGGCACGTTTGCTCAACGATCCCCAACGGCCCGTGCAATTGATTTTTGCCGGCAAAGCGCATCCTCACGATGACCCCGGTAAGGAGTTAATCCGCCAGATTGTGGATCTTTCACGCCGCGAGGAGTTCCGGCATCGTCTGGTGTTCGTGGAAGACTACGATATGAACATCGCGCGTTATCTCCTGCAGGGCGTGGATGTCTGGCTGAACACGCCGCGCCGACCGTTAGAAGCCAGCGGCACCAGCGGGATGAAAGCTGTAGCCAACGGTGTGCTCAATCTCAGCGTGCTCGATGGCTGGTGGGATGAGGCCTATCGGCCCGATGTAGGCTGGGCGATTGGGCAAGGGGAGACTTACACCGACCCGACCTATCAGGATTATGTGGAAGCCGAGGCCCTGTATAACCTGCTGGAACAGGATGTGATCCCGGCTTTCTATGAGCGCGGACGCGACGGCATGCCCAGGCGCTGGATTGAGATGATGAAGGCCAGCCTGGCTCAGTTGTGCTTCTACTTCAACACGCATCGGATGGTGGGGGAGTATACCGAGCGGTATTACATGCCCGCCGTGCAACGCAGTCAGCTTCTGCAGGCCAATGCGCTGGAACGGGCGAAGAAACTGGCTCATTGGAAAGCCAACCTGAAAGCGCACTGGTCGGCGCTGTGCATCGAAACAGTCCAGGTTTGCGAAGGGACCACCCAGGCCTGGGAACGCCAACTGCCTGAAGTCCAGGTGGGGGACTTGCTCTGCGCGCGCGTGGGACTTTACCTTGGACAACTCAAACCGGAAGATGTACAGGTGGACCTGTGCGTGGGACCGGTGAATGCGGATGGACATCTGAGTGACATTGAAACGTACCCCATGCATACGGTTTCTTTCGGTGAGGGACGGGCTACGTTCATGGTGGATGCCATCCCCTGCCGCCGCAGCGGCTTGTTTGGCTATACGGTCCGTGTTCTGCCCCAACATCCCGATTTGCTCAGTCCCTATTTGCGCGGGTTGATTTTATGGGCCTGACGTGTAGGGTTGGACAAAGTGGCAAAATCGTGTATCATCAGGGGCACGTTGTGCTGGAGGAAACCCATCGGCTGGCATTGCTTGAATGAGGAGTGAGCATGGAAAATCCAGAAGAGCTGTTCCAAACTTTCCGCGCCCAATTGCAGCGTTTTAAGCCGGGCATCATCACGCAGGAAATTGGCACCATCGTCGAAATCGGAGATGGGATCGCCACAGTTGAGGGATTGCCCGGGGTCCAGATGAACGAGCTGGTTGAATTCCAGAACCACATCATGGGCCTGGCCTTCAACCTGGAACAGGATCGTGTCGGTATCATTGTTCTGGGCGATTACACCCGCCTGGAAGAAGGGATGCAAGTCTCGCGGACACAACGAATTGTGTCGGTTCCGGTGGGCAAGGGCCTGCTGGGACGGGTGGTCAATGCCCTGGGCGAGCCCGTGGACGGCCAGGGCCCCATTACCTACGAGCGTTACGTGCCCGTCGAGCGGATTGCTCCGGGCATTGTGGAACGCCAGGACGTAGACACACCTCTGCTCACCGGCATCAAGGCCATTGACGCGATGATCCCGATTGGCCGGGGGCAACGCGAATTGATTATCGGCGACCGCCAGACGGGTAAAACGGCTATTGCCGTGGATACGATTTTAAACCAAAAAAACAGCGGCGTCCTGTGTATCTACGTGGCGATCGGGCAAAAGCAGGCGCAGATAGCGCGGGTCGTGGCCACGCTGGAACAATACGGAGCGCTGGATTATACCGTGGTTGTAGCTGCTCCGGCCTCAGCCCCGGCAGCCCTGCAGTACCTGGCTCCGTATGCCGGATGCGCTATCGGTGAAGCCTTCATGGAGGAAGGGTACGATGCCCTGGTGATTTACGACGACCTCACCCGCCACGCCTGGGCCTACCGTCAGCTTTCCTTGTTGCTGCGCCGACCACCAGGCCGCGAAGCTTACCCCGGCGACATCTTCTATCTGCACTCACGTCTGCTGGAACGTGCTGCACGCATGGCTTACCACTACATCATCGTCCGTGAGGATGCGCCTGAAAACGTGTCAGAAGGCGTTGATGGTCAGGTTTATGTCGGACAGTTGGGTAAACACGAGGCACAGA
>DAOTZR010000044.1:0-7757 GCA_034434315.1 Anaerolineae bacterium
GTGCGTGGAAAATGCGTTCGTTTCTTGTCCATAGTCCACAATCATACGCCGTTTTTGGTCAAAGCTCAAATTGTACTATGTCAATGACCAATACAGATTTTTACAATTTCTGAACAATCATGGCAACGGACAAGCGTTGCGCAAAGCGTGCGCATCCGCTATAATGAAAACATGGTCAAACGCGTGGAAATTGCCGTGGTTCTGATAGTGGGAATGATGGTGAGCGCCTGCAGCCATCCACCTGCTCCGCGCCAGGAAACCAGCACGCCGACCCGACCGGCCAGCACCACCGTGCCCGCGCCCACAGCCTCCGCGACGCCAGGACCAGCGCCCTCCCCCACACCCTCTCCCACAGCGACACCGGAACGCCCCCTGACCCATACCGTGCAGAGCGGGGATACGCTTTTGGGCCTGGCCCTGATATATCAGGTTCCAGTCGCGGCGCTGCAGATGGCCAATGATCTGGGCGAAAGCACCACCATTTATCCGGGACAGGTGCTCACGTTGCCCGATCCAGCTCTGTGGCAGGGAGCTTCGCCCTACTGGATTGTGCACACGGTTCGCTCCGGGGAGACGCTCAGCACCATCGCCGCGACTTACGATGTTGCGCTGGAGACATTGCTGGACGTGAACGGCATCGCGGATGCGCATCTGATCGGGGCGGGGGTGGACCTGATTGTACCGGTCACTGCTCCGGCTGAGGCGCGCCATCCAGGAGGGAGCAGCGCCGGGAGTGAGAACACAGGCCCCCTGCCAACAGCCAGCGCCGATCCGCCTTTTATCCCTTTGCCCCATGACCCGCCCCCGGCTCAGGTGAGCGACTGGCCCGCGGAAGTGCTGCGCCTGATCAATTACGCGCGCGCAGCGTACGGCCTGCACCCGCTCACCTGGCATCCCATCCTGGCCCAGGTGGCGCAGACCCAGGCGGACGAGTGCGCCGCGACCGGGGTATGCGAGCACGTGAACGCAGCCGGTTTGCACTATCGCGAGCGGATGCGGCTGGCCGGGTATACACCGCTCTATGGATCCGAGTGTATTGGCCGGCGGGATACGCCTTATGCGATTGTGTATAGCTGGCTGAACGAAACGCCGCCCAATGACGCGCACCGGCGAACGATTTTGGGGAAGTATTATCTGCACGCCGGGGTGGGCATGGCCGCTTCCCATTCGACGTATTACTATTTTGTGGTAGACTTTGGACGCCCCGCGCCCTGAGTCGGGCTTTGAGATGAGATAAGCAACGCTCCGGGGCACGAGGGCCTGGGAATCGATGGAAGGAGGTCCATGCATCAAACAGGTCCGGTTTTTAATGCGAGGATAGCGCTGCTGCTGGCCTTAGTGGGCGTGAGCCTGGGGCTTACGGGATGCGGCGCCACCTCCCCTGCCCCGGCCGTAACACCTGCCGCAACGCACGGCATGACCCCGGCACCGCCAGAGCCCCTTTTCCCTACCCCTGAACCGTCCCTCCAGGCGACCCCGTCGGTTTCCCCAACCGCCGAGGTGCTGCCAACACCCGTCCCCCCGCCGACGGTGCACGTGGTGCAGGAGGGCGATACGCTGCTGGGCCTGGCTTATACTTACGGGGTCCCGGTGGCCGCTTTTCAACTGCTCAACGGACTGGGGGATTCTACGCTGTTGAGTGTGGGGCAGGAGCTGCTCATCCCGCGCCAGAGCGACTGGGCCGGTGTGCCGGTGTACTGGATTGTGCACACGGTCCACGCTAACGAAACCTTGAGCGGGATCGCCGAGGCGTATGCTATTCCTTTGCAGCGCTTACTAGAGGTGAACGGGCTGGCGCTGGACGACCCGCTGCCCGTAGGACGCGATCTGATTCTGCCGGCGGAAAGTCCGCTAGTGGCCCGCAACACCGCAGGCACAGGTGGTGACAGCACGGGCGGCATGAGCAGTGCACCACCAGCTTCTCCCGGTGGCACGTATGTGCCAATTACAGACCCGGCGCCCGCGGATGTGGCCGACTGGCCCGCGGAAGTGATCCGCCTGATCAACGCCATCCGGGTGGAAAACGGTCTGGCCCCGCTGGTCTACAACGCGAAGCTGGCGACCATCGCTCAATCTCACGCGAACGACTGCTCGGCGCGCGGCTGGTGCAGCCACACCAGTTCGGATGGGTCGAGCTACCGGATGCGCATGGCCGCAATCGGCTACAACGCCCGCTACGCTTCGGAGTGTTGGGCACAGAGCCGTAATCCGGCCCATGCGGTAAACATGTGGATGGATGAGGTCCCGCCCTATGATGCGCATCGGCGCACGATTCTCAGCCCACACTACACCGAAATTGGCGTCGGTGTGGCGCAAACGACCTGGGGATATTATTTTGTCGCTGATTTCGGACAACCTTAGGAGCAGGTTATGACACGTCGTAGTCGGGGGTCCCGTCGCACTTCGCGCCCGGTCCGTCTGTACGGGACCGAGCGCTTGTTATTTATCATCGGTTCGGCCACTTACTTCATCGGTCTGTTGGGAGGCATGGGCCTGTTGGGGATGCCGGCCAGCACTGCGGTGATTCTGCTCAGCGTTGGGGGCGGTTTGCTCTTCGCTGTGGGGTTAAGTATTGTTTTTTGATGATGAAGACGCCGCAACAGAACTCACTTTTCACGTTAGAGCCGGCGCGGTATAGCGTCAGCCAGGTCACAGCGCGCGTCAAAGCGCTGTTGGAACAGGATCGCATCCTGCAGAACATCTGGGTCGAGGGGGAGGTTTCCAACTTCACCCGCGCCAATTCCGGGCATCTGTACTTCACCCTCAAGGATGCGGGGGCGCAACTGGCGTGCGTGATGTGGCGTTCGCAGGCCATTTACCTGCGCTATCTCCCCCGCGACGGGGATCGCCTGGAAGTGCACGGCAGCATCACCGTGTACGAAGCGGGGGGAAAATACCAGCTCTACGCGGATTTTCTGCAGCCCAAAGGGCGCGGCGCGCTTGCCCTGGACTATGAACGGCTCAAAGCCCAACTGGAGGCGGAGGGACTGTTCGCCAGCGAGCGGAAACGCCCCCTGCCAGCCTATCCGCAACGCATCGGGCTGGTTACATCGCGCGATGCGGCAGCGTTGCGGGACGTGCTCCAGACGTTGCGTCGGCGCTATCCCCTGACCCAGGTGCTGTTTGTGCACGCCGCCGTGCAGGGGGAGGAAGCGCCGCCGCAACTGGTGGCCGCGTTGCAGCGCCTGTACCGGGAAAAGGTGGATGTGATCCTGCTGGTGCGCGGCGGCGGGTCTTTAGAGGACTTATGGGCCTTCAATGACGAGCGCGTGGTCCGCACAGTTGCGGCTTCGCCTGTTCCTCTGATTTCGGGCGTGGGGCACGAGACGGATTTCACCCTATGCGATTTCGCCGCCGATCAACGGGCCCCGACGCCTACCGCCGCGGCGGAGCTGGCCACACCCGATCGGGAGGAGCTGCTGATCCGGCTTCAGGGCCAGAGGGTGCGCCTGGAGCAGGCCTGGCAGAAACTCCGGCGCGACAAGTGGCTGGCTGTGGAACGCGCCGGGCGCCATCTGCACCTGCTTTCGCCCCAGAAGCAGCAGGAGCGGATGCGGCAGCGGCTGGATGAGCTGAGTCTGCGTCAGGAGCGGGCGATAGAACGGCAACTCGAACGCGCCCGTGAGCAGGTGCAGGCCCTGGGCCAACGTCTGGCGGCGCTGAACCCTCAGGCCGTGCTTCAGCGCGGGTACGCCCTGGTCCGCGATGCGCAGACGCAAAGCCTGGTGACCTCCATCACCCAGACAACAGCCGGACAGAAGGTGCGCGTGATCTGGCACGACGGCGAGGCAATCGCCGAGATAGAAGCCCTTTGATCTTGCTAATCCAACGGGAGGCTGAGATGCTGCTCAATGACTGGTATAAGGATGCAATCATCTACGAGGTGTTTGTGCGGGCGTTTGCCGATGGCAACGGCGATGGCATCGGCGATCTGGTGGGGCTGACCCAGAAGTTGGATTATCTGCAGGTGCTGGGCGTGGATACGCTCTGGCTGCTGCCGATTTGCCCTTCGCCCTTGCGCGATCATGGCTATGATGTGGCCAATTACACGGACATTCATCCCGATTACGGGACGCTGGAGGACTTCAAGACATTTCTGCGCGAGGCGCACGCCCGCAGCTTGCGGGTCCTGGTGGAGCTGGTGGTGAATCACACCTCGGACCAGCACCCCTGGTTCCAGGCCTCGCGCGATCCCAACCATCCAGAGCACGCCCGGTACCGCGACTGGTACGTCTGGAGCGATACGGGGCAGGAGTACAAGGATGCGCGCATCATTTTCCTGGATTATGAGAAGTCCAACTGGACGTTTGACCCGCTGCGCGGCCAGTACTACTGGCATCGGTTTTTCTATCATCAGCCCGACCTGAATTACGACAATCCCGAAGTGCAGCGCGCAATGCTGAAGGTAGTGCAGTTCTGGGTAGACCTGGGGGTGGACGGGTTCCGCGTGGACGCGCCGCCCTATCTGTTCGAACGCGAGGGGACTTCGTGCGAGAATTTGCCCGAAACGCACGCCTATCTCAAGCGGCTACGCGCTTTTGTGGATGCCTACGCGCCAGGGACTTTCCTGCTATCGGAAGCCAATCAATGGCCGGAGGATGTGCGGCCTTATTTTGGGGATGGGGATGAGTTCCACATGAACTTCCACTTCCCGTTGATGCCCCGGCTTTACATGGCGCTGGCGAAACAGGACCGCGCGCCCATCGCGTACATTTTGGGGCGCACGCCAGAGCTGCCGGAAAGCTGCCAGTGGGGGACGTTCTTGCGCTGTCATGATGAGCTGACGCTGGAGATGGTGACGCCGGAGGAGCGCGCTTTCATGTGGGATTTCTACGCGCCCCATCCGCGCATGCGCCTGAATCTGGGCATCCGGCGCCGGCTCATGCCGCTGTTGGAAGGGCATCGCGGACGCTGGGAGGTGATGCATTCGATGCTGCTCACGCTCATTGGCTCACCGGTGCTGTATTACGGGGACGAGATCGGCATGGGCGATAACATCTGGCTGGATGATCGCGCCGGGGTACGCACGCCGATGCAGTGGAACGCCGGCCCCAACGCCGGCTTCTCCGAAGCCCCGGCGGAGAAGCTGTACCTGCCGGTGATTGATGATGAGGTGTACGGGTATCAGAAGGTCAACGTCGCCGCCCAGGAACGCGATCCCGATTCGTTGCTGAATCGCCTGCGCACGCTGTTGCGCATCCGCAAGGCCCATCCCGTGTTTGGACGGGGCAGCCTGGAACTGCTTGAGGTCATGCCGCATAGCCTGCTGGCCTATTGGCGACGCGGTGAAGCGGAAACGATGCTGGTCTTGAACAATCTGGCCGATGTCCCCTTGAAGACGACGTTGGAGCTGGATGGGCCGGCAAGCTTCCTGGATGTGTTGACCGGGATAGGCTGGAAGACGGACGAGGCCGGGGCGTTGCCAGTGGCGTTGCCGCCTTACGGGTATGCCTGGCTCAAACGTTTGTAGGTTCTGGAGCTCCCATTAAAAAAGGCGCGGATGATGAATCCGTGCCTTTTTTGCTTCGGGCGGACGGGACGTCCGCGAACCGACGTCCGTGGTCTGCGGGAGCATTAAAAATTTGGTGTTAACAACTGTTGCACTTTGGTTACGCGCCGTTTACTCACAAGCTTTTAATCTATGCTACAATAAAAATTACTTAAAATCTGGGGGGATAGTAAGGTGGCATTTTCCTACGTGGCTTTTACTCGCGAAGGCCAGCGTGTCGAGGGCCAGATTGTTGCCGAAAGTGAAGGTCAGGCCGAGGCTTTATTGTGGGAACAGGGACTGACCGTCGCACAATTGACGCGACAAAAGAAGCGTAAAACCCGCCTTTACACGCTGTTCCCCACCCTGTTCGGCGTCAAGCGCCTGGACCTGATCATCTTTTCGCGACAACTGGCGACCTTGCTCGATTCAGGCATCGGGATTTTACCGGCGTTGCGCCTGCTGGGCGCGCAGAGCAACAAGGCCGCGTTGCGCGACGCCCTGCAAGGGGTCATCCAGGATTTGCAGCAAGGCAAAGCCTTTTACGCAGCCCTGGCCGAGCATAAAGCCGTCTTTCCGGAACTGTATCTGCGGACGATTGCGGTGGGAGAACGCACCGGGAATCTGCAATCGGTCCTGCGCCAGTTGGCGACGTATCTGGAACAGGAGGAGAAGCTGCTGCGCAAGCTGCGGGATGCCATGGCTTATCCCACTCTGGTGCTGATCGTCGCTGTATTTGTGGTGGTTATCATTCTGACGGTGGCGCTGCCGCCCATGGCGGCGCTGTTTCAGTCCTTCGATGCCGAATTGCCGGCGCCGACCCGTGCCCTGATCGCGATCAGCCAGTTTGTGGCCAATTACGGCCTGTACACCATTTTCGCCCTGCTGTTCCTGGCGGCACTGACGGCCTGGTGGAGCAGTCTGCTTTCCGGACGGCGCGCCCGCGATTGGCTCCTGATTCATCTGCCCCTCATTGGACCGGTGATGTTGGAGGGCCAGTGGGTGCGGTTCTGCCATACCGTAGCCTCTCTCACCCATGCCGGCCTCACCTTGCCCGAAGTGATGGAGCTGGTGCTGCAGACAACCGGCAACCGCATCGTCCAGGAGGCGCTGAATCGGGTGCGGATAGCTCTGTTGAGTGGGCAGGGACTGGCTGTTCCTATGGCCCGCGACAGGCTCTTTCCCCCGCTCTTAACGCAGATGGTCCGGGTAGGGGAAGAAACAGGAACCCTGGAGGGTAATCTTAACACGCTGGCGGAGTTTTACGAGGAGCGTGTAGATCGCAATATCCGCACGCTGACCGACATGGTGGAACCGGCTCTGACGCTGTTGGTGGGAGGGATTGTCGCTTTTATCGCTCTGGCCATGATCTCGCCCATGTACAACATTCTGGGGCAAATTCAGTAACCAGGACCGGGCGATGAAAAAGCTGGAGACTTTAGAAGAGCCGGTAGGGTGCAGTTTATGGATCGTGTGGCTGGTGCTGGCCATGCTGCTCATCGAGTGGGTGTTGTTATGGCTAGCCTTTCGGACCCTGCCCATTCAGAAGGTCCCCCATGTAGCCCTGGGCATTATCATGGGCAGCGTGGTACTGGCATGGTTGGCCGTGTTCATCCGGGTGGAACGCAGAAAACATGGAAAAGCAGATGAGGACAGAAACAGGCACCACATTGGTTGAACTGCTGGTGGCGCTGGCCATCATAGCGACGGCGCTGGTGGTGTTGGTGCTGGCCCTGGCGACAGCCGCGAAGGGCACCCGACTGGCGGCGGACATCAGCACAGCAACGGCACTGGCGCAATCGCAGATCGAGGCCATCAAAGCCGCACCTTACGATGCCAGCGGACATTATGCGCCCATCGCAGTACCGGCCGGCTTTACGATGGCCGTGACGGTGAGTGAGGAGGCTCCCGGAAAGCAGCTCATCACGGTGACTGTGAGCAACGGCGCCGGACAAACGCTGGTGCAGGTGAGCACCTACAAGGTTGACCGCTAAGACAGGGACCTATGGAAAAAGAACGAGGCTTCACATTGGTGGAACTGCTGGTCGTGCTCGGCATAATTGCTATTGTGACGGGCATCACAGTCAACTTATTTTATCAATTTTACCGGGTTCCCCGCTGGGGTCAGGCACAACTGAACGTGAGCAACGCCTTGCGCACAACGACATTATGGCTGGCTCACGATGCGCATGAAAGCCAACGGTTTACCCCTTCGGGGAACTGTGGCGTTTTTGATACGGGCCGCGGCGTCAGCTACACGTATGCGCTC
>DAOTZR010000045.1:0-4755 GCA_034434315.1 Anaerolineae bacterium
TGATCGCACGGGCCGATGTCGCCGATTAAAGGGTGCGGCAGGCCATACCCCTACACCGGCGCACCTGCGCCGGCGCATGACCCGGTCGGCGCAGGCCGACCGTTGGCCGCAGGCCCTGGAGGAGATTTCAATCGCCGACCCCTGCCTGGCTCTCCCATCCGACCACCCGGCCGTTACCCGATTACATTGTTAACGTTCATAATTTCGTCCAACGTTACTCAAGCCGTGCCCGGTGTGAGGGGACGACCAGGGCCGAGTTTCCCGTGGAGGTAACGGAAGCGGTGCAGTGTATTTCTACAGACGCAAGCTGTCCCATCAGAGTGAGCCGTTACAGGATTTTCCAGAAAAAGCTGGTCTTATACCAGGAATATGTTATAATTTATAGGTCATTGTATTGTATAACCCTATTGGAGGAAAATGTGTTTCAGCTGGTTGAAAAGAAACCTTTAGAAGAAACCCACGAGGTTTTGTTGACGGTTGAATTTGAGTCGCAGGCTCTGGCTGATGTGCGTGCCAAGACGTTGTCCCGCCTGGCGCGCGAAGTGAAGCTCCCCGGTTTTCGGCCCGGTCGGATTCCTGAGCATGTTCTGGTACGGCGTCTGGGTGAGGCCTACATTCAAGAGGCGATGGTGGATGACCTGTTGGATGCATCCTATGTTGACATCCTTAAACAAGCCGAGGTTTTACCCTACCAGGAAGCTCAGACTGATGTGAATCTGGTTTCGACGGACCCCTTCCGCGTTCAATTGCGCATCGAACTGTCCCCGCAAGTTCGAGTAGGGGATTACCACACCCTGCGTGTGCCTTATCCTGAAGTGACGGTAACGGAAGAAGAAGTCCAGGAAGAACTGGAAGCGCTACGTCGGCGCACGGCTGTCGTCGAGCCGGTTGAGCGCCCTGCGGCACGCGGCGATGCCCTTGTAATTGAGCACCTGGAGATCCGCGATGGGGACGAAGTGCTCTACCACAATCACGATGTGCGCTTGCTGCTGGATGAGGAAAGCAGTGGTCTGCCCGCCGGGGTCATTGATGCTATCGTGGGGATGAACGCTGGTGAAAGCAAAGCATTCAAGGTGGCCATCCCTGAAGGAGATACCTCATCTTTCGCGCATCTGGCCGGGCATGAACTGGATTTCGAGGTCGTGTTGGCCAAGGTTAACTCCTACACCCTGCCCGACCTGGATGATGCCTTTGCCAGCACCCTTGGGCCTTTTACGTCGTTGGCCGAATTGCGCGGTGTCATTGAACGACAGCTCATGGAGTATAAGCACCAGGAAGCTGAAAAAGACTATGAAAAGGCCGTCCTGGATGCTTTGATGCCCTTGTGCGAAGTTAAGATTCCCCCGACGATGCTGGCTAAAGCTGAAAAACAAAATCTGGAAGCCATGCGCAAGGACCTGCGTGAACAAGGCATTGCGTTGGAAGATGTTTTGCGCGCCCAGGGCATGACTTTGGACCAGTTCCTGGCCGAGCGTCGCCAGGCTTTGAAAGAAGACCTGGCGCGGTTCCTGGTTTTGCGGAATATTTATGAACAGGAAAAGCTGGATGAAGAATCCTGGGAATGGGAAACCACCGGGGACGAGGACGAAAGCCTGGAAGTGGTAGAACCGGAGACCCTTGACCTTGAAATGGAAGGGGAGGAAGTTGGAGCTTCTGCGGCTTTGAGTGAGGATGAAATCGAGGCCGAAGAGGGCGACTGGGACGAAGACGAGGACTGGGACGAAGAGGAAGAAGAGAACTGGTACGACGTGACCATCAACTATCTGATGGACATCGCATCTCAAGAAGACTAAGTCAGGCTCAAGGAGGAGCAGGATGGGCGTGATTCCCTACGTCATTGAGGCGACCGGGCGCGGTGAGCGCATGTACGACATTTTCTCGCTGTTGCTCAAGGAGCGCATCGTATTTCTGGGAACTCCCATTAACGATCAGGTGGCCAATGTGGTGGTGGCGCAACTGTTACACCTGGATCGGGAGGATCCGGAACGGGAAATCTCGCTCTATATCAACTCGCCTGGCGGTGAGATTAATGCAGGCCTGGCTATCTACGACACCATGCAATCGGTGCGCGCGCCGGTTTCGACCATCGCGGTTGGACGCGCGGCGAGCATGGCTACGGTACTGTTGACCGCGGGAGCGGCAGGGCGACGTTACGCCCTGCCGCATGCTACGATTCACCTGCATCAGCCTTTGGGCGGGGTGCAGGGCCAGGCCGCAGATATTGAAATCGCGGCGCGGGAAATCTTGCGCATGCGCGATCTGATGGAACGCATCCTCATGCGGCATACCAGGCTTACCGCCGAGCAAATCGCCCGCTTTACCGACCGCGATTTCTACATGACGCCAGAGCAGGCCGTCGAATATGGCCTTATTGATCGAGTGCTAGGCGCCCCTGAACGGTAAAATGGTCATTCGTCACATGAATTTTGTTAAAGGAACACTTATCTGGGTGTGCTTGTAACTTATAATAAACTTAATCCTATAATTCCCTTGGTTTAATTCTTAAAAGGAGGCAAAGGTGGACCTTGATATCTTGAACGGCCTGCTCCGGCCTATGTCCATTGCTGTGGTAGGGGCGTCGGCAACCCCTGGAAAAATCGGCTACACTGTTGTAAAAAATTTGCGCGAAAGCGGCTACGAAGGGGCCGTTTACCCCATTAACCCCAAGGCTGATGAGATTATGGGGTACAAAGTGTATCCCACCATTAGCGATGTGCCGGGTCCGGTTGATGCGGCGGTCATCGTCGTTCCAGCTAAATTCGTGCCAGAAGTCACCGAAGAGTGTGGCAAAAAGGGCGTTAAGGGCCTTATTGTCATTGCTTCGGGGTTCAGCGAGGTTGGTCGCGTGGACCTGGAGCGGCAGGTGGTGGAGATTGCCCACCGCTATGGTATGCGCGTTCTGGGACCCAATATCGTCGGCACGCTGTCCAACTCGGATAATCTGAATGCTTCTTTTGCGCCTTTCCTGCCTCTGCCGGGCAAGGCCGCGCTGGTGTCGCAGAGTGGGGCGCTTCTCATTGCTATGGATGCGTCCAGCTATCTGCGCAATGTTGGTTTCGACAAGCTGATTTCGATTGGTAACATGTCCGATGTGGACTTTGCCGATTTGATCGAGTGGTTGAACCAGGATGAGAATACTACTTGTATTTCGCTTTACATTGAAGGTGTCCGCGATGGGCGTGCCTTTATCGAAGCCGGGCGCAAGGCTTCGAAACCGATCATCGCTTTAAAATCCGGCGTCTCGGCCCATGGGGCGGCGGCAGCCGCTTCGCATACCGGGTCCCTGGCTGGCGCGGCCAAGGTCTACAGTGCGGCTTTCGAACAGGGTGGTATGGTCCAGGCTTCGGACCTGAGCAACCTTTTCGACCGCACGCAGGCGCTTTCTCTACAGCCACCCATGCAGGGCGATAACCTCCTCGTCCTCACCAATGGCGGTGGTGTAGGCGTTCTGGCTACCGATGCGGCGGAGCGCTACGGTGTGCCCTTGCGCTTTGCCCCGGCGGATGTGCAGGCCGAACTGAGGAAGCACATGCCTGAGTTCGGCTCCGCCAAGAACCCGGTTGACCTCACCGGTCAGGCCGGGCTGGACTGGTACCATGATTCGGTTAAATTTGCCTTTGCCCACGAGTGGGTTGATGGCCTGGTCGTGCTGTATTGCGAAACGTCCATGACCAATCCGATGGAGATTGCCCAGGGCATTTATAACGCCGTGGTGGAAACCGGCTTGATGGGCAAGAAACCCATCACGGTTTCGTTTGTCGGCGGTAAGGAATCTGAGGCCGCGATGGTCTGGCTGGTTCAGCAGGGTATTCCGGCCTACGATGCACCGGACAAGGCTGTGAATGCCATGGCGGCGTTACGGGAATACGCGCGCATTCGCGCGACGGCGACCATGTCTTTTGAACGGTACACCGATGTTGACGAAGCGGCAGCGCGCGCTGTCATCGCTGCGACTCGCGCACGGGGATGCTGCTCTCTGACCGAGGTAGAGGCTAAGCAGGTCTTCGAGGCATACGGCCTGCCTGTGGCCAAGACCTTGCTTTCAACCTCGCCCGATGAGGCGGTTGCCCTGGTTGAAAAAGTCGGCGGCTACCCGGTTGTGCTTAAGATCGTCTCACACGACATCCTGCACAAATCCGATGCCGGTGGCGTGAAGGTGAATATCCGCGACGAGGCTGCTCTGCGGGCGGCTTACCAGACGATTCTGGATAACGCCCGCGCCTACAAGCCGGATGCCCGGATTGATGGTATTGCCGTTCAGCATATGGCCCCCTGGGGCACTGAAACCATTATCGGTTCGGTGAATGACCCCTCTTTTGGCCCGACGGCGATGTTCGGCCTGGGCGGTATCTTCGTTGAGGTGCTGAAGGATGTGACCTTCCGCGTGGCTCCGGTGTCTCCGGAACAGGCCTATCAGATGTTGCTGGACATCAAAGCCGCGCCGATTTTGGCTGGGGCGCGCGGTGAGGCCGAGCGCGATCGCCGTAAGCTGGCTGAGGTGCTTAGCCGCTTCTCGCAGATGATTTACGACCTGCGCGATGAGATTTCGGAGTGTGATGCCAACCCCGTCCTCGTGTATGAGGCCGGCCAGGGTGTGAAGATTGTGGATGCCCGCATCATCCTCAAAAATCACGAAGAGCAGGTGCATTAAAGACGCGCAACATGATAACGGGCGGTGGAAGTCTCCACCGCCCGTTTTTTGTGTCGGAAAAACGCCTTTACAAAATCAGGCTGGCGTCGCCAAAAGAGAAAAAG
>DAOTZR010000046.1:0-6791 GCA_034434315.1 Anaerolineae bacterium
CCCTATATCGAAGAAAACCTGATCATTTTTGCGGACATGGAAGGAAACTGTTACGCCCTGGGCCTGAATCGTGAAAACAAATGGCGCTTCCGTGCCCGACGGGCCTTTATGTCCTCACCGATTATGCACAAAGGCCTGGTGTTGCTAGGCTCCATGGATTGGAACTTCTACGCGCTGGATAACCGTTCGGGATGGGTCGTCTGGCGCTACCGCACTGGAGGGCCAGTCGTTTCCAGCCCCGTCATCCTGCAACGCACGGTATTTTTCGGCTCAACCGATGGGGCCTTTTACGCTCTGGACGTGAACGAGGGACGTGTCGTCTGGCGTTACGAGTGCGAAAGCAAAATCACTTGTACTGCAGCTATTTATGGCGATCGCGTCTATTTTGGGGACATCAGCGGCAATCTGTACTGTCTGGACGCTCAGAGCGGCGGTCTGCGCTGGCGTTATAAGCTTGACGGCGCCATCACCGGTACCTTGCTTGTCGAAGACGGGGTGCTCTATTTGGGCGCGACGGATAATGCCGTTTATGCCTTCCCCGCGTAACCTGGAGGAACTTTTTACATGAAAAACCTGTGGCAGGCTTTAAAAAAACGGTTAGGATGGCAGGCTGCGACTCCTACGGAAACGCTAGAAGAAGCTGCCGAAAAACTGCGCCATGACCTGGATGCATTAGCAGAAAAACCCCTATCCGCGACTCCCCCAGAGCCAGAGCACGTGGGTGAATCCCCAGCAGAAGGCACTATCGAACTGCCAGCGGAGCTTCCCGCACCAGAGCCCTATGTGACCGGAGCTTTCACCATTGCCTGGCACTCCGATCGGGGGCAGGTCCGTCCGCGCAATGAAGATGCCGTCTTCGTTATCAGCGGCGAACAAGAAGGCTCCGATAGCGTTTCCCCCTTTGCCTTACTGCTCCTGGCCGACGGCATGGGGGGGCACCAGGCGGGGGAAATGGCTAGCTCCCTGGCCACGCGCGTCGCGGCAGCGCACCTGCTGAGCGAGCTTTACATTCCCCTGTTGGAGGTCAGGGAACGCGCCTCGGCCCAACTCTCGATCAGCGAAATGCTGGTCAACGCCCTCACCCAGGCCAACCGTACAGTCGTTCAGCGCCTGCCGGGAAGTGGCACCACCCTCACCTGCGGCATGCTGTTGGGCAACCGGCTCTTCGTAGCTCACGTTGGGGACAGCCGCGCCTACCTGTTGCATCCTCCCGACACCTTACGCCTTCTGACCCACGACCATTCCCTGGTAAGTCGGCTGGTTGAAATGGGCCAGTTGACCGATGCTGAGGCCAACCAACACCCGCAGCGCAACGTCCTGTACCGCGCCATAGGTCAGAATTCGGCATTAGAAGTGGATATCTTCACTGAAATGGTTAATCCGGGAGACTACGTCCTGCTCTGTTGCGATGGATTGTGGAGCACCGTGCCTGAAAGAGAAATCGTCCGCATCATCACCAGCGCCCCTACAGTTCATCACGCTGTACAGCGTCTGGTTGCAGCGGCCAATGCCGCTGGTGGTCCGGATAACATCACCGTAATCCTGGCGCAGATAGGATAATTTTTAAGGATAATTTTTCATGAGACCCATTGATCCCGGCAAGGACTATTACGGAATCCTCGGCGTAACCATCGAAGCTACGCCCGAGGAAATTAAGAACGCCTATCGTGAACTGGTGCGGCGATATCACCCGGATAGTCCCGAAGGGAATGAGGAAACCTTTCGCTTAATTCAGGAAGCTTACGAGGTACTGCGGGACGACATATTGCGTCGCGCTTACGACCGGCAGCGTCAAGCCCGGGGCAGTGCCCGCACCCTACCGGTGACCTGTCAGGTTACCCTCAGCCGCAATACCCTGCGCTCGCAACCCGGCCCTCAAATGCTCTATGTCTTGTTTGATGTGGATGCCCGAAGGCCAGGGCCGGCGCGTCAAAGACTTCCGCTCAACCTGGCCCTGGTCATTGATCGCAGCACATCCATGAAGGGGGCGCGGCTCGATAACGTAAAAATGGCCGCAGTTGACCTGGTGGATTACCTGGCCCCTGACGATCGTATCGCCATCATTTCCTTCAGCGATCGCGCCAGGGTAGAGATTCCCTCAACGCCGGCGCACGATAAAGTTGCCCTGCGTTCGGCCATCATGGGGCTTATGCCAGGGGGAGGCACAGAGATCTATCAGGGGTTACTTGCCGGCTTGCATGAAGTGGGCGCTTATCCGAGCAACCAGTACATCTCTTACGTAATACTCCTCACCGATGGCCATACCTATGGCGATGACGAGAAGATTCGCAACCTGGCGAGCATGGCGCGCTCGCAGGGAATCGGCATTATCACCATGGGCATTGGCGAAGATTGGAACGACCTTTTGCTGGATGACGTCGCCCGGCTTAGTGGGGGCCTTTCAGAATACATTAGCTCGCCCCGACAGATCCGTGACGTGTTTATGAACCGGTTGAACGACCTGAGTAACATCGTCCTGCGCCAGGTACGTTTAAGCTGCAACCTGGCCAGTTACGTTAAACTCCACGCGGCGTTTCGCGTGCAACCCTATATGGAGCAGATCAAACCGCTTTCGGAAAAACATCAGGAAGTTGTCTTGGAACTGGGCGATTTGAGTGAAGGCCAGCCCCAGGCATTGCTGTTTGAATGGATCATTACAAGCGGAGAGGAACAGGGAGACCGCCGTCTAGGGCGCATTGAGCTGCAAGGGATCTTGGCCGATTCAAACGAACCCATCCAGATCCGTCGGGATGTCAATACAACTTTCGTGATTAATCCGACCCAGGAAGAAGTTCCGCCCCGGCTGGTCAACCTGCTGGCTCGTTTGAGTGTTTTCCGTTTACAGGAACAGGCCTGGAACGTCCTGGCTACAGGAGACGTAAAAAAAGCCACATCGCTGCTCGAATCCGCAGCCACACGCCTGTTTGATATGGGCTATCCCGATTTGGGACATGTTGCCATGCTGGAAGCTGAGCGCATTAGTAAAGGGGAGCAAGTCACATCCAAAGGCCGTAAACAGGTCCGTTATGGCACACGCAGCCTGAACATCCCACACGGACGTTAAGCTTGCATAGATGCCAACCTTGCGGTAAGATTGGTCCGGTATGAAGCGTCATACAGAAAATTATGGAGATAGGCATGAGTGATTCCGGAAAAAATGATATTATTTGCCCATCCTGTAACGCGATCAACATCCCAGGCACTCTCTTCTGTGTCCAGTGCGGCACCTACCTGGCGGCCAAAGGGCCACTGCGGACGGAGCCCTTGTTGACGCCGGAAGAGGACCATGGAGTACGCCCATGGGATGCCCGCATGTCCAGGCATACCGTACCGGCAACCACCCTGGAAATTCAGCTTCTAAACAGCGGACGACGTGTTCTGCTTTCGGTAGAGCGAGAAGTCCTTATAGGCCGGCTGGATGCGGCCCATGGCATCTTCCCGGAACTGGATATGGCCCCGGAAGGCGGTCTGGAACAGGGTGTTTCCCGCCGTCATGCCCGCATTTACACACGGGATGGAATTTGTTATATAGAAGACCTGGACAGCACGAATGGTACTTACCTTAATTCTGAACGCTTAACGCCTTATCTACCCTATGTATTGAATGATGGGGATATTCTCACCCTGGGTACTGCCCAGATTAAAGTGAAAATCCATACAACCGATAAGTGAGGAGGATGGCATGCCTTACACAATCCTGATCCATGTCCTCAATGAAGATGCCGTTTTAGGTGAGATTGAAGATCTGCCTGACCCCACAGCGCAATTCCTGAAAGTAAGCAGCCCGCGCCTGCGTGACGGACGCGATGTGCCCTATTTCCTGGCCGAAACTAACGTCGCCATCTTTCCCTGGCACCGCATTCACAGCGTAGAAATCATGCCTGGCGAGGAAGAGGAAGAGATTGTCACCTTCGTCCGTGAATGAAACACCGCACTACCTGGTGCTGGTTGTTGATGACGAGCCGCGCATCATTCGCTTTGTGCGCGTGAACCTGGAAATGGAGGGCTTCCGCGTCATCGAAGCACACAACGG
Organism: Anaerolineae bacterium; assembly: GCA_034434315.1. Taxonomy (GTDB): domain Bacteria; phylum Chloroflexota; class Anaerolineae; order B4-G1; family SLSP01; genus DAOTZR01. The sequence continues at coordinate 4,034 of DAOTZR010000046.1, forward strand.
CCTGGAAGCCCTTGAACAGGTGCGCCTGCACATGCCGGATGCCATCTTGTTGGACGTGATGATGCCCGAAATGGACGGCTTCGAGGTCCTGCGCCTGATCCGCGAATTAACCCAGGCCCCGGTGATTATGCTTACCGTGCGCAATACCGAAAACGATAAAGTCCGCGGACTGGATAGCGGGGCCGATGACTACATCACCAAGCCCTTCAGCCCGCGCGAGCTGGTAAGCCGTCTGCGCGCCGTATTGCGTCGCGTGCAACCGCCCGAAGAGTACAATCCCATCATCCAGATTGACGAGCGGCTCAGCGTAGACCTGAACACCGGCGAGGTCATTGTCGAAGGTCAACGCAGCAAATTACGTCCGACAGAATTCCGTCTCCTGCGTCACCTGATTGAAAATGCGGGATGGACTGTGCCGGCTGAAACTCTGTTAACCAAAGTGTGGGGATATGAATACCGCGACGCCCTGGATTACCTGCGCCTGTACATCAGCTACCTGCGTCAGCGCATTGAACCCGATCCCGCGCATCCCCGTTACATTTTTACGGAACGCGGTATTGGTTATCGGTTTGTGGATTTCAAGAAAAAATCATGACGGTTTATTCTGGCGTTCCTGCTTCCAGGAAGTTGCGCTGGACCAGCGCACCCTTACGAGCATGAACGAGCACTAAACATTACAATCCGTATGGTGGAGCGCGTTTGAGGAGGTATTATGAGATCTTACAAAATTCTGGTAACTGGACCCTTTAACGCCGGTAAGACGGCTTTTATTCGTACTGCAAGCGATATAGACATTGTCACTACCGAACGCAAAATCACCGATCCCAGTCTGGAAGGTGTAAAAGAAGAAACTACGGTAGCCATGGATTATGGGCAAACCCGCCTGGAAAAGGTATTGCTGCACCTCTACGGCACACCAGGCCAGGCCCGTTTTGATTTTATGTGGGACATCCTCTCCCGCGAAATGGATGCCTTTATCCTGGTGATTGATAGTCAGGATCGCTCCAGCCTGATGGAAGCCAAACAAATTCTCCGGCTTTTCAGAAAAAAATCGAAAGTGCCTTTTGTGATCGTGGCCAACAAGCAAGATGCCGAACGGCGTTTAAGCAATGATGAAATTGCCCGGGCTCTGGGCATTACCGAAGAAACGCCTTTGCTGCCCTGCGTTGCCCTGGATAAACAAAGCGTACGTGAGGTACTGAGTCAGGTCGCTCAGAAGCTGGGCTAAAGTGGGAGGTGCTATGTATCTTGATCCCATGTACTACGTATTTGCCCTTCCCGGCCTGTTACTGGCTTTATACGCCCAGTGGCGGGTCAAAAGCGCCTACGCCACCTATCTCCGGGTCCCCAATGCCCTGCACGTACCCGGCGCCCAGGCCGCGGAGATTCTGCTCCGTCACGCCGGACTGGCCGTCAACATCGAAGGGACGCCAGGCACGCTCACTGACCATTACGATCCGCGCAGGAACGTCCTGCGCCTTTCGCAAGAAGTCGCCTACACCCCCTCAGTAGCCGCGGTAGCCATCGTGGCGCACGAGGTGGGCCATGCCGAACAACAGGCCCAGGCCTACGCCTTGCTGCGTCTGCGTTCCGGTCTGGTGCCGGTGGTCAACATCACGTCCTGGCTGGCTCCGCTACTTTTCTTTGCCGGACTCTTCTTCAACATTACCCAACTGGCTGAACTGGGGTTGATTTTCTTTGGTGGGGCGGTCGTCTTTGCCCTGGTTACGCTCCCGGTAGAGCTGGATGCGAGCCGCCGGGCCCTGCGCCTGTTACAGAGTAGTGGCCTGGTCACCCATGACCGCGATTTAAAAGGCGCGCGTACTGTCCTTTCCGCCGCGGCACTCACCTATGTCGCCGCCCTGGCACAGGCGATTCTGACCATGCTCTATTACGCCTCCCTGCTCAGCGGGCGTCGCCGTCGGCGTTAACCTGATTCCTGCTTAGGACTTACCAGGGCCGCGTGGAGAGTCTCCACGCGGCTTTTAGCGTCAGCCGTAGGACACCTGAGAGCGCAGACGTCCCCGTCCGCATGTGTTGGCATCTGGGATGGATGCAGTCCCGGAATATTAGCACCACCCTATCCGATAGAGACGACATGACGCGGACATTTCAGTCTGACTCACACAGACAACTCTAATGTAACGCTAAGCTCGCTCTAAGCTTTTTCTAATGCATGTTTGTTATTGTATAGGCGTAAGCTGGAAACGGAAAACAAACCAGCTTACCTGAGGTGTATCAAACACTATATCCCATAGTGAAAAGGAGGTGCCTATGTCGCTGTTGACTCGTGAACCCATGAGCGAACTGATGTCCATGCGTGAACTCGTGGATCGCTTCTTCGAGGATTCCCTGTGGCCGCTGGGCCGCTGGCAGCGCTGGCGGGAGGCCGCCGAGGGTTATCGCCTGCCCATTGACGCTTATGTGACGGATAATGACGTGGTGATTGTGGCTTCTGTACCGGGTATCAAGCCGGAAGATATTGAAATCACCCTGGAAGAGGACGCCCTGACCATTAAGGGCAAGTTCCCGGCCCGGCTGGAGAATGTCAACTACATCTTGCAGGAACGCGCCGCCGGCTGGAGCTTCAGCCGCACCCTCTTCCTCAACATCCCGGTCCAGTCGGATAAAGCCGAGGCGCGCTTCGAGAACGGTGTGCTGATCATCACCCTGCCCAAGGCAGAAGCGGCCAAACCCAAGGCTATCAAGATCAAGACTCATTAGTCCCTCCTGAGAAAGCAAACCGCCCTCGCGTGAC
>DAOTZR010000047.1:0-8420 GCA_034434315.1 Anaerolineae bacterium
CCCCCGGATTTCGTAGCCACGATGAACAGGGTGCGGGCCGGGTCCAGGCGACGGGCGCACTCAAGCACCTTGCCCGGCGCGGTCGTATCCAGGATGGCCAGCTCCAGGCCGTCGCATTGCGGACCGAATACTTTAGCGAACAACTCCGGCGCCAGGCTCGATCCCCCCATGCCTAACAGCAGGACATGCGAAAACCCCTCGGCGCGCAGCTCGGCGGCAAAGGCCTGGAGTTCGGGGATCCGTTCGCGCATGGCTTGAGCGCTGCGCAACCAGCCCAGACGATTCGTAATTTCACGGGGTTCAGGCCGCCAGACGGTATAGTCCAGGGCCCAGATGCGCGGAATCACGCGCGCCTGGGTCAACGTGTTCAGCGTCTTTTCCACCACATCAGTGTAAGCTCCTGACCAGGTATAGATTCCTTTCATAGCTCACTCTTGTCCTCTTTATTTCTGAGATTCAGGCCACTGCTCGTGCCCGGCAATAAGGGAAAGTAGTTGTTTTTCACGAGCCAGGGCCATGTTGACTACTTCCACAAAGGTTCCCACATACTCCAAAGCTCCTCCCGGCAAAGGGGTTTGCATCAAAGCTGGACGGAGTTCGCGCCGGGTCACCCGCCAGGTTTTGTAGAAATCCTCCTTCGTGCGCATCATCTCCGTCACAACCTGAGCCAGGGCCAGGGCAATCGCCTGCAGATCGGTATCCGGTAAATGGCTTATGCTGGGGTCTATTGTCAGCTCATGCCAGATGGCATTAGCCAGGCGATAGCGAGAGAAAGTGGTCCAACTCAGGGCATCCGCCGAAGGGATGACGGTTTGGACAGGCAGATCCTCTTGAGAAAGCCCAGACAAAACCAGTTCCAGTTTGTCTTTCACGCCCTGATCTCGTTCTTGCTCTTGAGGATTCGATTCAAGATTAAATTTACCGTTGCGAACCGCAAAGACCAAATTCAAGAACCCATAAGCCAACGGAACCACAGTGAGGTAAACCACCAGCGTGGCCTCAAACAGAGAAAACGGCAGTAACAGGGTCAATACATAACCGACCCCTATCATCCCTGCCATAGCGGCGATAAACACCACCAGCATAAACGTGATCACAAGCAACAACCTTAAAACCATAGTTCTTGTACCTCACCTGAAGATGATTATCCCACAAGCCGCCTGGAGGGCAAATCTGTCCCCCTTGACGTTCGCCCTTAGCCGCTCAGCGCCTGCTCCAGATCCGCCAGAATGTCGTCCACATCCTCCAGCCCTACGGCCAGACGCACCAGTCCGGGCGTGATGCCAGCGGCCAAGCGCGCCGCCTCCGGCACGCTGTGATGCGTTGTGCTCGCCGCGTGCGTAATGAGGGTGCGCGTATCCCCCAGGCTCACCGCGCGCGTGCACAGCCGCACGCGGTTGAGCAGGGCGCGGCCGGCCTCCAGGCCACCTTTCAGCTCAAAGACCACCACACTGCCCCCGCCGCCCGGCATTTGCCGCTGCGCCAGGGCATACTGCGGATGTGAGGGAAGCCAGGGATATCGCACCCAGGCCACTTCCGGGCGTGTTTCCAGCCAGCGCGCTACAGCCAGAGCATTGGCATTATGGCGGGCCATCCGCAACGGGAAAGTCTCAATTCCCCGTGCGATCAGCCAGGCGTTAAAAGGCGCCAGACTGCCCCCGAAAATGCGCACGACCTGCGCGGCCTGCCGGATAAAGGCGCGGGCCCCCACCACGACCCCGCCGATGGCGTCCCCATGCCCACACAAGGCTTTCGTCGCCGAGTGCACCACCACATCCACCCCCAGTGCCAGGGGACGCTGATTGTAGGGTGTGGCAAACGTATTGTCTATGATGGTCAATATCCCGTGCTCCCGCGCCAGGGTCACGATGGCGGCGAGATCGTTCAAAGCCAGGGTGGGATTGGCCGGCGACTCCAGGTAAATAACGCGGGTTTCCGGACGCAGGGCGGCGGCAAAAGCTGCACTATCGTCGGCGGGCACCAACGTCGCCGTAATCCCCAGCCGGGGCAAGTCACGGGTGATGAGGGTGTGCGTCCCACTGTACAATCCCGTTGTGGCTACCAGGTGCTCCCCGGCCTGCAGGGCGGTGAGCAGCGCCGTGCTGATAGCCGCCATCCCGGATGCGGTAGCCAGGGCCGCTTCCCCGCCTTCCAATGCGGCGACTTTCGCCTCCATCAGGGCCAGGGTGGGATTGCCCCAGCGGGTGTAGATAGGCAGAGCTTCGCTCTCAAAAGCGTAGGCAGCCTCTTCCGCGCTCTGATAGCGGTAGCTGGAAGCGGTGTGAATGGGCGGCGCAACATCGCGCTCGTGCTCATCATCGCCGGCGTGAATGGCCAGGGTATCCAGGGAGGGTGGCTTCATGGTTCACTCCTGGTGCAGATAAGGTTGCAAACGCGGCAGCAGGTGCTGCTCGATATCGGTCTCGCTCGTCAAGTCCGGCACATCCCGCAAAAGCGCCCAGGTTTCAATGTGAGTCACATCCGCCCCCGGCGCCAGGCGGACCAGCGGGCCGAGACTTTCCACTTCCAACATGCGGGCGTTGGTGAAGAATTCCGCATTCACCCCCAAATCGGGATAAACGGCGTCGGGAATGTAGGGGAAGCGCTTGAGAAACACGTGACCGGCACGCGCGTAAGCAGCCCAGCCATCCACCACCGTCGCGCCGATTTTTTGCGGCGTGCTGGCCTGCGGGTCCTGACGCAGCAGGATGAAACGCCGTCCCCAGGTCCAACGTGGGTCGCTCATATCCGTGTATTTCCACAGCGCCAGTCCGCTTGCGGGCAGCAGGTTCACCCCGTGCGGGCCGCGTTCGGGCAGGGGGATGATGGCCATCCCGCCCGGCGCCATCACCGATAAAGCCCAGGGAGCCAGCTCCACCGTCCAGGGGCCGAGGTTGCGCAGCCGATGCGTTACCCGAACTGTGTGACTCAGTTCGGGGAAGCTGACAATGATGGTCTTCTGGATGCCGGTGCTCGCTTCCACCGGCTGGATAAAGGCCCAGCCTTCAGGGGTCGCCTGCACTTCCACCGGCTCATTATCCGGCGCGTACGTGCGGGGACGAACTTCGGGCGCGTGCCAGAGGCGATGGCCGCCATAATTGCGCCATTCCGTGCCGCCGGTTTTGCCCCACCACTCCTCATATTCGCAGAATTCGTTGGGTTCTCCCACAAAACCCAGGCGGATGATGCGCGGCCCCACGTCGGCCGTTACAATCAATTCAAGGTCATCGCGCATCAGGCGATAGCAAGCAGGCCAGCCGCGATAGGTAATTTTTTCCATAAAACAACCTCACAAAAGTAAAAATTCGGCCTCGATGGAGGTATACCGGGCCGGTCAACGTAGTTATGTCTGCTTTTTACCGGATACCTCCGGAGTCGCGAAGCTGCAGGAAGTCCTGCAAGGCCTTGCGCCATGCCTGCGCAGCGAGCAGGCAACAGGCTCGCGGGTCCTCCAGCGTCAGAACTTCGATGGGGGTTTCTTTGCCGCGGATGGTATAGTTCCCCAGGCTGGTAAAGGTCCAGGCGCGTTGGGCCCGGGCGCGCACCTCGGCAGTGAGTAACACCTGATGCCCGGTCTCGCGGGTGAGTGATTGGAGGCGTGAGGCTGTGTTCACCGTATCCCCTAACAGGGTGTAATCAAGTTTCTGCGCCGTACCCACATTGCCCTCCAGGACCGGCCCACAAGCCAGACCAAAGCCGGTATACAACAGAGAAAGAGAGCTACCTGCCAGCACCCCCGCTTTGCGCAGCAGAGCCACTTCATCCAGAATCTCCAACACACTTTCCAACGCATCATCCAGCCGCTCGATCGGGAAGCAGGCCAAAACACTATCCCCGATAAATTTATTTACCTCGCCCCCATGGGCTTCAAAATGCTGCGTGCATACATCGAAATAACGCTCGACCAGGCCCAGGACTTCCTCCTCACCCAGGACTTCGGTGAGCGTGGTGAAACCCAGAATGTCGCCAAAAATCACAACCCGCTCGATCCGCCGGGGCGGGATCAGCAGCGGATTCACGCCCTGGGCCAACATGTGAGCTATCGAGGGCTGGGTGTAGCGTTCGATAATCTGGTGCGATTGAAACAGGGTTTGCAGGAGCACGCGCAGGGGAAAGATAAAATCTTCCTGGCGCTGCTCCAGGTTGAAGACTTCCATCGTCCAGTTGGGGAAGAGGCGCGTTTCTACATTCAGCTCGGTCTGAAGCAGGATAATGTCCGTATGGCGGGTGTCTTGGAGCAATTTGCCGTAAAGCCGATCAATGGCTTCGTCCGGCCCTTCGATAAGCTGGAAAAAGTAGCCCCGAACGAAAAGCAGCACGCCCGTGATGCCATCGCGCGCGTTATTGCGCTGTGATACGCGCTCAATCTCTTGCAAGTCGCGTTCGGAATTGTCACTGACAAGGCGACTAATGTAAACCAGCCGTTTCATCTACCTCGAACCTCCTGACTCCAGGCATCCCGACTACATCAGGCTGTCTGAATTTTTTGCAGCCAGGCCCAGACCGCCTGTGCATCCAGAGGGCCGCCATGTGCCGGGTAAAACGTGTGGACACCTGCATCCAGCAAAGCCCGCACGCTGGTCAGCAGAGCCTGAACATCCCAGATAAAGAAAGGCCAGGCAGGACGCTGCGGTGCCAACATCTGGCCCATCAACAAATCCCCAATCAGGGCCCGGCCATCGTTCAACACGATGCTGATCGAGCCAGGGGTATGGCCAGGCGTGGAAATGACCTTACCCTCTATGCCATAGGGGGCCAGATCCCAGGGTCCTTCACCGCCCAACACCCAATCCGGTTCAAAACCGGGCACGGGAGCGCCTCCCAGGGACACGGGAAGGCGGTGTGCCACGCGGGCCACAAGACCGTGAGGGCGCAAAAGCGAGAGATCGTGCCGCCCGCGCCGTAAAACGTCCGCTTCTAACGCATGGACGGAGATGGGCGCCCCTGTGACGGCATGCAAGGCTTCTGCCCCGCCAAAGTGATCCAGGTGGCCATGCGTGATCACAATCAAACGTACCAATGAACCTACGCCAGCCACGCGCAAACTTTCCAGGAAACGCCGGGCACTGCCCTGTGGCCCAGCATCCACAGCGATCGCCCCGGCGGGGCCAACCAGCCAGTAGCCCCGAACGTAAGAAGCCGGGCGTACCGGAATCAGGCGCGTGTCCATCAGCTCCACCTTTCGTAACGTACCAGGTCCTCCAGCGATTCGCGCACCTTGGCCCGCGGCTGGTCTGCCGGATAGCCCAGGGGGGTAAACAGCAAGGGGACAAGGCTATCGGGCAACTGGAGAACTTCACGCGCAGCCTGAGGGTCGAAAGCGGCAATCCAACAGGTGCCCAGGCCCAACTCGGTCGCCATCAGGATCATGTGGTCCATGACAATGGCCGCATCCACATCCATAGCGCTCCAGTCGTCAGCCCGACGCTTCCAGGCCTCCTCCGGAACGCCGCACACGGCCAGAATGATGGGCGCCTGGACAAACCAGTCCTTGTTGTAGATCCGCCGCAGTTCATCTTCCCGCCCCGCGGTGTGAATAACCAGCACGCGGAAGGGCTGGCGATTGGCGGCCGTCGGCGCCACGCGCGCTGCTTCCAACACAAGCTGGAGTTTTTCCGCTTCAACCGGTTGATTGGTGTAAGCCCGGCAGCTATAACGCTTCAGCATCAGCGTCTGAAAATCCATCATCCACCTCCCTTGAGAACATCAACGGCAGCCATTGACAGGTCGCTCTGGCACTGAACCAGAGTCACTCCAATGTGCTATCATTGTATCGAGATTTGCAAATAGCGCCAATCCCGGTTGCGAGGGGGCTCCCCTTACGAACACGCGCACGGCCAGCTTGAGGGATATGGTTGAATTCCCCAAGACTATCATTTCCCATGCCGGATGCACAATTTTACCTTGCATTTACCTGGAGTAATTGTATAGTTGGATAGGTTTGTTCAATGCGGTTGGTACTCGACGCCATGGTTTTTGGGTGTAGGGGAAGCCTTGTAAAAACGGTTAGCTATGATGGACATCTTACAGACTTACGAGAAAATTCGCCAACTGGCCCCTGCCTTTGCCCAATTTACGCAGAAGGCAGCCCAACAAGCCCACAACGAAGCCGAGTTCGAACGCCAGATGAACAACGAGATCGAGCGTCTGGCGCAGCAACTGGGCGTAGACCTGCTCTTCCGCGAGCAATATGCGCTGGCCACCGGCCGCGCTGATGCAGTTTACAACCGCTTTGTCATCGAGTACGAGCCGCCGGGTTCGTTGCGGGACAATTTGAGCCATCAGCACACGGCCCACGCCGTTCAGCAGGTCAAAGATTACATCGCGGGTTTGGCACAAGCCGAGCGCCACGACCGTGACCGCCTTTTGGGAGTGGTCTTCGACGGCAGTTTTTTCATTTTTGTCCGCTACCACCAGGGACACTGGATCGTCGAGGAACCGCTCCAGGTCAATGCGGCTACCTGTGAGCGATTCCTGCGTTCGCTGTTCTCGCTTGCCTCCGGGCGCGCGCTGATCCCTGAAAACCTGGTGGAGGACTTTGGCAATCAAAATATCCTCAGTCAGCAGGTGACCCGCGCCCTGTACAACGCTTTGGGCGGCCACACCAACGACCTGACCGCCCGCCTGTTCGAGCAGTGGAAACTTTTCTTCGGCGAGACAGCCGGCTATGAAGCCGCCGCCGGGGAGTTGCAACATAAGACTGAACTGCGCGCTTTTCTGAAAGGCATGGGATTGAAGCCGGAACAGACCGATATGCCGCGCTTTTTCTTTGCCCTGCAGACCTATTTCGCCTTCATCGTGGAAAACATCGCCCGGCTGGTGTTGCAAGCCTATGCCGCCGGTGCGCTGGGAGCCACTCCACTCACCACCGTGGCCGCCCTGGAAGGGGAGGCCCTGCGCCGCGAATTGCAGAAATGGGAGCAGGGTAGTCTCTACCGCCTGCTGGGATTAAAGAACCTGCTGGAGGGCGATTTCTTTGCCTGGTATCTGGATGCCTGGGATGCCGAGGTGGAGGGTGCGCTGCGTCAGGTGCTGCAGCGCCTGGCCGATTACAACCCGGTCACCGTCCAGGATGACCCACTTTCGGCGCGCGACCTGCTCAAAAAGCTCTACCATTACCTCTTGCCGCGCGAAATCCGCCATGACCTGGGCGAGTTCTACACCCCCGACTGGCTGGCCGAGCGCCTGCTGAGACAGTTGGGCGAACCGCTCTTCCAGATGCCCAAGCCTGGGCAGATGCCGCGCCTGACCCCGAAACGCCTGCTCGACCCGGCCTGCGGCTCCGGCACCTTTCTCGTCCTGGCCGCCCGCGCTCTCAAGGCCAACTGCCAGCAGGCCGGGCTGGCCGAAGCCGATACCCTGGAGATCATCCTGAACAGTCTGGCCGGCATTGACCTGAACCCGCTGGCGGTGATGGCGGCGCGGGTCAACCTGCTGCTGGCCATCGCCGACCTGCTCCCCTACCGCCGCCGCGAGGTGGAAATCCCCATCTACCTGGCCGATAGCATCCTGACCCCGGCCCAGGGCGAAGGGCTGTGGGAACACGGCCGCCGCATCCTGGAGACCGCCGTCGGCCCGCTGCCCGTGCCGCTGGCCGTGGATACCCGCGCCGAGATGGAGAAACTGACCGACCTGCTGGAGGAATATGTCACCGGCGGCTTTGAGACCGAGATTTTCTTGCAGCGCTGCCGCCGCGACCTGCCCGACCTGAACGCCGACCCGGCCAACGAAGCCACCCTGCGGGAGTTGTTCGAGCGGCTGCAGGCCCTGCACCGCCAGGGGCTGGACGGCATCTGGGCGCGCATCATCAAGAACGCCTTTATGCCGCTCTTTTTGGAGCCGTTCGATTACATCGCCGGCAACCCGCCGTGGATCAACTGGGAGAGTTTTCCCCAAGGGTATCGCCGGCAAGTTGCACCGCTGTGGAAAGATTACGCCCTATTCCAACATAAAGGTTTTGACGCTATTCTGGGAAAGGCCAAGGATGACGTTTCTGCCTTGATGACCTATGTGGCTGCCGACCGTTATCTGAAAGATGGCGGCAAGCTGGCTTTTGTGATCACCCAAAGCGTGTGGAAGACGGCGGGGGGCGGGCAAGGTTTCCGCCGCTTTCGAATCGGCGAAAATGGGCCTTACTTGCGTATCATTCACGTGGACGACCTGAGCCGCCTGCAGGTCTTTGAGGGGGCCAGCACCCGCACCAGCGTCTTTGTGCTGCAAAAGGGACAGCCCACCCGCTACCCGGTAGCCTATACCTACTGGCAAAAAACGAGCAAAGGCCAGGGGCTGGATTACGACAGCACCCTGGAGGAAGTGCTGACGCAGACCCGCCGCCTGCAGTTCCAGGCCGCGCCGGTGGACCCGGACGACCCGACCAGCGCCTGGCTCACCGCCCGCCCGCGCGCCCTCAAAGCCGTGCA
>DAOTZR010000048.1:0-11416 GCA_034434315.1 Anaerolineae bacterium
CGAACCGACAATCCAGCCGGTATCGCTAACCTGGCCGCCGGATTCAACGTAAAAGTTGCTAGCATCCAGCAGCACTTCCACCTGGGCGCCAGGAGAAGCCAGACTGACCAGTTCATCCCCCTGAATGAGGGCCAGGACTTCAGCGGAGAGGGCTTCCTGGCCAGTGTAGGGGTCGTGGCGCACAGGCAGCCGTTGCGCGAACTGCTCGTGAAGTTGCGGGTAAAGCCGCGCGTGCTCATCGGTGGTGAGCTTGAATTCTCCCGCGGCGCGCGCACGGGCGCGCTGCTCCTCCCGTGCGGCCTGATAACCGGCAGCATCCACGCGGAAGCCCTGCTCTTCGGCGATGTCCTTCGTCACTTCAAAAGGAACCCCCAGCGTGTCGTGCAGGAAGAAGACTTCCCGACCGGGGATTTCGTCCTGTCCGGCGGTCCGCAGATGGGCCATCACCTCATCCAGGTAGGCCAGGCCCTGGTCCAGGGTACGCAGGAAGCGCTCTTCTTCTGCCCGCAGAGTGGCCTTGATGAAGTCGGCGCGTTGCGGGAGTTCGGGGAACTGATGGCCCATGTTGGCAATCACTACGTCCGCCAGGTCAGCCATGAAGGGGCGCTGGAAGCCGATTTTGCGGCCAAAGCGCACGGCCCGGCGCAGGATCATGCGCAGGACGTAGCCCCGGCCCTCGTTAGCGGGCAAGACACCATCCCCCACCAGGAAGGTGCAGGCGCGGATGTGATCGGCGATGACGCGGTAGGCGGTAAAGTTGGCCTCGCGTTGGGCGTCGGTCTGGCCGGCCATGGCCTGGGTGCGCTCGATGATGGGCCAGAAAAGGTCGGTGTGATAGTTGGATTCAACGCCCTGCAGGATAGCAGTAAGGCGCTCCAGGCCCATGCCGGTATCCACGTGTTTGGCCGGCAGGGGTTCCAGTTCGCCCTGGCCCTTGTTGTTGTACTGGATGAAGACCAGGTTCCAGATTTCGGTGAAGCGGGCACAATCACCGTTGACCCGGCACACGTGACCAGGAACGTCGCGCTTGTTGCAGGCTTCGGGACCGCGGTCGTAGTGGATTTCGGAGCAGGGACCGCAGGGGCCGGTTTCGCCCATTTCCCAGAAGTTTTCCTTCCGGCCAAAGCTGAGGATGTGCGTGGGATCAATGTTGGTTTCGTTACGCCAGCAGGCTGCGGCTTCCTCATCGTATCCCAGATCACCCTTATCGTCCATGAAGACGGTGGCCCACAGGCGCGAGCCATCAATGCCATAGACGCGGGTGAGCAGATCCCAGGCCCAGGCGATGGCTTCTTTTTTGTAGTAATCGCCAAATGACCAGTTACCCAGCATTTCGAAAAGGGTGTGATGAGTGCCGTCGCGCCCAACGTCTTCCAGGTCGTTGTGTTTTCCAGCCACGCGCATGCATTTTTGTGTATCCGCTGCGCGGGTATAGGGACGGGTACCTGTTCCCAGGAAGACGTCCTTAAACTGGTTCATGCCAGCGTTGGTGAACAAAAGGGTCGGGTCGTTTTGCGGCACAAGGCTGGCGCTAGGCACGATGGTATGGCCGTGCTGAGCAAAATAATCCAGAAACGTTTGACGAATTTCAGCGCTACTCATTTTTTTGGGCATAGTCACCTCGCAACGGGAAAATCCTGTGTGGATTGTAATGGAAAGCGGGGGGCTGTCAAATGCTGATAAAAGCTCAGACAAAAGAAAGAACTGAAAGCTGAGGTGTGAGCGTTTCCGCTCAGGCCCAGGCGGTAGTGTGATGCTGCACGTCGCGCCAATGCAGCCAGTTGACCACAAAAGCGGCGGCGCTGAAGCTGAAGAAAATCCGCGCGGCGTAATCCAGCCAGATGAGCCAGGCGGAGAGGGGTACGGCTATACGATCAACTTCCGCTCCCGATGGCTCCAGAGCGGCGATCACATAGGTTTCTCGAAGCTGAAGGGGAACATGGTAGGCTTCGACAAATTCGTAGCTGGCATGGCCCTCATCATCGCTTATCGGAACATAGCCAACCGGGTGTAATCCGGCGTTCGTCTGGCGATAGATGACAAATCCCTGGCCATTGGCTACTTCGCAAGTCCAGGTCAAAGCCGGACCGGGAGGCCAGAGCCAGGCCAGAACGGCAAAAAGCCATAAAGCCAGAAAAGCCCCCCAAATTTTCAGGGTCAGAGGCGGAGATAAAAGGGCCGGACGCAGGTTTTTGACCCGTTGGAGCAGTTGCTCCCGAACGGTTTCGGGAGGGGTAGCTGGTGCCTGATGCTGGAAGAACTGGCGCAAGTCTTCCCATTCGGTGTCCTGGCTGGCGTTCTTCATAGAAGGTTTCATACTGCGCCTCCGGTTTTATCGGGGTAGAGATAAGCCAAAAGCGCCTGAAGTTGCCGCCGGGCAGCGTTCAGACGACTTTTAACCGTACCGACAGGACAATCGAGAATGAGGGCAATTTCGCCATAGGAAAGATCGTGATAAAACGCCAGTTCCAGGACAGCGCGATGCTCCGGGGTAAGCCGATCCAGGGCTTCCTGAATTTCCTCAAGCGGAAAAGCATCGCTCAACCCCGCTGTATAGGTCAGATCCTCAAGTTGCTCCATGTCAACGTGATGGGTTCCGTTGTGATTGGCGCGATACCAGGCGATGGCGTGATGATGGGCGATGCTCAATAGCCAGGTCTTCACCTGCGAACGCCCAGCAAAACGGTGGGCCCCCTGCCAGACAGCCAGGAAGGTTTCCTGCAAGAGATCTTCGGCGACCTGCGGGTCATGGACCAGGCGAAGGATGTAGGTGTAGGCCACAGCGTTATAGCGCTGATAAAAGGCGTCGAAAGCTTCGGTGTCGCCATGGGCAATACGCCTCAGCAAGGTTTTATCATCAGGGACCTGCGCCTGGCTTCCCATAGGAACACCGTGACAAGCAGCCAGCTCAAGCCGCGAGGGGAACAGGTTGCAAGGCCCCGCGTTCGTAAAGGCGCAGTGCGAAGTTTAACACGTCCTGTTGGGTGCGTTCAAGTGGGACCTGGTAAGTTTCGGCCAGGTGTCTGGCCACCTGCCCTAGAGTGACGTTCCCATCCAGGAGTTTGAAGATGCTGGCGCCTGTTCCATTCAGTACAATAAAGCGTCCACGATGAGGAATAACTACAATCAGTTCATCATTATTTTCACGCACAATCACACCCGGCGCAGGCATCATCCGATCATCTAAAGTGAGCATCAACAACCTCCCAAAAGTCTGGTGATTTTCGAAAATACAGGGCATAAGCGGGAATTTCGGTTAAGATACGCTCCCACAGGTCCAACAGGTACGGCAAACGCTGGGGATCGGCGTTTACTACCGGAGAATTGGCGAGCAGTTCGACCCGGGCCAGGGTTGGGGCCAGGGATTCGAGCCGATCCTCAAGGGCTTGACGCAGGCGCAAAAAGGCCCGCAACGGAGCCGACGTCACGTCCGGGTGGCGCCGCAGTCCGAAAGGCGTGGCGTGGGCATGCCAACGACCCTGGCTCTGATACAGGAGAACCAGGTCGTCATTCAAAACGGGACGCGGGCGCGACAGGCGCGCAACGGTGGTTTTGCCACTGCCCGAAAGGCCAAAAAAAGCAAAAGCCTCGTCGTGGTGAACTACGGCTGTAGCGTGAAACAACAGGGTGTCCTGATTCAGGGCCATCAGCGCGCAGGCTGTACGCACAAAGTAGGCCACATCTTCCGCGCCGACCTGCGGATGGGCGCGGAAAAGCCCTTGCCGGACGGTGCCATCAATTTCTGTCGCCAATCCTGGGGCCTGCTGGCGGCAAATTCCGTCGGTGAACGTGAAAGGGACCTGAAACAAGGGGACCTCAGGAAACGGCATGTCTGGATCAGCCGTGAGAGTGAGATGAACCGATGCGGTCTCCCCGCGCCACGGGCCCCAGGCTTCAGCCAGGGGGGCAAGCCAGGCCTCCGGCCCCTCCAGGGCTAGCGCGAGGTCAGCTATCTGCAAGACAAAATTCATACGTCGTCCCGCCTCTTTCTGGGAGATTTTTCGGAAAGCCAAAGCCCAGTCAACAGGGCTGCACCTGTTCCTCCCAGAACCAGCCAGGGCCAATCCAGGCCGGCCCGCGATTCCACCATGTCAGGGTAGCGCAGGGTCCTTCCATCCTGTTCCAGGCTTTCCAACTGATAGTAATAACGGTGCCCCCAACGCGTGGTCGTATCACGGTAGGTATACTTTGCCCCCGTAAGGGTGCCGTCCTGCACAGGAATCGGCTCGGTGTTGAGCCGGGTGAAGGGGCCTTCCGGATTCTCAGCGCGATAAATGAAAAAGCCCAGGGTTCCTACCTCGCTGGCCGTTTCCCATTCCAGCACAACAGCGGCCGGGGTCAAGAGGCGTACCAGAAGGACGCCGACGAAAAAACCCGCGATAACCATTCCCCCACGGTAAAACCAAAAACTTCTATTGGTTCCGTAACCAGGCCAGGAGACGCTGGCGGCTAAACGATGCAGAATCTCCACGCAACATAACCCCCATCAACGAGCGTAGCAGGCGCCCGGTAAGATGTTTGATCCGCCCCGGCCAGCGATACCAGGGTAAGGTGCCGTCCATTGTAATCGTAAGGCGCAGATACGCAAGCCAACCGCGTAAACCGGGCTGACGTTTCGAACGCCAGGGCCGATGCCATTCCGTTTGCGGCTCAAACAACATAGTCTGTTGCGCTGCGGAAAGCACTTCCTGAGGCGGCGGGTCCAGCCATTTCCCCCAAGGATAGGTTTCCCAGGGCTGCCCCTCAATCCAGGCCTGGAGCGCCCAGGCCAGACGTAAAGCCGGCAACAACTCCAGGTCAGTCGCCCGCTGCAGCGCTTTGCGCCAGGTAGCCTCGTCCCAGGTGCGGGTGTAGCGCTGGAAATCGTAAAAGCTGCGCAATCCCAACTCCAGAATGTGCGCCTGAACAGCGTGGTAGATTAAAAACACGTAATGATCCACCGGATCCAGCTCCAGGAAATCGGGGAACGACGCACAGGGGCGTGTCGCTTGCCAAAACGCCGCCGTGCGCTCGGCGCGCTCAAAGCCGCCTTCGCGTCCCAGCATGTGATGGACCTCGACGCTGGGACCAGTCTGCGGGGGAAAAAGTTTGGGGTAATGTTGAGCAGACTCTCCGTCGCGTATGTCCGGGTCCGTTCTGTAGCCATGGGCTTTGCATACAGCTACCAGACGTTGTTCAGCCTCACGTCCAGGCACCAGGATGTCAATATCCGAAAAAAAGCGAGCCGGGGGGTAAGGATAGGCCTGGGCAAGGACCAGGCCTTTAAAAAGCACAGCCTGCAAGCCGGCTTCACGCACATAGCCCCCCAGCTCTTGAAGCAACGCCTGGGCACGCGCATAGCGCGCCTCGGCAGCATAACGCGCGCTGCGCAAAATCCGGGCCAGTTCTTCCGGAGGCGCCGGAGTGGCAGGGTTCAAGGCGAAAGCCAATGCATCCAGGAGGCCCTGCGCCTGGGCCCCCTGAACCAGTATCTCCCATTCTTTAGCTTCGGTAGGCCAGCGTTGAAACCAAAGTGCCTGAATTAAGAGTTGCCATGAACGCGGAAGAGGATAGTCGGGCATACCGCATCTTACCTGTTATGGGATAAAAGCCAGCATCCGCCCTAGTTCATCGAACCAGCCACACGGACACCCTTCTGGATCATCCGGGGGCGGCGAAACACACAGACGATTGGTCACCAGGGGGAGATAGGTCATACGCGTAAGCGTTGAAATGTTGTAAATTGAAGCGCGCGTCAGAGCTGATCCAGTGCCCGCCGATAGCTCCAGGTGGGTGGAAGGTGGTGTACTTAGCGCGGTCATCCCCGGTA
The DNA here is from genome assembly GCA_034434315.1 of Anaerolineae bacterium. Taxonomy (GTDB): domain Bacteria; phylum Chloroflexota; class Anaerolineae; order B4-G1; family SLSP01; genus DAOTZR01. The sequence goes on from DAOTZR010000048.1 coordinate 5,810, forward strand.
TCCAGGTTTTGCCCACCAGGCGCAGGGGAATCCGCTGCAAGTCACAATCGGTGCGGGTTATTTTGAGGTAGATCACCTTCATGTTCATGCTCGTATTGTAGATCTGGTCCAGAAGCCAATTGGGGCAAGTCCCCGATAGCATGCAGGAATTATAACTTATCCCCGCTGGCACCAGATATTCCGGAGCCGCTGCGGCTACCGACTCCCGTTTATAGGGCAAATAGGTGGCATTTCCAGCCTGGTCCACATCAATCCAGGCCCCATGCAGGGGAAAAGCCATCGAAGCCACAAAGTCCACCGACAGATATTCCTGATTATTTTCCCAGAAGGTCAAGCGGCACGTCCCTCCGGTGGGGTATGCCACGTTGTCCGTGTTATCCGTACCCAAATTGGAATACATGTCTACCGGTGTAGGGGGGAAGTTGATCAGAATATAATTGGCCTCTGCCGGTTTGGTCATGGTGAATTTGTCATGTCGCCCAGGGAAGCGAGAACGCATTTGCTGGGCCAGCTTCTCGAATTTTCCGTAATACCCCACACCGACATAACTTTTGAAAGTGAAGTTCTCTACGCCGACTACCTCAATGTCAGTGTGGGGGGTGACTACAGCGGTGAAAACCAGGGTGAGCGTTTTGTACTCGTGAACGCCGGGCTGAGAGCCATCTGGGATCATCAGATCGCAGCCCATATTGGCGGGGACGATCAAGTTACCTTGGGCATCCCGTTTCAAGAGGCTCCCTCCGCCCAGGCGCGAATAGCGGGTAGGGTAATCGGGTTCGGACTGATCATCCGGTCCACGTTCGGGTTGCATCAAACCGGCAGGCGAATAGAAATGAGGCACGGACTTGTTGGTAATATCTACCCCGCTGTCCGTATAGATGCGCAACCTGGTTTCCGGCACTACTGTGGGCCACTGGTCAATCCGGGCCGGCTCCCCTAAACAGCCAAACAAAGCCCCGTCCCAGGAGCGGTCGTAGCGAGTGTAAGCTGTGGCTGTTAAAACCACCGTATTCCCCACCCGTTTGCCGGCCTGATAACGCAGAATGCCATAGCCAGGCCGATCGTAGATGATCGCGCCTTGCAAATAAGCTTCCGGGACAAAGCCCACCAGGTCCAGGATACTCAGGCCCCGTGGCTCCAACCAGGCTGGTGTAGCAGCCGATGGCGTGGCGGAGGGAAAAGAAACTGCCTGGGAGGGTAGCCCTTGAATGAGAAGCCAAGTCATCCCACAGACCCATAACCCTATAAGCACCATCTTTTTTCGCACCATCGTACCCTCCATCCTTGATTCAAGCCCTAAAGTCAAGCTCTCAATCCCTCGCTTTTGTGAGGAATTGTTCGGATATCCCCCCGAACCTGATTGAGCCAGAGACGGAAGGGCTCCGTCTCTGGCTCTCCAGACCATGGACAGAGGTTTAAGGATCGAGATGCTGTTTAGCGTAATTTTCAAATGCCTGGCCCAAAGCTGTTTTTTGTTTGGTGGTCATGTTAAACAGAGCGCTGTATTCGTTATAATAGCCCTGGGTATCATCGAGACTGTACCAGGCCCAGCGCTGCACCAGACGACACTCATCGGCGGCGTAGCCCAGGCTGCAATCTTTGGTGTTCATGAAATAGTCAAACGTGTTGAGCATAAAGTTGGTGACGACAGTCTGGTTGCCATAATCGTAAGGCGCACCACCGCATTGCTCCACCGTCCCACTACAGCCGTGGGAATAGACGATGCCGTATTCGCTTACGTACAGGGGCTTCTGTTGTTGGCCGCGATCTTTCATCCACTGCCGAAAAGCGCGGATCTGCTGGGCAAAGATGGTCATGTTGTCATGATCGCCATCGTAATAGACCGTCCCATAGCAAGAGGGATAACCTGGAGGCACATCCGCACCGAAATCATCGCAGCGCTCTTTGAAAATGAAGTTATGCACATTCCAGACATCTACCGGCATATCCGTACCATATAGGGACTTGTGCGTGTTCCAGACTTTGGTCAGATACTCCAACCGAGCCGGTGTGGCCTGAATAATGCCCCCGATCCCTACCCGCGCAGTTGGATCGGCGCTTTTGATGACCGTATAAATCTCATGATACGCGCGGGCATAGAGTTCGGGCAACATTTCGTCCTGCCCGCCGGAAGGAATGCCCTTGCTGGGATCGCCCCAGTCATAGCGATCCATCTCATTGCCGATGAACCAGACCGATCCAGGATTCTTTTTAGCAATAGAGCGGATGGTCGCAAAGGTGTTGGTGTAAGGGGCCAGCTCGGAACCAAGGGTGTATGTGTAAGGCGTGACGTAAGGACAGGTGGTGCGATTGCGCAGACGCTCCGGCCAGCAGGTCGTGAGCTGATGGATCCGCACAACCTGGACGTAATCCATCCCCAGGGGCTGCGCCGGTGCTGCACTCATGCTAAAGTTCAAGTACCAGCCCGCACGCAGATCGCGAATCTGGGGATAGCGATCAATAGGAGCTGTGATGGCGGAATATCCCAATCGGGAGCTGCGCTGTCCCACATATTTGTTGACCAGGGGCAAATAGAGCTTTTGCGTTAAAACTGGAGTGGAAATAGCAGCAGCCCCGGCTTCTACCGATGCTGGCCGCGCCCCAGTCCATGACCAGGCCGTGAACAAAAAAGCCATGATCAGGGTCAGGCCTATCCAACGCTGATATGCTGTACTCATTAGCGATACCTCCTTATAATTTAAATTCAATTCATTCTGCCAGTCATTCTGCCAGGTGTACGGCTTCATTCATCAGGAACTGTTTTGGGAATCAGAAGGTAGGAAGGATAGAGCGGTAGCAGACGATAATGTTCCTCAAGCCAACTTACCGGATAAATACCCGGCACTATATCCGCTATAACAACCGGACGCGAACCGGCCTGTTGTAAGGCCTGGCGCAAATCCCAACAACAATAATGCAGCGTCACATCCGGACGCAGCCCCTCGATATCACGCTCAAATTCCAGAGGAGCGTAGAGAATCGGATCGGCCAGGATGAACGCATCCTCAGGGACGGCCTGCAAAACCGCCCGCGCAAAACTCTTACTATCATTATACCATAACTTGGGTGGCCAGAGGAAAAAATAACGCCCCATGGGGCCGGGGACGTGGCGTGTATCGCGAAACGTAATGCCACGGGCAACCAGAGCTGGAGCGTTAACATAGGTGGTCCAGGGCGTGTAGAGGATCAACAGGGTCACCACCAGGGCAAACAAGCGCCGCTCCAGGACCAGACGCGCCCGCTGTTGCCACGCCTCCAGGCCCAGAGCAATCCACAATCCAAACGGCAGATAGGAGGGCAGATAAAATACGTAGCGGTCTCCTACCCGATAGGCAAAACTAAAGCTCAGAGCACCGACATAAAGCAGCGCCACGTACACCGACCATGACGCCGGCCAGCGCCGTACACTGCTCACCATTCCCGTGAAACCGGCAATCAGGGCCGGACCGACAAACTGCAAACTTAAAAAAGCCAGCCACTCGAAGGTATCCAACGGGAGCAGAGGCCAGGAAAAGTCAAAGAAAGCCCCACTGAAATCATAGCCTTCGAACGAAAACAACGCCCAGCGCACAAGCTCCATGCCGTGCAGATTTAATACCTGAGCATCGCGCAACACGAGCGCTAAAAGCGGCACAGTGCCCAGGGCACCCATTACCACAGCCAGAGCCAGGGCATGCCAGGATAGATGCCTGCGGCCCCGCCATACCAGCCAGAGACAGGCAGGCGCGTACAAAGCCACCATCAAATGCGCCGCCAGACCCAATCCCAAAGCTCCCGCGGCCAGTCCCAGCCATCCTGGACGCCCGGTATTCAGCCAACGTGCCATGCTCCCCATGACCAGAGCCATAAAAGCCAGGGTGAGGGTGTAAACCTCGGTACGAACGGCGTGGGACCAGAAGGTATGGCTTACCATCAGCGCCAAAGTCGCCATCAGCGCGGCCGAGCGCATGATGCGCAACTCGCGCGCGGTCCAGTAAAACAACACCAGCGTGAACGCACCAAAAACCGCCGAAACCGCGTTGACCCGACCCGCCACATCCCCGAAAGGCAAAAGGGTGAAAAGATGGGCGATGGCTACCCAAAGCGGATGGCTGCCCGCGCTGCCCTGTAAAATGCCCTCGACGGCTACCCGCTGCAAATGGGCATCATCCCCCCAGAGTACCCCTGGCGCCAGCGTAGCCAGGTAAAACCCCAGGCTCAGCGCCCCCAGCGCCAGCCCATCGCGCCAGATCCCACGTTCTTTCACCAACGCGCCTCAAAATACTTGATCCAGTGTTCGCCCAGAGACGTCATTTCGCCGGTCTCTGGATCAAAAAGATTGCCGGTAGCATACAGCGTATCCCCCAGGCTGAACCAGCACCAGGCCTGCACCAGCCGATTCCCGTCCACCGGATAACCCAACCGGTCGTCCGTAGCGGTCAGGAAGAAATCGAAACTGTTTTCCATAAACCCGGCCACCCGCTCTACATCGAAACCATAAGCCTCTGGCATGACCACGCCGTATTCCGAAATGATCAGCGGGCGCTCCCGATACCCGTGATCCGCCATCCACTGACGAAACGTGATAACCTGTTGAACCAGCAGATAGATATCGGCATTGTCCTGGATCTCGTACAACAGCCCTGCCGCGTCATCGAAGCCAGGAGGAATGCCCAGGCCCCAACTGTCCCGCTCCTCACGCAGGATAAAGATGTGAATATTCCACACATCTACCGGCATGGCAACGCCAAACTGCTGCTGGTGAGCATCCAGAATCGCCTCGATGTAGCGCAGGCGCAAAGGCGAAACCTGTCCCACGCCCCCGATAGCGACCAACGCCGTAGGATCAGCCGCCTTGAGAGTGAGATAAGCCCGGTGATAGAAGCGTGCATAATCCTGCGGTGTGACGTTATCCTGCCAGCGCACATCCGGCTCATTACCGATGAGCCACAGCGCGCCAGGGTTTGCGCGCGCCAGGCGTGCCAGCTCTTCCGGCGCATACTGCAACTCATTCGCCCCAATCCAGACGATGGGCACAAACGTTGCACCAGGCAAGGGTGTCGCCTCAGCCTGGGCCATCCAGTTCACATACCAGCCGGCCCGCAACACCGTAAGGTCAGATACCTGGGCGATCTTCTCATACGTATGTGCAGGAACGCCAATCCCCCAGCGATAGTGCCCGCGCCAGGTCTCCAGGCGCACATTGCGGGCCTGGGGAATCGTCAAAGGGGGCAAAGCTGTACGGGTCGCGGCAACTTCCGTGGGGCGTGCTGTAGGCACCAGCGGCTCATGCTGGCGCGTCCAGGGGGTGGGGGATGAAAAAGCCGGGTGCAAAAGCCCGGTACGCCACGCTTCCACACCGATCAACAACACCCCCACCAGGACGAGCAGCGCCCCCCAACGCACTCTAGGGCTGTCCATGCCGCTTCCCACTGAGCAGCAAGCCCAGGCCCGCCACTAACAAGAGCACCCCCGCCACAAGGAAGGGGGAAAGGCACGGCCGTTCGGGCGTTCCAGGAGCCACACGGGTCGGCCCAGGCGTCGCCGACGGCAAAATAGGCGTCAGAGATGCAGCAGGCGCCGTTGGGGGCTCTGGTGTAACCGTCACCCCTGGCGTCATCGGTGTGC
>DAOTZR010000049.1:0-5511 GCA_034434315.1 Anaerolineae bacterium
CGGGGAGGATTCAGGCCTCTTCAAATTTTTCGACCTGATAGACATAAATCCGGGTCTGCGGCCAGCGCCAGGCATTGGCCGGCAGGCCGGCCTTGAGGCAGAGATGCGCCAGAAACTCCTGCGGGTCGGAAAAATGCTCCCACACCTGGGGAAGGAAGGTAGCTCGATGCCAGCCGGATTCGAGCAAGACCCCATCAATGCCCGGACGCAACAGGCGCAGCAGCTCGTCCGCATCGCGATAGGCCAGGGGACGATAAGGCGTGAGCAGGGAAATCTCGATGTGCACATGCGGCAGCTCGTCCGCGGTGAGCGGGCTGAAACGCGGATCGTCAAACGCAGCCGCGAGGGCATTTTGTTGCACATCCTCGGCCAGGGGACGATGCGCGACCAGAGAACCGATGCATCCCCGCAAAGCCCCCGCCAGGGTGAGGGTCACAAACACCGCGCCCGGCTCCAGCAGGCGCGGATCGAGATCCGCCGGAAGACGGGGCGGTTGTCCGCGCAAAGCCTGCTCGATGCTCTGCCGCGCCAGACGCAATAGGGTCTGCTGTTGCTCAGGAGTCAATTCAGGCACGGGGCACCTCCGTGTAGGCGATGGCGGCGTAGCCCACAACCTGGCGGCGATCGCCGGCGGTGTCGCCGGAATTGCGGTAATCCAGCAAATGCGGACGCCAGGCCAGGCGCTGCGCCAGCTCCATGACGGTAAGGATGGGCAACAGGCCGCAGGCTTCGCCCTTAAGCACCCGCCGCATATCCCCCTCCATCAAAGCCTGCAACAGGTCTTGATCCAGACGTCGGGCTTCGTGATAGGGATAGTAGTGGCTCAAATCGGAACTGACGATGATCAGGTCCTCTGAGCCAAGCTGAGGTGCCAAAGCCTCCGCCACCTGCACGCTATCCACATCCCCAAACAACAACGGCACAATCGGGGGAACCGGGTCGTACGTCATCTGCAAAAAAGGAATCTGGACTTCCAGGCAATGTTCAGGCGCATGGGCCAGCAGGTTCACCTTGAACAGGTCCGCACGCGCAGACAGAGCTTCGATGGTCGCACTATCCACCGGAACAGTACCGAGGGGGGTGGCGAAACCGGCATAAGCGCCCAGAGCCACACCCGTGAAAGGAACGCGATGCGCCGGTCCCATCAGGTACACGCGCTTTGGGGCCGGTTGTTGCGCCAGGACTTTGTAGGCAAAGGCGGCGATGGGGCCGGAGTAGATGTAGCCCGCATGAGGGGCAATCACGGCCCGCACCCTGGTTAAGGTCGGAGGACGCGCCGCTTCCAGATGTTGCGCCACAACTTGCCGCAGGGCCGTCGGACTTGATGGATAAAACATGCCGGCAACTGCAGGAGAACGCACTGTCGTTTGCATCCATTCACCTCCCTTGACGAAATATAAGGTCAGGCCCACACGCCGGGGATAACCGTATGACAGGCAGGACACTGGCCCGGCGTAGTCCACAGCGGGCGGGTCCAGTACCCGCTGCGCTGAATCAATAGGGCGCCACACTCAGGACAGCGGGTCTGGCTGAATTCGGTATCCCGTACATTGCCCAGGTAGACGTAGCGCATGCCAGCCTCCCGCGCTATCTGAGCCGCGCGCATCAGAGTTGTGAGGGATGTGGGAGGACGGTCGGTCATCTTGTAATTAGGGAAGAACGCGGAAAAATGCCAGGGTATATCGGGACTGAGGCGCGCCATCCAGTTGGCTGCGGCCCGCAACTCGGTGTCGCTATCGTTAAGGCCGGGGATGAGTAGCGTGGTCACTTCCACCCAAACCGAAGGTTCCTGCACCAGCGTGGCGATATTGCGTTTCACGGGTTCCAGCCGGGCATGGCAATAGTCCCGGTAAAAGGCTTCAGTAAACCCTTTCAAGTCTATGTTGATAGCGTCCAGATAAGGCACGAGCTGATTTGAAGCTTCCTGACTCATGAAACCATTGGAGACGTAGACGTTACGCAGCCCTGCCGCACGTGCCAGTCGGGCTATATCCAGGGTATACTCAAAAAAGATGGTAGGTTCGTTGTAGGTGTAAGCAATGGCCGCAGCGCCCTGGCGTTGGGCCTGATGCACGACTTCTTCGGGCGTCAAGCTCCGCCCATGCGGCAGGCCGACCTCGCGCACTGTGAATTGGGAAATCTCCCAGTTCTGACACCAGGAACAGCTGAAATTACATCCCAGCGTGCCCAGGGAGTAAATCGCGCTGCCAGGCAGGAAGTGGTAAAGGGGTTTTTTCTCAATCGGGTCCAGATGAACGGCAACAGGATGCCCATAGACTTGCAGGATAAGCTTCCCGGCTACGTGCTGTCGCACGCCACATTTGCCCCACCCGTCGAGGGGAATCACGCAAAAGTGCTCACACACCCGGCATTGCAGGGAACCATCGCGCAACGTCCGCACCAGTTCAGCTTCAGCAGGCATAGCTACCTCCTGATAAGGCAAGTCACAGCAACTGACGCACGCTCTGTCTCACAGGAATGCGTTCGACCGGCCTTCAAGCGTCCGTTTTGTCCTCAAGGCCGGATTACCCATCTTCAGCAAGTTGTTCGCGCCTGACGACCAAGTAGTAAATACATCCTAACGCTAAAATCAGGGCCTGTCAAGAGCACAGGCGCGCATCACGGTTCAACCCAAGATTCCCGCTCCCCCACACGTAGGGCAGTCCCCTGGCCTTCTCCCCGCACGCGGGGCTTTGACATTTTTCGACTCTGTGCTATAAAGACATGTGTAAAGACTGCGAACGGGAAGAGTAGGTGTTGTAGCGGGATTCCAGAGAGCCGGGAAAGGTGCGAGCCGGCATCAGCGCCAACACTGAATGGGCCCGGGAGTCGCCCGCCGAACCCCTGACAGCAGGGCAGTAGACCGGGACGGAGCCGCCACCGTTATCCAGGCGGAGAGCATCGCCCCTCAGGGCCGTGCTCGAAAAGAGTGAAGCTGGCTTTCTGAAACGCGCGTCACAGCGCGTTTTTTGTTAAGCCGCTTAACCAGGGTGGTACCACGGGTTTTCAACGCCCGTCCCTGTTGGGGACGGGCGTTTTTGCATATTCAAACTCAGGAGGAGAGCATGACGGAGAAAAAGCGTATTTTGACCGGAGATCGGCCAACCGGTAAGCTGCATCTGGGGCATTATGTGGGAAGCCTCAAAAATCGCGTAGCCCTGCAGGAAGCTTACGAATGCTTCTTTATCGTGGCTGATTTACATACGCTCACAACACGTCCGGAGAAAGCGCGGGTCCAGGAACTGGCGCGCAACATTTATGATGTGGTGCTCGATTATCTAGCTGTAGGCATTGACCCGGAAAAAAGCGTCATTTTCCTGCAATCCACAGTGCCACAGACATTCGAATTGAATCTGATCCTGGGCAACCTGGTCACCCTCCCCCGGCTGACGCGCCTGCCCAGCCTGAAGGATATGGCGCGCGCGGCGGACATGGACGATGAGACCATTCCCTTTGGCCTGGTCGGTTATCCCGTGCTACAAGCGGCGGACATCCTCTTGCCCCGCGCGCATCTGGTGCCGGTAGGCAAGGACAACGAAGCTCACGTCGAAATCACGCGCGAAATTGCCCGTCGCTTCAACCGCCTGTACGAAGCCGAAGTTTTCCCTTTGCCTGAGGTGATGATCGGCGAAGTCCCCACCCTGGTCGGCACGGACGGTCAGGCCAAGATGAGCAAATCACTGAACAATGCCATTTTCCTTTCGGATGATGCCAAAACCGTCGAGCAGAAAGTGCGCGGCATGTACACCGATCCCAATCGCGTGCGAGCCGATATTCCAGGGCGCGTCGAGGGCAACCCGGTATTCATCTACCACGACGTATTCAATCCCGATACCGACGAAGTGAACGACCTCAAGGAGCGCTATCAGCAAGGACGTGTAGGGGATGTTGAGGTGAAGAGGAAGCTGGCGCGCGCGCTCAATGCTTTCCTGGACCCCATCCGTGAACGCCGGGCTTATTACGAGCAGCGCCCAGGTCTGGTTGAAGAGATCCTCATGGCTGGCGCACGGCGCATGCAACAGGAAGCTCAGCTCACCATGGACCTGGTCTATGAAGCCATGGGGATGTCCGGCGCTCGCATGCGTCGGGCGCTTGAACGCGGGGAAGACTTCCGCCTCATCTAGCCGGTTACCCCGCCTCTATCCCGGAGTTTTTACAACCGTTTTGCCGCCTGACGCAAAACGGCTCAGGTTTATGTTGCTTTTTTCAGGTCAAGACCATTTCAAAACCTATACCTTTCAGGAGGGATACGATGGACGAAAAACGCTATTTGCCTCAATACTGGTACAACCTTCAGGCCGATCTGCCGGAACCGCCCGATCCGCCTCTGCATCCGGTAACGCACGAGCCGGTCAAGCCCGAAGATCTGGCCGTCCTTTTCCCCATGGCCTGCATCGAGCAGGAAGTCACGCGCGAGCGCTACATCCCGATTCCCGAAGAGGTGCGCGAGATCTACGCCTTGTGGCGCCCCACTCCCCTGCGACGTGCGCGGCGGCTGGAAAAGGCCCTGGGTACCCCCGCCCGCATCTACTACAAATACGAAGGGGCCAGTCCGGTAGGCAGTCACAAGCCCAATACGGCGGTAGCCCAGGCTTATTACAACCGGCAGGAGGGGGTCACGCGCCTGACCACCGAAACCGGGGCCGGACAATGGGGCAGCGCGCTCTCCATGGCCGGGGCTTTCTTGGGGATCGCCGTGCAGGTCTATATGGTCAAAGTGAGTTACCATCAAAAACCCTATCGGCGCATTCTGATGGAGACTTTCGGAGCGCGGGTTACGCCCAGTCCCAGCGAGGAGACCGAAGCCGGACGGGCCGTTCTGGCTCAAGACCCAGACAGTCCGGGCAGCCTGGGAATCGCCATCAGCGAGGCGGTCGAGCAGGCGCTCAAGGATCCCCAAACCCGCTACTCGCTGGGAAGCGTGCTGAATCACGTTCTGCTGCATCAAACCGTAATCGGTGAAGAAGCGCTGCGCCAGATGGACGATGCTGGTGCTTATCCCGACGTAGTTATCGGATGCGTCGGCGGGGGGAGTAACTTCGGCGGAATTGCCTTCCCCTTCCTGGGCGAACGCCTGCGTTCCGGACGGGACACCCGGTTTATCGCAGTTGAACCGGCTGCCTGCCCTACCCTCACGCGCGGTGTCTATGCCTATGACTACGGGGACACAGCGCATCTCACGCCACTGTGCAAGATGCACACGCTGGGCGCCAGTTTCATGCCGGCGAGCATCCATGCGGGCGGTTTGCGCTATCACGGCATGGCGCCCCTCATTTCCAAAGCGGTGGACCTGGGGCTGATCGAAGCGCGCGCTTACACGCAAACAAAGGTGTTTGAAGCCGCATTGCAGTTCGTGCGCAGCGAGGGGATCATCCCGGCTCCGGAAACCGCGCACGCCATCCGTGCCGCCATTGACGAGGCGCTGGATGCGCGCGACAAAGGCGAGGAGCGGGTCATCCTCTTCAACTTCAGCGGACACGGCTTCCTGGATATGGGCGCTTACGAAAGCTA
>DAOTZR010000050.1:0-2137 GCA_034434315.1 Anaerolineae bacterium
GGCATGTTCCGGGTCATCATTACGCGTAGACATGGCCCGCATGGCGCAGAAAGCGCCAAGGGCAATATCATACACCAGCGCCTCGGTCCCTCCGGCGAACATGACATCGGCTCGGCCATGGCGGATAAATTCCGTTGCCTCGCCGATGGCCTGCGTCCCCGTAGCGCAGGCCGCAACCGGAGCAATGACGGCGCCCTGAGCGCCGGTATAGATGCTCACATGATAGGTGGGGATGTTGGGCAGGGCCGCCGTGAGGGCAAAGGGACTGACCGCTCCCAATCCCCTCTCCCAGTAATTGCGGGCCTGATTGCAGGTCCATTCCATTCCGCCCATACCAACCCCCACGGCGACGCCAACCCGCTCCGGGTCGGCCAGGGGCAAAGTGATGCCGGCATCAGCCAGCGCCTGCTGCGTCGCCGCGAGGGCAATCTGCGAACAGCGCGCCATACGCCGGGCCTCGCGCGCCGGCATGTAGGCCTCCGGTTTAAACCCTTTCAGCTCACCCGCAATCTGCGTGGTCAAAAGAGAAGGGTCAAACTGCGTGATGCGCGTGATCCCCGATTTCCCGGCCTTCGCGTTTTCCCAGGTTTCGGCCAGGGTCAACCCCAGGGGCGTGAGAACTCCCATACCTGTAATAACTACCCGTCTACGATCCGACATGTTATTCAAATCTCCTCCTTTTTATCCCAGGTTGCCAGACCTTCTTTAATAGTCGGTATAACTTGGGCCGCAACCGCCTCGCGCGCCCGTGCTATCGCGTTCTTGATGGCCCGGGCATTCGATCGGCCATGGCCGATGATGACAACCCCATCCACCCCCAAAAGTAGCGCCCCGCCATACTCGAACGGGTCGAGGCGGCGGGCGATACGCTTAAAGGCAGGCATCAGTACCAGCAACCCCGGCAGGCTGAGGAGCAGGCCGGGCAGGGCCAGGAGCAGGCCTAGCTTTCCCAGGGGCGCATCCCAAAACTCGCGTTTCAACAAGCGTTTGGTGAAGGAGGCCACCGTCTCCGAGCCTTTAAGCAGGATGTTACCGGTAAAGCCATCGGTCACCACCACGTCGGCCATGCCTTTGCTCACCTCTTTGGGCTCGACATTGCCCACAAAGTTCAGATCGCTCTGCTTGAAAAGCGCAAAGGCATCGCGCAGCACCAGAGTGCCCTTTTCTTCCTCCTCGCCATTGGCCAGGAGCCCCACCCGCGGACGGGCAATCCCCGCCACGCGCTCGGCGCAGATGCTGCCCATGCGGGCAAACTGCAGCAGCATTTTCGCGTCACAATCTGCCGTAGCCCCCACATCCAGCAACAGGACTTTCTGGAAAGCTACCGGGAAAATGGTCGCCAGGGCCGGGCGTTCAATGCGCTGGCCATCCGGCAACCGAATGCGGCCCAGGTCGAACAGGGCCGAGGACAGACAGGCAATGGTGTTCCCGGCGGAAACAAAGGCGTCCGCCTCACCATGCTTCACCAGACGCATCGCCACGCGAATGGAGGCTTCTTTTTTGGCCTTCACCGCGTTAGCGTGCTCATCCATGCCGATCACCTCCGGGGCATGGACAATGCGCAGGTTCAGGTTACGAGTATCAAAACGCTCCAGTTCACGGCGAATCTCGGCTTCCGGGCCTACCAGGATAATCTCATCCCCCCAGGCCCGTGCCGCCATGACCGCCCCCTCAATGTCGGGCCGAGGGCGCTCATCCGATCCAAAGGCATCCACAGCAATACGCATACGTTACCCCCCATCTCATGCTTATAACGTTGATCTACCCTACCCGTCCCTTTACCAGGGCGGTTCCTCAAAAACCGGTCCGGAGGCCAGAGCCTCAAATTCGACTTCACTTTCCAACCAGGCCGCGGCAATCCGCGGCAGGTCTTGCATGCTCCCCTGGTAGATCCGAGGCCCCGGCAGAGAGCGCAGAAAATGTCCGCCGTACCCTTTCGTGACCAGACGCTTATCGAGCACGACCACAATCCCCCGGTCCGTCTGCGTGCGAATCAGACGCCCAAAGCCCTGCATAAAGCGTAGCGCCGCTTCGGGGACCATGTACTCATTGAAGGGCTCCGGGCTTCTTGCCAGCGACTCGCTCGCTACGGCGCCGCTCTCTGTACGCTTCATGCCTTGGCTCCTTCATACCAGGG
>DAOTZR010000051.1:0-1967 GCA_034434315.1 Anaerolineae bacterium
GACCGAATCTTCTGCCATACGATTTCATTACGGAATCTTTCCCGGTCGAAAATCTCATCAAGCAACAAGCGGAGAAGTGAATTCACTCTCCAATCACAATGCACATAAATACTCCCCCGCTCACTGAGCAGTTCGCGCATCAGCATCAAGCGTTCGTACATCATGTGCAAGTAGGAATCCGTCCCCTTGCCCCAGGTATCGCGGTAGGCCACCGCTTCCAGGATGGATTGCTCCTTCTGCACGGCGTCGCCATCTTCGCCGATCTGCACCTGCATGGTGAAGTCGGCGCCCACGTCGAAGGGCGGGTCAATGTAGATCAGGTCGATCTTGCCGCGGAACTCCTCCAGCAAGGCGGCCATCACCAACTTGTTATCGCCCCAGATGAGCCTATTGCGCCAGTCATCGCGGTGGGCGCTGCGGTGGAAAGCCTCTTCGTCGAAGAGACTGAGCTGGCGCGCCTTTTCGCGGTCGCGCGGCTCGTCAATCGTCTCAATACGCTGCAAGGGGAGCGGCGATTCGGGCAGGCGCACGGGACGGCGGTTGCCGTACTCGTCGTACTTGCCCTCCCAGATCAGCTCAGTTTTCATGCGGGAAAGTGGATGCGGATTGTGAGGTCCCCATTCGGTCATAGTCTATCCTCCATAAGTAGCGCTCACGGACGTGTAGCATAGCAGTGACACCTCAAAGGCGGTGTGTTCCGCCTTGTCGGCCAGACGGGCGGCATAGCGCTTCATCTGCCCGGCATCGGGGTCGGTTTCGGGCGTGACCAGCCCCACGGGTGGATTGTTGACGTGCGCTTTGTCCCACGGCTCGTAGGCTTCGAGCGAGCGTTTCGGGTTAATTTGTTTCTTTCCTGGCATCAAGTCCTTCCTGTCGGCTTCCTCATACGCTGGTTCGGAAGGCTAACTGCGCGTCAGCCGCGTTGTCGGAGCGGAGGCAACGTCGGCTACAACATTCCCTGGCAGGCAGCGCCCGTCTTCCAACTCTATGAAACAGGGACACAGACGCGCACATTTTTGATTATACTCAAAGTGTCAGGCACGCAAGCCGAACTTTCGCATTGGAGATGATGCCACGATAGCATTTCCCGTTTAGCAACCTGGGCCGCGGCTTTGGCGATTTCTTCACCAGTGGCACCCGCGGGCGATCCCGACGGGTAAGCCACCTTTTGCTTGAGAGAAGCCGTGCCGTCCATACCGCCGACTCAAGAGCCAAAAGCCGCACATTTCGCGATGCTGGACGTGAAAGGCAGGTTTCCTGGTGCCCCTTGCCAGATAAATTGCTGGGGGGTCTGTTCTCCAGACCAGAAGGGTCGGCGGCGCCACCTCCACCCCCGGCTCCCGCGCCGGAGGAGACTCTCCAGCGCGGGCCCGACATGGCCTGGCAGGTGTGGCCTTCATACCCTGGATTGTGCACTGGTCGGCGCCGGAATTTTCTCCGGCATTACCCATGGGGAGTTGGGGAGTCGCCGGGCTGCCGGCCGCGCTACTTTGGGGATACCGCCGACGCCTTGACCGGCCTACCTGGATGGAAACGGAGGAGCTGCTCCACTTTGCCCTGGGGGATTGGCGACACTGCTGGGCGGCAGTTTCTTCAAGCGTTACGGCGCTATCATCCGTTACATAACCCAAGTGAACCCGTGACCGGGGACGCGGGCCACTGAAACGCCGCTCACCGCGGCCTACTCCCAATGGCTACCCGCCGGTCCTGTGCCGGCATACGGCATTTGTCCGCACCCATATCATCCTCACGGCCCTTTGGGGCGGGGTGTATCTGCTTCAGGCCGTCCTGGCGCTGGCCGGCCATCACGCACCGGAGCAGGCCCTGCTGTGGACGCTGGTCTTTACAGCCTGGTTCCAGCGGTGGTATCCGGCCCATACAGGGTGATGAGGGCCCCTGGTTCCGTGCGGGATTTTCATCAAACCATGGTAAACTAGGCCCGGCCTGGAGGCGAGCAGCGCCTCCGC
>DAOTZR010000052.1:0-21093 GCA_034434315.1 Anaerolineae bacterium
GTCTGATCCGATGGGCCGCTTTTTTGCCCTCTTATCCATGTTGCTGGCCTGAATCAAAGGCTGGTGCTTCAAAGCTGTTTTTATTATAGACCTGTTATGCAAAAATACAACATGACCATGGTGGAAACCCTCGCTGCTGTTGGTGTTTTGTTGGACAGGAACTTACTTTTTGGGCTGCCTTCCCCCTCTCACCCCCCTGGCTTCTGCTTTTCCCTTAAAAAGCCAAAGCGGGGGCATTCAGAACAGGGTTTGCGGGTCGCGAAGCTGCTCGCGACATTAGCTTAGAGCGGACGCGCACGCTTTGGAATCGAATCGAAACCATAGTTGGCAAGCCGGTTCTTTGCGTTACAATAGATTTGCGCTCCTGACGTTACCGGGGCGTTCGGACACTCCAACTCTGGTTAAGGTGGTGAGCATGGAAGAAGCAGCATTACGGGGCAATCCCTCGTTTGTGTGGCGGGCGGGGCAGGAACGGCGCTTGCAATGGGTTTTGCGCCACGTCCCGCTGGAGGGGAAGCGCATTCTCGATGTCGGCTGCGGCATGGGCATGTACACGCAGGCTTTTGGGCGCTTCTCTCAGGAGGTGTACGGCATTGAAGTGGAGTTTCCGCGGGCACTGGAGGCACGCGAGCGGGCCACGGGCGTCGTGCAGGCTGTGGGGGAGGCGCTGCCCTTTGCCAGCGACAGCTTTGATGTCGCCTTCTCCCACGAAGTCCTGGAGCACGTCCAGGACGATCGCCTCTGTGCCAGGGAGATGGTCCGCGTCGTGCGTCCCGGCGGCCACATCGTCATTTTTGTGCCCAATCGGCTTTACCCCTTCGAAACTCACGGTATGTACTGGCGCGGGCAGTATCACTTTGGCAATATTCCGCTCATCAACTGGCTGCCTGACCCCCTGCGCAACCGCCTTGCGCCGCACGTGCGCGCCTACACTGCGCCAGGGCTGCGCGCGCTCTTCCGCGATTTGCCCGTGCGGGTGCTGGTGCATCGGCAAATGTATGCTGGATATGATAACATCGTCGCGCGGCATCCTGCCCTGGGGCGTTGGATCCGTCGCCTGACTTACGCTTTGGAGGGTACGCCACTCCGTTTCTTCGGCCTTTCCCATTTTCTGATACTGCAGGTCCTCGATAAGGCTTGAGCGACTCTTGAGGAGGTATGCCATGCCCGATCCCTATCTTTCGCCTTTTGCCTGGCGCTATGGTTCCGAAGCCATGCGGGCGATCTGGAGCGAAGTTAACACGCGCCGTCTCTATCGCCGCATCTGGGTGGCTCTGGCGCGCGTTCAGAGCCGTTATGGCCTGGTAACGCCGGAACAGGTGGCCGATCTGGAGGATCACGCAGATGATGTGGACCTGGAGGCGTCCCTGCGCGAGGAACAGACCCTGCGCCACGATTTGATGGCCGAGGTGCGCGTCTACGCGGCTCAATGTTCTGTAGGGGGCGGCATTATCCACCTTGGGGCCACGTCTATGGATGTGAAGGACAATGCCTCAGCTTTGCAAGCCCTGGAAGCGCTCACTTTGTTGTTGCAACGCCTTGATGAGCTGCTACTGGCCCTGGCGGAAGCTATCGAAACCTATGCCGACCTGCCCTGCCTGGGCTACACCCATCTGCAACCGGCTGAGCCTACCACCCTGGGGTATCGTCTGGCGACCTATGCCCAGGATTTGTGGGAAGATCGGCAGACCCTCCAACAGCTCAAAGCTAACTGGCGCGGCAAGGGCTTCAAAGGGGCCGTGGGTACATCAGCCTCTTATGCTTTACTTTTGGAAGGGCGTATCGATCCAGCTGCCTTCGAGGCTGAAGTGCTGGCCGAGCTGGGCCTGGCAGCCTGGCCGATCGCCAATCAAACTTATCCCCGGCGCCAGGATTGGGCTTTGCTCACGGCGCTGGCCGGGGTAGGGTTGACGCTTTATCGCTTTGCCTTTGACCTGCGCCTTTTACAGAATCCGGCGCTGGGGGAATGGGCCGAGCCATTTGGGGCCCAACAGGTTGGATCTTCGGCCATGCCTTTCAAGCGCAACCCCATCGCTGCCGAAAAGTTGGACAGCCTGGCGCGCTATCTAGCCCGCCTGCCGGATGTGGCCTGGGATAACGCTGCGCATTCCCTGCTGGAACGCACCCTGGACGATTCCGCCAATCGCCGCATTCTCTTGCCCGAAGGCTTCCTGGCCGCTGAGGAAGTCATCATGACTGCTTTGCGACTGGTGCGCGGTTTGCGCGTCAACACTCTGGCGATTACGCGCAATCTGGAGCGCTATGGCCTTTTCGCCGCCCTGGAGCCGCTGCTGATGCGTCTGGCGCAGGCCGGAGCCGATCGGCAGGCCATGCACGAGGTGTTGCGTGAGTTGGCCCTGCAGGCCTGGGAAGCGGTTGAAGCGGGACAGGCCAATCCCCTGGTGGAGCTGGTGAGTACCGAACCACGCTTGTTGCGGTGGCTTCCTGCCCCGGCTTTGCAGGAAGCGCTTTCGATTGCCAGCTACCTGGGCGATGCGCCTCAACGTGCCCGTGCCCTGGCCCGGCGTTTGCGCTCTGGCCTTGCACCGACTGAGGCGGAGGAAGCATAACACCCTGACTTTCTGCCTGCCTCCAACCGGCTACTGCCAGTTGTGGTAAAGGCTATTCACGGCGTTTGTTTCTGTTGATTGTACAGGGTCCAGCATTCACCCCAGTCGCAGCGTTGGTTGGCGTTAACGTCGGTATACCGCCGGCAACGGCCTGGATAGCTGCAGCGCCGCGGACACAGGTAGATGCAACTTAACGGCGCTGTCTCCGGCGTTGCTGTGGGCAGGGGGATGGCCGTAGCGACAGGTGTGGCTGCGGCTGGGGCAGCAGGTGTAGCTGTTGCCGGGATGGCGGATAAGGTCTGGCGGGTCGGGGATGGGGTCGCTGATGGCGCTGGTGATAGAGCGGAATGGGATGGCACGCCCGGCGCCACGCGCTCTCCCGTTGCCGGGCGTTCGGCGCTATCTTCGGCTTTGCTCCCACGCAGCGTGAGGGCCTGCGTCGCATTAACCAAAGCCAGGGCCGACAGGCCCCCGATGATAGCCATGGTCCCCAGAAATTCGCGCCGGGAGAAGTCTACGACCGGCCCTGGGGGTGCCGGGACCGGGGCCAGACAACGGCGCCAGGGCGCCATGGCTACAATCCAGCGCCGATGCAAGATCAGTTTGAGCACCAGCAGGACCAGGCCAGCGATGGATGAGATGACATGGATGTCCCTCCAGGTTGCATAGTCGGCCAGAGTCAGGTTGAGCCAGGTAGAAAGGAGCAGGCCGGTTCCCAGCATGAGGACAAAGCTGGTGGCTAGAGCCGTGTCGAGGATAAAATACTGGCGGGGTTGTCGAGCCAGCTTTTTGAAAAAACGCGCGACTACTGTTTTGACCCAGGTCCAATGGACCAACAGGTGATACCCGGCCAGGACGCCGGTGGCTACTCCCACCCATTGATGCAAACTCAAATCGGTCAGGTCCATCCAGAAAGCCAGGATGAAGCTGCCGAAAAGAACCGCGTCTATGATCCAGTGATGCCAGGCTCGTTTTAACTTCATGGTTAACCTTCCCCTTTATCCCCCAATGCTTTGCTTTTTCTCACGTTGGTTTCTATTTTAAAGGGCATGTGTGAAAGTTTGGTGAAGATTCGGTGCTTTCTAATTAGTGAAAAGGGCACTCTTCAACGGCGTAGATGTCAGACAACTTCCGGGGGTGGAAGGGGCTTTTCGGCAATGCTTGACGAAATGTCAATATCCATTAGAATGAACACGATAAGACGGAGGGACAAGACGGATGTTTGAATCACTAAGCGAACGATTGCAGCGCGTGTTTAGCCAGTTGGGTAAACGCGGCGTTTTGCGTGAGGAGGACGTTGACGCCGTCTTGCGCGAAATCCGTCTGGCACTTTTAGAGGCGGACGTTAACTTTAAGGTCGTCAAGGACTTCGTGGCCCGCGTGCGGGAAAAGGCTGTAGGTGAGGAGGTGTCCCGCGCGCTCAATCCGACCCAGCAGGTCGTCAAGATCGTCCATCAGGAGCTGGTGGCTACGTTGGGGACGCCGGGCCGGTTGGAATTGCGCGGGCAGGCGCCTTATGTGATCATGCTGGTGGGGTTGCAGGGGTCGGGTAAGACGACAACAGCAGCCAAGCTCGCGCGCTATCTTAAGAGCCAGGGCCATTATCCGGTCCTGGTGGCGGCGGATACGTATCGTCCGGCGGCCATCACCCAGCTTGAGGTGTTGGGAAAGCAGCTTGGCATCCCCGTCTACAGCGATCACGGCAAGACACCACCGCCTGACATCTGCGTGGCTGGGATCGAGGACGCACGCAAGCGCGGGGCGGATGTGGTGATCCTGGACACAGCGGGTCGTTTGCAAATTGACGATGATATGATGCGCGAGTTGGAGGCTATTCGGGCGCGCGTCAAGCCGGTCGAGGTGCTGCTCGTGGCCGATGCCATGACCGGCCAGGAGGCGGTGAATATTGCTAAAGGCTTCCATGAACGGGTGCCGCTCACCGGTCTGATTCTGACCAAGGTGGATGGCGATGCGCGGGGTGGGGCGGCCATCAGCATGCGTGCCGTGACCGGGGTGCCCATCAAGTTCCTGGGGACGGGTGAAAAAATCTCCGGTGGCCTGGAGCCTTTCCATCCTGATCGGCTGGCCTCGCGTATCCTGGGCATGGGGGATGTGCTCACGCTGATCGAAAAGGCCGAGGCGGCGTTTGACGCCCAGGAGGCCGCGCACATGGAGGAGCGCCTGCGCAAGGGGGATTTTACCCTGGAAGATCTTTTGGAGCAGATGCGTCAGGTGCGCAGGATGGGGCCCCTTTCCGAGATTCTGGGGATGTTGCCCGGAGGACAGCAACTGGCTAAGAACGTGGAAGAAGAGGCGGCGGAAAAACAGCTCAAGCGGATTGAGGCCATTATCCTTTCCATGACACCGGAGGAGCGCCGGAATCCGCGCATCATTGATGGGAGTCGCAAGCGCCGCATTGCGCGTGGTAGCGGGACTACCCCGCAGGACATTAACCAGCTTCTGGCCCAGTATCGGGACATGCAAAAATTGATGAAACGCCTGGGCAAACGGGGAAGCCAGCGCGAGTTAATGCGCTTGTTTTCACGTTAACCGGCGTAGGGAAAAACATTTTCATCTCTAGTTCACATTCTTGAGGAGAGAAGGAAAGCTATGCTGAAAATCAAGTTGTATCGTATGGGAGCCAAGCGTCAACCCAGCTACCGCATCGTGATTGCGGAAGCGCGCACCGCGCGCAATGGGGAGTATGTGGATGTCGTGGGGTTCTATAATCCGCGCACGCAGCCGGAAACCATCACCCTGAAAGAGGACCGGGTCTGGTACTGGCTCAAGAATGGGGCCCAGCCCACAGAGTCGGTGGCGCGCTTGCTGACCAAGACCGGGACGCTGGAGCGCTTTGCTCGCTTAAAGGCTGGTGAATCGCAGGACGTGCTGCTGGCCGAGGCTGAACAGGCCGAAAAAGCACGCACCGTCAGCCCAAAAACCAAACTGGTCCACTGAGTTTGGCAAAAATCATTTTTGAATATAATTTGAGGTAAGATAGGCTCGGCCCTGTCGTTACTTTCTTTCACCATTCAAGGAGGAGTGCGATGTCTGCAGTCAAGGAACTTGTTGAGTACGTGGCTAAGGCCTTAGCGGACGAGCCTGAGAAAGTGGCAGTGTCAGAGGTTGAGGGGGAATCTACACTGACCCTGGAGCTGCGCGTATCAGAAAAGGACATGGGGCGCATGATTGGGCGGGATGGCCGCACCATTAACGCGGTTCGCTCGCTGGCGCGGGTCCTGGGTGCCAAGAGCGGCAAGCGTGTCACTTTGGAAATCGTCTGATACGGCATGTGACGGCGTGGAGATGAAAACGTCTGTATCCATGCCAGTCGAGCATTCGGATCAGAGAGGCTCAGGCATGCCAGACAGGCAGTCTGAGCCTCTCTACTTGGCCGTGGGCAAAATCCTCCGCCCCCATGGAATCCGCGGGGAGTTGCGGATGGAGATTTGGACGGATTATCCTGAACGCCTGGCGCCAGGGCGAATGGTTTACCTGGGCGAGGCGCATCAGCCTTTCGTTATCGAGGCGGTGCGTAAACATCAGGGACTCTTACTGCTCAAGCTCCGGCACTGCGATGATCGTACCATGGCCGAAAGTTTTCAGCACGCCCTGGTGTTCGTGCGTCTGACGGACGCTGTACCCCTGGAGGAAGGGGAGTATTACCACTTTCAACTCATTGGGATGCGCGTGGAGACCGAAAGCGGGGAGTTCCTGGGGGAGATCGCCGAGGTGCTCGATGCGCAGGGAGCCAATGATGTGTACGTCGTGCAAGGGCCGCGCGGGGAGATTTTGATCCCCGGCATCCGTGAGGTGGTCCGCGTTCTGGATGTGGCTGCCCGGCGCATGGTGATTGTTCCGATGCCTGGCCTGCTGGACGAGGAGTAGTCCTGGCCCTGGAAACCTCTTATGGGAGATTTGCGTTACTGGCTGGCCTTCAATCGCGTGCGCGGTATTGGACCGGTGCGGTTGCGTCTGTTACTGGATACGTTTGGTTCAATCCGCGCTGCCTGGGAAGCCCCTGTTGAAGCTTTACAGGCTCTGGGCCTGGAGCGTCGAGCGCTGAATCATTTTCTGCAATTGCGTGAAAGCCTGGACCTGGCCCAACTGGAGGCCGCCGTTATGCGTGCCGGTGTGTCGGTCTACACCTGGGATGACCCCGCTTACCCTACCGCTTTGCGTGAGCTGCCCGATAGCCCTCCGGTTTTGTTTGTTAAAGGCACCCTGGAAGCCGATGACGACTGGGCGGTTGCTATTGTGGGAACCCGTAAACCGACGGTCTATGGGCGCGAGGTAGCCCATCAATTGGCGACCGAGCTGGCACAACAGGGCCTGACGATTGTCAGTGGCCTGGCGCGCGGCATTGATGCCATCGCGCATCGGGCGGCCCTGGATGCCGGGGGGCGCACCATCGCCGTCCTGGGCTGTGGCGTTGACCGGATGTACCCGGAAGAGCATCGCCGATTGGCCCAGGAGATCTGCGCTCACGGTGCCCTGGTCAGCGATTATCCTCTGGGAACGCCGCCCGAAGCGGCTAACTTCCCCGCGCGCAACCGCATCATCAGCGGCTTGAGCCGTGGTGTGTTGGTGGTGGAAGCCGGAACGACGAGCGGGGCGCTCATCACCGCCGATTTTGCTGCTCAGCACGGCCGTGAGGTCTTCGCCGTGCCCGGCTCCATTTTCAGCCCGGCTTCCCAGGGAACGCACCGCTTGTTGCGCGAAGGGGCGACCCTGGTCACCTGCGTCCAGGATGTTTTGGATGCGCTCCAGCTGGAGTCTGTGGGGGAGCAGCGCGCCGCGCGGGAATTGATCCCCGCTACCTTGACCGAGGCTGCGCTGCTGACCTATCTTTCGCGGGAGCCTGTTCATGTGGATGAGTTAGCCCGCGCCAGCGGCATGCCCATCGAAATGGTGAGCAGCACGCTGGTGTTGATGGAATTGAAGGGCATAGCGCGGCAGGTTGCTCCTTTGCAATACGTTGCCGCACGTGAAACGCGCGATATCTACCTGAAGGAGGATGAGCATGTTTGACCACGTCTATGCCCTGATTATGGCCGGGGGAGAGGGCACGCGCCTGTGGCCCTTAAGCCGTCATCACCACCCCAAGCAGGCTTTGCCCCTTTTTGAGGGACGCTCTCTGTTTACTCTGACGGTGGAACGCTTGTTGCCCTGGTTGCCGCCCGAACAGATCGGTGTCTTGACCAACGCCGAGCAGATGACCCTGTTGCGGGACCAGGCGCCGATGCTTTCTGTGGAAAACTTCATCTTGGAACCGGAAGGGCGCGGAACGGCCGCCTGCATCGCTTTAGGCGCGCTGCACCTGGTCCAACGCGACCCGGAGGCCCTGATGATCGTTTTGCCGGCGGACCACTACATCCGCTATCCCCAAACCCTGAGCGCGGCGTTGCAGGCAGCGCTACAGGTGGCGCAGGAGGATTATCTGGTCACCCTGGGCATCACCCCTACCTTTCCGGCTACCGGCTACGGCTATATCCGCCAGGGCGAACTGTTGGCCAGCCTGGGGGATTTGCGGGCTTACGCGGTTGAGCAGTTCGTGGAAAAGCCGACCCAGGCGGTGGCGGAAAGCTACCTGGCCAGCGGGGCTTACACCTGGAACAGTGGTATGTTTATCTGGAAGGCCCGGCGCATTCTGGAAGAAATCGCGCGCTATTTGCCGGAACTGGGGCAGGCCTGGCAGCAGTGGCAGGCCGCCTGGGATACACCGGAGTTTTCCGCGCTCCTGGCGCAGACCTGGGGGACTTTGCCCAAGATTTCGATTGACTATGGTGTGATGGAGCGCGCTCAGCGCGTTGCCGTTGTGCCGGTCGAGATGGGCTGGTCGGATGTGGGGAGCTGGGATGCCCTCCTGGACCTGTTGGCCGATGAACAAGGCTGTTTCTGGCAGGGCGACATTCTGGCCCTGGGGGCGCAACGCACTTTGGGCATTGCCGCGGGCGGGCGTAAACTGGTCCTGGTGGATGTGGAGGATCTGCTGGTGGTGGATACGCCCGACGCTGTGCTGATTTTACCGCGCGGCGCATCGCAGCGCGTGCGCGATGTTGTCCAACAGCTCAAACAGGCCGCGGAGACTCATCTGCTCTAAAGCAGGTGGCCTGGCGACCTGGAATTTCGGTATGCCTTTTTTATAAGGAGGCCCGGTTGAATTACGAAGCCTATTGTGTGAAGTGTAAACAACGGCGCGAGATGAGCCATCCGGAACCTGTGTTCACCACGCGCGGCCAACCGGCCCTGCGTGGGCTCTGTGCTGTCTGCGGCACAACCCTGTACCGGATTGGGCGCACGCCCTTGCACGCAGGGATAGAAGCTCCCGCGTCAACACCGCAACGTTCGGGGAAACTGGTGATTGTCGAGTCCCCAACCAAAGCACGTACGGTAGGGCGCTTTTTGGGGAAGGGGTACACCGTCCGCGCTTCGGTAGGGCACATCCGCGATCTGTTGCGGTCGCAGCTTTCAGTGGATGTGGAGCACGATTTTGCCCCGCGCTATCGCGTCCCCAACGAAAAACGTGCCGTCGTCAAGGAGTTGAGCGCCCTGGCGGAAAAAGCCGAGGCGGTATATCTGGCAACCGACCCGGACCGCGAGGGTGAAGCCATTGCCTGGCATCTCAGCGAGGTGTTGGGTGTAGATAGCGGGCGGTTGCATCGGGTGGAATTCCACGAAATTACTGCATCGGCCATTGACGAAGCTTTTGCCCATCCGCGCAAACTGAACAAGGACCTGGTGGATGCACAGCAGGCGCGGCGCATTCTCGACCGTCTGGTAGGATACAAACTCAGCCCGCTCTTGTGGGCGAAAATCCGCAGCCGGCTTTCTGCCGGGCGTGTCCAATCGGTAGCCCTGCGGTTCATCGTGGAGCGCGAACGCGAAATCGAGCAGTTTGTCTCCGAGGAGTACTGGACCCTGGATGCCGAGCTGGCGCCGCATCCGCCGCGCGAGCCGCGGGGAGCTTTCCGGGCGCGTCTGGTGCGGATTCGAGAGGCGGAAGTGGCGTTGCGGAATGCGGAAGAAGTCCAGAAACTGGTGCGCGAGCTGGAACAGGCCCGGTATCGGGTGGCGCGTTTCAAGGAGAGCCAGCGCCGCCGTCGGCCTGCGCCGCCTTACACGACCAGCACGATGCAACAGGAAGCTTCACGCAAGCTGGGTTTTGCCGCCCGACGGACCATGGTGATCGCCCAGCAACTTTATGAGGGCATTGACCTGGGCGATGGCCAACCCGTGGGCCTCATCACCTACATGCGTACCGATAGCACTAATGTGGCGGCGCAGGCTCAGGCTGAGGCGCGGGACTACATCCGCGCTCACCATGGCGAAGCTTTTTTGCCGGAGACACCGCCCGTCTACAAGACCCGCGCGAAAGGCGCGCAGGAGGCGCACGAAGCGATTCGTCCCACCAGTGTGTTGCGTACTCCAGAAGCACTCCAGCCCTATCTCACGCGCGACCAGTTCCGCCTTTACGATCTCATCTGGCGGCGGTTTGTAGCCAGCCAGATGACCGCCGCGGTCTACGATACGCGGAGCGTGGAAATCGAAGCGGGTGACGGGGGCGCCTGGCCTTATCTGTTCCGCGCAGCCGGTTCCACCCTGCGTTTTCCCGGTTTCCTGGTAGTCTATGAAGAAGCCCAGGACGAGGACCTGGCGGATGAAGAAGAGGGCGCGCGACAGCCCATCCCGGCCCTGGAGGTAGGGGTGCCGCTCGATCTGCTCAGCCTGCTGCCTGAGCAGCACTTCACCCAACCTCCCCCGCGTTACACGGATGCCAGCCTGATCCGCACGCTGGAAGAATACGGTATCGGGCGTCCGTCCACTTATGCGCCTATCCTTTCGACCCTGCAGGAACGGGGCTATGTGCAGCGGGAGGCCAAACGTTTCGTGCCCACCGAAGTCGGCGTTTTGGTGACTGATCTGCTGACCCAGCACTTTCCAGAGCAGATCAACGTGGAATTTACGGCGCAGATGGAAGCGCGCCTGGACCAGATTGCAGCGGGGGAGCGGGCCTGGGTGGAGGTGGTACGCGATTTCTATCTGCCTTTCGAGCAGGCCCTGGCCCGCGCCGAGGCCCAAATCGAAAAAATGGAAAGTGTTGAATACGTTGGACGCGATTGTCCCGAATGTGGCAGTCCCCTCATCGTGCGCTGGGGACGCTATGGTAAGTTTATCGGGTGCCAGAATTACCCGACCTGCCGTTATACCGAACCGTGGCTGGATAAGATCGGGGTTACCTGTCCTCAATGCGGCGGGGACCTGGTCATCAAGCGCACTCGCAAAGGACGGGTGTTTTATGGGTGTGCGCATTGGCCGGAATGTAACTTTACCTCCTGGAAACGCCCGATTCCCCAGCCCTGTCCGCATTGTGGCGGCTTGTTGGTTGAGGTGCGTAAGGGCGTGGCTCAGTGCCTTTCTTGTCAGGAAGAAGTGGTTATTCAGGAGGAGAGCGAGCCGGCTCTGGTGGCCTGAGGGTGAAAAGAAGAGGGCCTCTGGCAAGAGGCCCTCTTCTTGTTGAATCTCCCTGGCGATGTCGCGAAGCTGTGCCGCAAGGCGGGATCGGTGAGGCCAGGAGTGGCGGAGCAGGGCGGGATGGGAATTTGACAAGCTACGTCGGCGTGTTATACTTGGCCTTGCGGGTCGTTAGCTCAGTCCGGCAGAGCAGGGGCCTTTTAAGCCCAGGGCCACAGGTTCGAATCCTGTACGACCCATTCTCCGGCCTTATCAGGCCGGTTTTTTTTATGCCTGATTCCCCTTTTTCACCCCCGAATGTTCCGATTGAATGAAAAATGGAAGCCAATGCGTTAAAATATGGATAAAATTATGCTTATTTTATGAAATGCCTGCTATAATTAAGATGTTTTTACGTGTTTGCGCCCAGGCGGACGCTGATCCAGATCATTGCGGGAGAACCTTCACGCGTGAGGACGGTATCTCGTGGTCTGGCAGTTACAGGCTGACATGAGTCTTTAGCTTCAGGAGGGGATGCATGGAAGCAGAGGTAACTCAGGCATTGAAGACCCATTACACCTTGCTGACTACGCGCGCTGTCGAACTGCAGTATCAAGGTCAAGCCAACCTGTGGCAACCTTATGGGGAGGTCGGTTTGGAAAAAAGCCGGCGGGATATGGGTTATCATCTCACTTACTTGATCGAATCCCTCCAGGTTCAAGCGCCGACTTTGTTCATGGAATACCTGGATTGGGTCCAGGAGTTGTTTTCTGGCCTGAACTTTCCAGACGATGTGCTTCTGGTAAGTTTGCGCTGTCTTCAACAAGCCATTGAAGAACTGCCCGACGCGGATTTGCAGGTCCAGCCGGTGTTGGAACTTTTGACCCAGGCCCAGGAGCGTCTGGCACAGGGAGTGCACGAGACCCCAAGTTATCTGACGGGGGATCGTCCGATTGACAGGTTGGCCCGGGATTATCTCGATGCTCTGTTGCGCGCTAATCGGCGTGAGGCGTTGAATCTGATTTTGAACGCCTGGCGGAGTGGTGTGACAATCAAAGAGCTCTATCGCGACGTGTTTGAGCGCACACAGCGTGAAATCGGGCGCTTGTGGCAGACCAACTGCATCAATGTGGCGCAGGAGCACTATTGCACTGCAGCGACCCAGGCCATCATGTCTCAGCTCTACCCTTACCTTTTCACAGGCGAGCACAAAGAACGCCGTGCCATCACCTGTTGTGTCAGCGGTGAGTTGCATGAAATCGGCGCGCGCATGGTTGCGGATTACCTTGAGATGGAAGGATGGGACTCTTATTTCTTTGGAGCCAACACGCCCCAGGAGAGCCTGCTGCAGAGCGTGGCTGAACTCAAACCGCAGCTTGTGGCGATCTCAGCGACGATGACGTTTCATGTCAGCCGGGCTGCAGAGCTGATCCGGGCCTTGCGGGCGACGAAAGGGGGTGAGCACCTGCCCGTTCTTGTCGGCGGGTACGTGTTTAATCTTGCCCCGGATTTGTGGCGTAAGCTGGGTGCGGATGGATACGCGCCGGATGCTGAAGGCGCTTTAACTCTGGCTGAAAGGCTGGTCACGGCGTGACTGCGGATGCTAATAATCAGGGCCTGGTCCTTCTGTGCGATACTGCGGGGAACATTCAGCAGGTTTTGCATTGCCCCGCGGAATGGGAGATCCCTTTGACCAATGGGCGGCCTTTCCCGCTGTTGGCTGTCCCTGGTTCGATGCATAAAGCCCTGGCTTTTCTTAATCAAATCAGGACAAAAGGGGTAGCTTTTGGCTGGGAAATCAACATTATCACGGGCAGCCAGGCCCGGACTTTGCATTTCATCGGTGGTGTGGTTGAACAGGGTCTGCTCATTGCCGGCAGTGAATCCCCCGAAGATGCGCAGCGCTTGTACGAAGATATGCTGCGCCTCAACAACGAACAGACCAATGCGTTGCGCGCAGCCCGTAAAGAGATGGCACTCAGCGCCCAGCTCTACGATGAGATCTCTCATTTGAACAATGAACTGATCGCGGTCCAGCGCGAGCTGTCCAAGCGGAATGCCGAGCTGGCTCGTTTGAATGAGGAAAAAAATCGTTTCCTGGGCATGGCAGCTCACGATTTGCGCAATCCGCTTCACACGATCATGAGCGCCAGCGAGTTTATACTGGAATCGGAAGCACTCGATCCGGTGCACCGACGCTTTCTGACCATCATTCGTGACTCCAGCGAGTTTATGGCGCACCTGATTGACGATTTGCTGGACGTGGCGCAAATCGAGGCCGGGACGTTGCAGCTTAATCGGGATGTCGTGGATATGCGCGAGATCGTAGAGCACGCCGTATCACTCAATCAAAGTCTGGCGCAACGTAAGGACATCACCATCACCTATCACCCGCAGCCCGTTCCTCCCATCACCGCCGATCGGGCTAAGTTGCTGGAAGTGCTGAACAATTTGCTCAGCAATGCGATTAAGTTTTCCTATCCCGGCGGAAATATTGATGTGCGTTTGTGGCAGGAAGCCGATGAGGTACGCTGTGCGGTTCAGGATTACGGCCAGGGCATTGCCCCGGAGGTACAGGCGCGCCTGTTCAAGCCTTTTGAGCGTGGGGCAAGCGGAACGGCGGGCGAAAAATCCACCGGGCTGGGTCTGACCATTGTCAAGCGCGTTGTGGAAGGCCATGGAGGACGGATCTGGTACGTCACTCAACCCAATCAAGGAACCACGTTTACCATAGCCTTGCCTGTGGCATGAAGCCTGGAGGTGGTTTTTGATGGCCCGACATCCCAAAGCGACAATTCTGGTGGTGGAAGATAACTTGCTGTTGCGTCAAACAACCGCGACGGTGCTGGAACAGGCCGGCTATGCCGTTCTTTTGGCCGCGTCGGGAAAGGAAGCCCTGGAACAGGCCCGGTTGCACCATCCCGACCTGATCCTCCTTGATGTTGTCATGCCTGATATGAGTGGCTTTGAAGTCCTGCGGCAGCTCCGCATGGATTGGGAAACGGCAGAAGCCGTTATTATCATCTTAAGCGGCACGCGGGTAGACGAGGCCAGTTTTGAACGGGGCCTGTTAGAGGGGGCGGATGGCTATCTCGCCCGTCCTATCTCCAACCGGGTCTTGCTGGCCTTTATTCAGGCCCATCTGCGTGCCAAACAAAACGAACGTCTGGCCCGCGCGCATGAGCGCCAATGGCGGGACTTGTTTGAAAATGCCCCTCTGGGATGTCTGCTCACCACGCGGACCGCGCATATTTTGTTTGCCAATGCACCGGCCTGCAAATTGTTGCACCTGGATCCCGAACAGGCCCGTGGTACCAGGCTGGATCCAGTCTGGCTGGAGCATGAACGCCTGGAGGTCTATCTGCCCGAAAGTAAGAGAACGCTTGAACTGCTCACTCGACCGATAACCTGGAACGAAGAAGCGGCTTACCCGGTGTTTTTGCGTGATTTGACCCCGTTATATGCGGCACAGCAGGCTTTGCGTGAGAGCGAGGCGCGCTTCCGGCGTCTGACGGAGAACGCCGCTGATTTGATTTACCGCTATGATTTCCTCCCCAGCCCGCATTTCAGCTATGTCAACCCGGCAGCTACCGCCATCACGGGTTACACCCCGGAGGAGCATTATGCGGATCCGGATTTGGGTATCAAGCTGATCCATCCGGAAGATTTACCCCTGCTGGAAAGCCTGCGCGCAGGCTCAGTGGAGGACCTCCGCCGCCCGATCACGTTCCGCTGGCGGCACAAGGACGGACGTATCATCTGGGCCGAACAGCGCAACGTCCCGGTGTTTGACGAGCAGGGCCGGCTGATCGCCATTGAAGGGATTGCCCGGGACATAACTGCTCAGAAAGAGGCAGAGTCGGAGCGCGCACGTCTGTTGGACGTGGTGCAGATGCAGCGGCGACATCTGGAGAGCGTTTTGGAGGCCATTCCGGAAGGCGTGCTGGTTGTGGATGCCCAGGGAGGCATTCAAATGACCAACTCCCTGGCGCGGGATTACCTGCAGGTTCTGGTGGGGCCTGCCTGGGCCGAGCAGCCTCTCCGGGCTTTAGGCGAGTATCCTATCGAGGCTTTGAAGGCTTCTCCACCCCATCCGGTGGGCTGGCACGAGATCCAGATGCGGGAACGGGTGTTTGAGGTCCGCGCCGCGCCGGTTAAAAATGCGGAAATGGGACAAACGGTGCTGGTGTTGCACGATGTGACCCGTATTCGCCAGATGCAATGCTATCAGCAGCAGCAGGAACGCCTGGCTACCGTGGGGCAACTGGCGGCTGGCGTGACGCATGATTTCAACAACATCATGACCGTCGTCACCCTGTATGTTCAGGCAACGCAACGGCTTAAGGATTTGCCCGACGAAGCCCGGGAGAACCTGGACATTGTCATGGAAGAAGTGCACCATGCCACGCACCTGATCCAGCAGATCCTCGATTTCAGCCGCCGTTCCAGCCTGGAACCGCAGGCATTGATGCTGAAGGCTTTTGTCAAGGAAGTCGTTAAGTTGCTCGAGCGGGTTCTGCCGGAAACGATTACGGTACGTTTACATTATGCGGGTGAAGATGACTTTGAGGTGATGGCAGACCCTACCCGGCTGCAGCAGGCCCTGCTGAATCTGGCCCTCAATGCGCGGGATGCCATGCAGGGACGCGCGTCGGCTCGACTGGACCTGCGTCTGGAGCGGATTCAAGGACCTTTTACGTGTTACTTTTGTGGGTCAACCGGAGCAGGTCAGGAGTGGATTGCTTTGCACGTCAGCGACACGGGGAGCGGTATACCGGCGCATGTTTTCCCCCACTTGTTTGAACCTTTCTTTACCACCAAACCGGCAGGTCAGGGGAACGGGATGGGGCTGGCGCAGGTCTACGGTATTGTCAAACAACATGGAGGTCACCTGAACGTGCAGACTCGGGAGGGGGTGGGGAGTACGTTTACCCTGTACCTCCCCGCCCATCGTGAAGCTCAGGCGACGCTGGCCGCTGCGCTTCAGTCTCAGGGGGCACAGGGCCATGGACAGATCATCCTGGTGGCGGATGATCACGAGCCCGTGCGTAAAGCGGTGATGCAGACGCTGTGGGCTATGAACTACTGGACTTTGGAAGCCAGCGATGGTCGGCAGGCTTTAGAGCTGGTTCGAGAACATCCAGGTATTGCCCTGATTCTTTGCGATTGGGTGATGCCGAAGATGGGCGGCAAAGCTTTGCTCAAGGCCCTGCAGGAACAGAACTGCCGTATTCCCATTATTGTCATGAGCGGGTATCCTCCAGGAGAAGGAGATGAAGCGTTTGCAACTTCTGGCCAGGTTGTGGGGTGGCTGACCAAGCCCATCGCGGCTACGCAGCTTTACGCTCTGGTCGAAAAGGCTTTGAAAACGCCTGAAGAAGCCTGAAAAGAGCGCCTCTTACGTGCGTGTGCCGTCCTTTCCGTGGGGAAGGACGGTTTTTTTCTGGTCATCTTCCCATGATACGCTATAATAAGGCGCTTTTAACTGGCTATATTCGGATTAAGGAGGTGACATGCTGAAGGTTGCTCTGGTTTACAATCTGATTCATCCTGAAGTTCTGCAACCCCAGAGCCCCATAGATGCTATTGCTGAATATGATTCGCCTGAGACAGTTCAGGCGGTCCAGGTGGCCCTTGAAGCCGGCGGCCATCACGTGGTTTTGCTAGAGGCCGATGAGACCATTGCCGAAAAACTCCTGTCTGTTCGCCCCGATATCGTTTTTAACATTGCCGAAGGCTTACGTGGCCCGTATCGTGAATCGCATGTTCCGGCCATCTGTGAGATGCTGGGGATTCCCTACACTGGCTCGGATCTGCTGACCCTGGCTCTGGCGCTCGATAAGGCGCGGGCCAAACAGATTCTGATTTACCATGGCTTGAACACCGCCCGCTATCAGATTTTCTGGCAGGCAGACGATCCGCTCGATCCCGATCTGCGCTTTCCTCTCATCGTCAAACTGCTGCGGGAGGGGTCCAGCATGGGGCTGACGCCGGATTCGGTGGTAGATGACGAGGCGGCCTTGCGCCGTCAGGTGATGCGCCTGCTCACAACCTATCACGAGCCGGCTATTGTTGAGGAGTTTATCGTGGGGCGGGAGTTTACGGTGGGGGTGTTGGGCAATCGGCCGCCGTGCGTATTGCCCATTATCGAGCTAGTCTTTCCCTCAGCGCGGGATATTGTCTTTTTTTCGCCGGATGATGTGGTGCTGGAACGCTTCCCGGAACTACGCGATAAACCCCTCCCCAAACCGCAGCATCGTCCGGTCTGCCCCGCAGAGGTCACGCCGGCGCTTAAGACCGCCATCGAGGAGACCGCGCTGCGCGCTTATCGCGCCATGGGCTGCCTGGATTGGTGTCGGATGGAAATGCGTTTGGGACAGGATGGCCAGCTCTATCTCCTGGAATTGAACCCGATTGCCGGGATTGATCCCAGCTACTGGTTTGCGCGCGCCGCGCGTGCTGCCGGCTTGAGCTATACGGAGTTCATCAACACCATTTTGCAAAGCGCCTGCGAACGTTACGGCCTCTAAATGCCGGTTGCGGTTTCATCCAAACGTTTTATAATGGGCGGCACTGTTGTCTGGAAAGTGTGGGAGGTGAAAGCTATGCCGTTATACGAGTATGAGTGTCGCGTTTGTGGCTATCGCTTCGAACGCCGGCAGTCATTTTCCGAGCCGCCTCTGAAGGAATGTCCGGAGTGTGGGGGGGAGGTTTATCGTCTGATTCAACCCGCCGCGGTGGTCTTCAAGGGGTCGGGCTTTTACGTGACCGATAGCCGCTCCAAATCGCCGACGGCCATGCCCGGCACTCGTAAAGAGCACAGCGACACAGACACCGCCTCCAAACCGGCCAGCGAAGCTAAAGCCCAATCCGGGAATGAAGCTAAGGCGTAAGGGTTGTTTTGGATTGGATAAGGCCCCGGTCTAGCCGGGGCCTTATCGTTTCGTTTCAGATGCGCAAAAGATGCGCAATTGTGGCCCCATCGCCGCCTTCCGCTTCGCGTGCGCTCTCGAAAGACACCACCAGGGGATGTTCTTCCAGGAAGTGGCGCACGGCACGGCGCAGGGCTCCAGTTCCTTTTCCGTGGACGATGCGGACCCAGGGCAGGCCGGCCCGCGCGGCGTTATCGAGATAGCGGTCCAGCCGGGCCAGGGCATCTTCGACCAGCAGCCCGCGCAGGTCCAGTTGCAGCCCTGGTGAGGGTGCCCGCGTGCCCAGGGGGGATGGTCCGGTGCCGGACGCGGCAGGGGTGGCGCGAGCCACCAGCTCGATTTGATCCAGCGGGACGCGCATACGCGCCGCCCCCAGCTTGACCTGGGCCATGGTGTCCGCGATAGCCAGCAGCTCACCCTCGGCGTTCAAGTTACGCAGGCGCACGGTGTCGCCTACGCGCGGAGGACCGGCGTCCTCGGCCGGGGCGGCAGCGGGCGGAGGGACGTCGGGGATGTGTTCGGCGAGCTGTTCGGTTTCAGTCGCGATGGCGCGGATCTCTTCCCGCATCTCCGGCGTTGTGGCCCAGGGAGTGCGCTCCAGTTTCGTGCGGATGCGGCGCACCTCCTCCCGCAGGGTTTCCAGCTCTTGCCGGGCCTGATCCGCGGCTTGTTTGAGCAGGTTGCGCCGTTCTTCCTCAAAGGCTGCGAGGCGGGCCTGGAGTTCGGCCGCGCGCGCCTCCATCTCCCGGCGCGCGTCGCGGAGCGCATCGCGCTCGCGGGCGGCCTCCAGGCGCAGGCTATGCAAATCATCCAGCATATCTTCCACACGCCGGGCCTGCCCCGAAATTTGGGATTGCGCCGCCCGGAGGATGCTCGCTGGCATGCCCAGCCGTTGGGCGATGGCGAAGGCGTTGGAGCGCCCCGGCAGGCCGATCTCTAGTCGGTAGGTCGGGGCCAGGGTGTCAACGTCGAATTCCATGGCGGCGTTGGTGACGCCGGGCGTCTCATGG
The DNA here is from genome assembly GCA_034434315.1 of Anaerolineae bacterium. Taxonomy (GTDB): domain Bacteria; phylum Chloroflexota; class Anaerolineae; order B4-G1; family SLSP01; genus DAOTZR01. The sequence continues at coordinate 18,967 of DAOTZR010000052.1, forward strand.
GCATAGAGTTTGAGTTCGGGGTAGTGAGTGGCTACCGCCGCTGTGACGCGCTTCTGGCGCAGGTACTCCAGCAGGGCCTGAGCCAGGGCCGCGCCCTCGGTGGGATCCGTCCCTGCACCTAACTCGTCCAGCACCACCAGGTCCCGGTGATCGAGCTGGTTGAGGAAAGAAAGAATGTTCGCCAGATGGCCGGAAAAGGTCGAAAGGCTTTGTTCGATGGATTGTTCATCCCCAATATCGGCGTAAACGTGCTCAAAGAAGGATAAGCGCGCGCCCTCATCCGCCGGGATGTGCATGCCGGCCTGCGCCATGAGGGTGAGCAGGCCCAGGGTTTTGAGCGAGACGGTCTTGCCGCCCGTGTTTGGGCCGGTGATGATCAGAATGTGCGTCTGTTCGTCGTAAATCAGGTTGACCGGGACAACTTTGCGCGGATCGAGTAAGGGGTGGCGTGCACCGGGGAGGTGCACAACTGTGCCTGGATGCAGGTTGTCGCCGCGCGGAGCGGGTGCTTCTGCTGGAATGGGCACCAGCTCCGGTTCTGTCGCCAGCAGGGTTTCGGCGTAGCGTGCTTTGGCCAACGTCAGATCGAGTTCGGCCAGAGCCTCCAGGCTGTGGGTGATGGGGAGCGCCGCATGGGCCACGTGTCGGGTGAGTTCGGCCAACAGACGGTAGATTTCTTCCTCTTCCGCCAGTTTGAGCTCGCGCAGGGCGTTGTTCATTTCCACCACGGCCAGGGGTTCGACGAACAGGGTGGCGCCGCTGGCCGAACGGTCGTGGACAACGCCCGGTATGTGACCTCGGGACTCGGCTTTGACCGGCACCACGAAGCGGCCTTCCCGGCGGGTGATGACGGCTTCCTGGAGATGGCGAGCTGTGTCGCCATCGGCGATGAGCCGGCGCAGACGTTCCTGGATGCGTTCCTGCGTCACGCGCAGGGCGGCGCGGATACGCGCCAGTTCCGGTGAAGCATCGTCCCGCACTTCGCCGCGATCGTCCAACACACGGGCGATGGCCTGGGGGATGTGCGGTAAGGGCACGATGCGCGCGGCGATGTCGGCCAGGCCGGGCAGGCTTTCGCTCAGGCGAGTCAGGTTGTGCTGCACGCGCTCGGCCCCTTCCAGGGTGGCGCGGATGTCCAACAGGGTGGGGGGATCCAACAGGGCGCCGTGGACAGCCCGCTCGACATGGGGCCGAATGTCGCTGATGCCGCCCAGGTTAAAGTCGGGGCGCTGGTTCAGGAGGGTACGGGCCTCGCGGGTGAGGCGCAGGGCCTCGCGCGCGCTGTGCAGGTCAGGGTACGGCTCCAGGTGCAAAGCCAGTTCAGCGCCTGCGGAAAAGTCCGCATGGCGCGCCAGACGTTCCAAAATCTTGGGGTATTCCAGCGTTTGCCAGTGTCGTTGCATAGTCAGGTGTTGATAACCTCAGTCGGCTCGATCGGCCAGTGCCTGAGGCGCGCAGCCCACAGGACCTTTAGCTTTAGAGGAGCACAGGTGGGTAGCCGTTAAAGAAGAACGGAATCAGTAACGGACGGTACAGCGTCAGGACCGTCTCCACAAAGGGCCGTAAGCCGGATCTGGTGTACAGGTCGTAATAGAAGGCCCAGCGTTCTACCTGGACCCATTGGATGGAGACCGCCAGTTCCAGGCCTTGCATCAACAGCGTGAGCACCAGGGTGCCCGAAATAAGGCCGATCAGGCCGCCGAACACGTAGTCCAGGAAGCCCAGTTGGGGCAGGTAGGTAACAGGGAAAGACCAGCGCAGGAACAGATACGCGCCCAGGTAGAACAGGATGACCAGAAAGATGAACTCGAGTCCCTCACGCAGGCTCACGCTGCCTAGCTTGATGGCTTTGGTGTAAACGGCGAAAGGCTGGTAGAGCAGCCCCGCCGCTCCGGTAGCGACGTACAGACTGAAGACGTTCAGGGCCGAGCGGACGGTGCGCTCGTAGACCTGCCAGGCTATGAAACCCAAGACGATTAAGATTAAGAGACCATCAAAAGGCGTCATCTTGTGCTCCTGAGATGCTGAGAACTTGTCATTCAAAATTTACTCTGGGTACAACGCTGTACCCCTACCGCGGGCGTCTGTGGCGCCGGGCGTCGCCGATTAAAATCGGCTCTTGGGCGC
>DAOTZR010000053.1:0-21839 GCA_034434315.1 Anaerolineae bacterium
CGGAGAGAAGGGGAGGGCCGGGGTGAAGATGGGTGAGGCAAATAACGCACGCCCCATCTAACATTGTCGAGCCAGGCACCTATGATAATCCAAAACAGGGGTATTTCAAGACGGGTGCGAGGTGCTGCCTGGTTACTGTTCGAAATTAGGGGTTGGACGAAATGATGAACGTTAAAAATTTAATCGGGTAACGCTGGGTAGTCGAATGGGGGAGAAAGCAAGCCCAGCGGTGATGTGGTGATTGAAATCACCTCGTTGGGCCTAGGCCGACCGGGTCATGCGTCGCCGCAGGCGCCCCGGTTGTAGGGGCACGACATGGCGTACCCTTTTAATCGGCGCCGCCAGGGACCTTCGCCCTGAACGGAGCTGGGGTAGGAGATCCACCCTGGAGCTGGATAGCTTCGGCCTCCGGCGCCCTCCGCGATGAAACGTCGCGCTGTCAGGTTGCCTATCACGCGACACCGTGCCTTGTTACCCGATTAAATTTTAAACCTTCATAATCCTGCGCCACATCGGCAGCAACCGGTTGGCTGGCCTGATCGTTGCCGATCAGCGTCCATAGCCCTGAAAACCAGAATTCAGTTAAAAAACTTGCCTCAATATACAACTGTGATAAAATTTTTTTAGCGTCGTTCTATTCCAAAATTCTTTATCAGGAGGTCGCTATGCTCAAGGAGTTCAAGGAATTCGCAATGCGAGGTAACGTGTTTGACATGGCGGTCGGTATCATCATAGGCGGGGCCTTCGGTAAGATCGTCACCTCTTTTGTCAACGACATTCTCATGCCCCCGATCGGTATGCTCCTCGGCAAGGTGAATTTCACTAACCTGTTCATTGCCCTGGACGGGAAGGCTTACGAGTCGCTGGAAGCAGCTAAAGCTGCCGGCGCGCCCACGATTAATTACGGTGTTTTCATCAACACCGTGTTGGACTTCATCATCGTGGCTTTCGTCATCTTCCTGCTGGTGCGCCAGATGAACCGGATGCGCCGTAAGCAAGAGGCCGAGGCCGCTCCAGCAGCGCCCGCCGAACCGACGACCAAAGAATGCCCTTACTGCGCTTCGGTCATTCCTATCAAGGCCAAGCGCTGCCCGCACTGCACGTCGCAGTTGGAGTAAAAAACACCTCAATCAACAACGGGGGGCTGATGCCCCCCGTTGTTGATTTGAACCGGCGTTTACTTCAGGTTCAGCACAACGATGCCGCTCACGGTGAGCAACATGCCGATAATCATTTTGGGATTCAAGGCTTCGGCGTGCAAATCGAGGCCGAGGAGGCGCCCGATGTAGGGGGCCGCCAGGCCGATCAGAGCGCTAAAGAAGGGGGACGTGAAGGCAATCGGCATCACCTGATTCAAGGAGCTGGCGCCTTTAAGCGCAGCATAGAAGCATAACATGCCCACAGACCCGGCGATAATCCCACCGCCGATCACCATCATCGCCAAGGCCTTGCTGCCAGCGGCAGGGATCTGCTTCCACTGTGAGTAGCTGGCAAAGCTCAAGATCACCAGGGCCACGCCCGTACGGATCGTAATCCCCACCTGCGGTGAAAGCCCGCCGAGTTTGAGGCCCTGTTTTTCAAAGAAGCCCCCAAAGCCCCATGCCATAGCGGTAAACAAAGCCAGAAGTTGCGGATTCATTGACAGTCCTCCCAATCAGAAAATAGTAGCCGTTGCGATGATTTTTTCCACGGCCCAGGTCCATGCTCTAAGGATTGAGCTTCCAATAAGCCCCCTCAGGTCCGATTTCGCCCTTATCGTATTGGGCCAACATGTTTCCCTCGCAGTCAACAGCCAGCAGGTCGTAGGTGCCGGGTTCGATGAAAAAGGCGCGCTTGCCTCCTTCGGGAGCGATAACCTCGTATTCTGTCAGCCAGTTTTCGCCCCAGGAGTCATCGGTACTCGGTGAAATGTAGATTTCGCAAATCACCGCGGAAGTGTAGTTGAACACCTCCAGGGCGGTCAGCCCCTCCCCGCCGATGACAACCCAGTCACCAGGGTAGAACGTATTATACTCCAGGCGAATGCCATCACAATCCTCAATATACACGACCCAGGGATGCTCAATCCCTACCTCAACCGCCCAGAGCATATCGCTAAAACGAACCAGAGCCTCGTTGCCGACCAGGTTGGGGCCAAACTCGCTTTCGGGCGGGCCAAAGTATACGCCACAAATCTCATAATCACTCCGGTTATAAACGTAGATCCACGCATCACCAGGGGTCATTTGCGCGCCAGCTTCCCAGGTCAGGCCACCAGGTTGAACCGGCAGGGTTACCTGGGCAACGATATTGCCATCACAATCTTCCACCATAGCGTCATACAGGCCCCAGGGCAGGAAAAACAACCGGGTAGAGTCCATCTCCAGAACCTCATATTCCGGGAGCCAGTTCTGCCCCCATTCGGCGCTTTCCACGTTGGCGATGTAGACACTGCAGATATCTGTCCCCAGACTGTTAATAAGGCGCAGGGGCTCCAGGTCAGAGCGCCCCGCGGTGATAGCTGCGTTAGCTTCGACATTCCAAAAAGTTTCCAAAACGGCGCCATCACACGTCCAGATTTCCACATCTACGAGCTCATCCTCAAGGTCGAAGCGCCATGTCGCCCCAGGAGCAATAGACGCATCAGCTAATTCATTTTCACCCCAATTCTCCGCCTCAGGCGGCGTGATGTACACCTCACAAATGGGGTAAGGCGATGCGTTGCTCAGGGTGAGGGTAAATTCAGACGGCTCAGGTGTTGGTTCAGGCTTTGGCGTCCCTGAAATCTCACTTTCCAACACCGACGGCGTCGAAGGGAGCGTCGCTTCAGGTGACGGCGTTGCCGAAGGTCTGGGCAACACCATCGAACAGCCCAGGCTCAACGCCATCAGGAACACCAGGCTCCAAACAGACCAGCTTCGGGTCATCATTGTCAACTCCTTAACTTTAAACCATTATCTTAAAAAGGGCTATCTGCCTCCAGGGCAGATAGCCCTTCTGGCGCACAGCCCTAATCCTTCAGGGTCCAGACAAGATCGCTCTTGATCTCGACGCCATACTCCTCGGCCAGGGTATTGTCATCACAATCCTGGGCCATCAGGTCGTAAGTCCCAGGTTCGAGGAAGAAGACCCGCTGATTACCCGAATCCAAACCCTCCATGTCTCCCAGCCAGTCATCGCCCCAGGAATCGTTCTGCGCGGGAGAAATGTAGACGTAACACACCTCCGCCGAAGATTGATTCTCCAGGACCAGTTCGACCAGGCCGGATCCCCCTACGGTGAGTGTGTACTTGCTATTAATGCCCCAGGCCGAGGCCAAAGCAACATCATCGCAGTCGTACACGATAACATCGTACGTACCGGAATCCATGGTGAAGGCCTTGCTTTTACCTTTACCAATCTTGCCATCCAGCAGATTGCTGCCCCAGGATTCGGATTCAGACGATGAGATGCGCACATCACAAATGTCATGCTTGCTCTGATTGTCTATAGTGATCTTAAATTGACCACCCGATATAGGAGCTTCGGTCGGTTCAGAGGTCTTTTCAGGTGTTGGAGTTATGCTTCCACCTCCGGAACAGGCCAGGCTCAGGACCAGCAAAAGCCCCAACAGCCCAAAGATACGCAGACGTGCCATTTTCCACCTCCATGCGGGGAACTATAAGGATATGATACAAGTTCAGTATAGCATGGAAATGGTGAAAATAGAAAGCAGGGTTCGCGCAAAACTTACCACTTCTCTGATTCTGCACGATGTGTTTTCGTGTCAGGCAATTGGTTGTGCAGACAGGTCTGGAGGAGGAGAGGCTGCGCGAGCACAAGTTCACCTCACCGCAGCTAAAACTCAGCACGAGTCAGGACAACTGCCCAATGGACAAACCTGAATAGCGCTTTTTGCGCCTTTTCTCAACGCTTGAGGCGCATCCCCATGCTTCAGCTTCAGTGGCTCTGGACACAGGCTTTAAGCTCAGGTATAATGCAGTCAATCAGTATGGATGGGAGCAAAGCATGGACATCATCAATCAGACCTTGAATGGGATCTTGGGGTTTATCGTAGTCCTGATCCCCTTGATTATTGTGCACGAACTGGGGCACCTGTTTGCCGGTAAAGCTTTGGGCGTGTGGGCGCCGGAATTCGGCATTGGCCTGCCCCCGCGTGTGTTAAAGCTGTTTCGCTGGAAAGAGACCCAGTTTACCTTGAATGCGCTGCCCCTGGGCGGATTTGTCCGCTTTGAAGGCGAAGGCGATATGGCACCGACGCCCGAAGAAGAAGCCCGGCTCAATCGGCGCAGTGAAGCGGAGGCACGCGAGGCCGAGGCGCACAGTCTCTATGCTCAATCACCCAAAAAGCGCATCCTGATTTACGCCGCCGGACCTCTTATGAACATTGTTGTCGCTTTCCTGGCGGCGACGCTCATTTTTTCCCTGAGCTATCCCCTGTTGCAGGTGCGGGTCATCCAGGTAGAGCCGGACATGCCCGCCGCTCAGGCCGGCATCCAGGCCAACGACATCATCCTCACAGTTGCCGATACACCCGTCGAAGACTCGGCCCAGGTGATTGAGCTGATTCAGGCGCATGCGCAGGGGCCGGTGACCATCGAATTGAAACGCGGCGAGGCCACTCTAACTGTACAGACCACGCCCATCTTCGACCCCGATACCCAATCCGCCCGTATCGGCATCCAGATTGGCAGTGAACCTGTCCCCGGACGCTATCGAAGCTACCCGCTGGGAAAGTCCATGGGCATGGCGTTAAACCTGGTTCGTACCATGGGAACCGCGCTGGTCATGATGCCGGTACGCCTCATCAGTGGCGCTATGACCCTGCAGGAAGCCCGGCCTACCGGCGTGATCGGCATCAGCCGGCTATCGGGATACGCCCTCAGCCAGAGTGCCAGCACCGGCTCGCCTTATCTGATTTTCTCCCTCATCACCATGGTCAGCCTGAGCCTGGGCATCTTCAACCTGCTGCCTATCCCTGCTCTGGACGGCGGACGCATCCTCACCACCTTCATCGAACTCGTCAGCCGCAAGCCCCTCACGAGCCAGACTCAGGAGCGCTTACATCAGGCAGCCTTTTTTGTCATGCTGCTCCTGCTTATCGCCATCACCCTTTACGACATCGTCAATCCGATTCCCCTGCCCCAGTAGAGGTGACATGATGTATCACGAAAAGCAACGCCAGCGAGCACTTGGTCGCATCTGGCAAGCCCTGGAGGAAGGCCGGTATCCCAGCGCTGCCGACCTTGTGCACCTCTCCGACCTGGGGCCGGAGGATACGACGCGCCTGGCCCAGCTCTGGCCTCACGTCCCCGTCCAACACCGGCGCACGCTCCTGCGCACCCTGGTCGAAATGGCCGAAGCTGACTTTGAAGTGGACTTTGGCATTCTGTTCCGTCAGGGCTTGAGCGATGAGGATGAAGAAGTGCGCGAATGTGCACTGGATGGGCTGTGGGAGGACGAGGACCCGCGGTTGATCGCGCCACTCGTCACCCTGCTGCGCCACGATGAGGCCGTCCGGGTCCGGGCAGCAGCCGCGCAGACCCTGGCCCACTTCGTCCTGCTGGGAGAACTGGATAAACTGCGGCCAGAGCCGTTCCACACCATCTGCGAGGCCCTGATTGCGGCCTATGAGGACGAGGGCGAGGCCCTGGAGGTCCGGCGGCGCGCCCTCGAAGCCGTTGCCTACATCAGCGATGAGCGCGTCCCCGCCATGATCGAACGCGCTTACCGTCACCCCGAAAGCCTGATGCGCCAGAGCGCGCTCTTTGCCATGGGGCGCAGCAACGATCCACGCTGGGCCGGGATCGTCCTGCGCGAACTGTACAACGCCGATCCGGCCATCCGCTACGAGGCGGCCCGCGCCTGCGGCGAGCTGGAATTACGCGACGCCGTCAGCGGCCTGGTGGAAATGCTCGAAGATGGCGACAACGAATTGCAGGAAGTCGTACTCTGGGCCCTGGGACAAATTGGCGGTGCTGAGGCCAAACGCGCCCTCAAACGCTACAGTCGCTCCCCCCACCCCGGTCTACGCAGCGCAGCCCAGGAGGCCCTCGACGAGTTGAATTTCCTCTATGGCGATACGCAGCACTTCTTCGGACCGCCTGAACGCTGGCTGGACTACCAGGACGATGTCTTCTGGAATTCCGCGGAAGAAGAACCGGCCCTGGACGAGGAAGAACAAGAGGCCTGGGAGGAGCTGGAAGCCCTGGAAGCGCGCGAAATGGAAGACGACGAAGAGGCCGGGGAAGAAGGCGACGAGGTAGAAGACTGGGACGAGGATGAAACCTTTTCGGCCTGAGCTGGTCCTCCTGACTGTCATCCTGCTAGGTCTGGCCCCCCCCGCCCTGGCGCAAGCCTCCGCGCCCCGGCTGGGGTATCAGTACACCTTCGGACAACAACTCACCCTAAGCCTGGACCTGCCCCAGGCCGTGGACCAGGTCAGGCTCTACCTGCGCCTGAACGACGGGCGCACGCGCGTATACACCCTATCGGTCAACGGTACCCGCGCGCTCTACATCCGCGACCTGCGCGAAGAACCCCTGGAACCCTTCAGCCAGGTCACAGTCTGGTGGGAATATCCGGATAGCTGGGGGATTGTGCAGCGCACCGAAACCCAGACTTTCCTGTACATAGATAACCGTTTTGAGTGGCAACAACTCCAGGAGGGCAACCTCATCATTCACTGGGTGAAGGGCGACCGGGAGCTGATGTTTTACGCGCTGGATGTGGCCCGCAAAGCCTACGCCGATCTCGAAAGCACCCTGCAACCGCCACCGCTCAGCGCCCCATTACACGTGTACATCTACCCCTCCAGCGCCGACCTGCAATCAGCGTTGCGCCTGGCGGGACGGGAATGGATTGCCGCGGAAGCCCATCCTGCCGTCGGCGCGGCCCTGGTCGCCATCCCCCCCTCCCCCCAGGCCCAACAAGCCATGGAAATGCTCATCCCCCACGAACTGACTCACGTACAACTCTACCGCATGGTGGGCGCGGAAGCCTATCCGCAGCTCCCGGTATGGTTACGCGAAGGCCTCGCTACCAGCTTTGAGCAGCGCCCCGATCCGGCCTATCGCCTGGCCCTCCAGCAGGCCTGGCAAAGCCAGACCCTCATTCCCCTGAGCGACTTGTGCCAGACCTTTGGCAGCGATGAGGGGCGCATCCTGCTGGCCTACGCCCAAAGCCAGAGCCTGGTCACCTACCTCCGCCAGACCTATGGCTGGACCCGAATGCGCGCTCTCATCACCGCCTACGGCGATGGCCTGGGCTGTTCAGCGGGCGTCGAACGCGCCCTGGGGAAAGACCTGCTGGCCCTGGAGCGCGACTGGCGGCTCTGGCTGGAGCGCGCCGGCCAGCCGATGTCTCCGTTCGCCCGCTTTTTCACCCTGGCCGGGCAGACCCTGCGCGCCGTCGCTCCCTGGCTCCTCCTGCTCGTCCTGCTGAGCCTACCGACCTTCCTCCACGGATTGGGGGCGCGCCGTCCAGCGCCCGCATCTGGCCAGGCCCAACCGCAATCCAACGTCCAATAAGTCTCTGGCCTTTTTTCTGGGGACGAAGACGGCCGCAGCTCCCGCCGCGTGCCTGCAATCAACGCCGCAACGGCGCGTGGCAATTAACCCAGCGTCTCCGGACAATTGCCCCGGTACAAACAGGCGCGGCAACGGCGAATGTCCCGGTGTTGCCGGGCCGCCTCCCCGACACGCCGGGCTTCCCGGATGGCCGTCAGCGTCTCCTGCAAGTTTGCCTCTAATTCCGGCGTATAGGGGATCTCAAACGTACGGTCGGCATAACGCAAGAGGCCATAGGCCGGGCGGCGGCCATAAACCGCTTCAACCAGCGCGCAATAAGCGGCAAGCTGGAGCACGTGCGCAGCGTAGGGGCTGGAGGGAGCCGGGTGCGACTTGACCTCTACGGGGATAATATCAGGCCCATCCGCGACAAGATAATCCGGCTTACCGGTCAGTCCCAGGGAGGGCGCCGTCAGCGGGGCCGCCAGGCGCTCCCAGCCCCCGGTATCGGCATAAATCACCCGCCCCCGCGGGATGCCGGTCTCCCGGCGCCAGCGCCGGCCCATCCACCAGGCAACCAGCGCCAGGACCAGCAGAAAAAAGGCCAGCGCCTCCCAATTCACCCGGTTTCCTCCGGCGCCAGGGGCAGGGCGATGTAGAAAGTGCTGCCGCGATTCAGCTCACTTTCCACCCAGATCCGCCCCTTCATCCGCTCCACGATGGACTTGACCAGCGCCAATCCCAGCCCCGTACCAGGAATATCGGCTGTTTCGCGCCGCTTAATGCGATGGAACTTCTCAAAAAGCCGGGCCTGATCTTCCAGACTGATCCCGATGCCCGTATCCGCCACGTAAACAATCGCCTCCGAATCGGTCACACGCACGCCTACTTTAACCTGGCCACCCGAAGGTGTGTACTTGATAGCGTTATCCACCAGATTGCTGATAGCCTGGCGCAACAGCGTCCGATCGCCGATAACCAGCGGCGAACCTTCCGACGAATCCAGGCGCAGGGTAAGCCCTTTCCCCGCGGCTCTGGCCCGCATGGCATCCACAGCTTCTATCAAAATCAACCCCAGGCGACATGGCTCCTGCCGAATCCCTACCCCGGCCTCAATCCGCCGCAGATTCAGCAAATCGCTGATGAGCGCACTCATCTGATCAATCCCCTCCAGAATGCGCTCGACATACTGCACCTGGCGGTCATTGAGATCACCCACCATCGAAAGCATGGCTGTGTAACCCCGGATAAACGTCAGCGGAGCGCGCAGGTCATGGGAAACTGTGGCGACGAAATCGGACTTCATTTCATCCAGCTCTTTGAAATGCGTCACATCCCGTAGCACAGCCACCTTACCCAACATGCGGCCCTCGGCGGTATAAATCGGCGCCAGACCAGCGGAGAAGATCCGGTTATCGGCAAAAGGCACCTCAACCGTCTGGGTACCTTGCTCCGCCCCGCTATCGAGCAAGGCCTGCTTCAGCGGCGCGGGCAAGGATAACTGATCCAGGTCCCGGCCATAACTGGTCTCATCTAACCCCAGCAGGCGTTGCGCCGCGGGATTGATAAGCAAAAGCCGGTGATTCTGATCGGTCACCAGAATAGCATCGGTCGTACTGGCGAGAATGGCGGCCAACCGCCGCCGTCCCCCCTCAGCCGCCTGGAACAGGCGGGCATTTTCCACCAGAATACCGGCCTGGTTAGCCAGCGTATTGAGGAAACTGATGCGGGCCGTGTCAAAACCGCCCGTTTCGCTGGAACCCACCCACAACACAGCCGAGGTGCGGTTTTGTGCGCGCACCGCAAAAGCTGCAGCACTGCGCAGATAAGGCACCCGCGGTAAAGCGCCAGCCGCTTCCTGCAGATCGCGCAAAATGAGCGGCTCGCGATTACGGCTTAAAATGCCCATGAAAACCTGATCCAGGGCCTGAAAGGCCGAATCGCCCAGGCCCGCGCTGAACACCCGGGCTGGCGTCCCCGTTTCCGATTCGCCCGGCAGCACAAAACGTGCCAGCACCGCCCCGGTTTCTTCGATGGCGCCCTCCAGGATGGGCATAACCCCCTGTTCCAGCTCCAGCGTTGCGGAAACCGTCTGAGAAATGCGCAACAACAGCGAAAGGTCGCGCAAACGATCCCGCAAGCACACACGCATCTGCTCAAACGTGCGGCCCAGGTCCGCGACTTCATCATCGCCGGCCAGAGCAATCGGTACATTCAGATTGCCCTGGGCAATTTGATAAGCCGCCTGGGAGAGCACCGAAAGCGGGCGCGTAATCCGCGAAATCAACACCGGGATAACCAGCAAAAGAACCAGACCGATCACCAGTTGAATCACCAATAATTGTCTGGCAATGGTCGAGGCCGTCTCCAAAACCGAGGCAAAGGGCAGTTGCAACACAATCGTCAGGGGGGGATTTAACCCGTACACATAACGCACATACGTAAGCTGGCGGTACCCATCCGCAGCCATGTCCTCATAGACCAGCACCCCCAGATCCTGATCGTTCCTCAAAATCCGCGTAGGTCGGGGATTGGGAGACCAGCTCCGCAAAATTTGCTGGCTATTGGGATGAACAATGATGAGGTTGCGATCATCACAGATAAAACCCGATCCCACATTCCGGGCATACTGCAAGGATGCCAGCAAATTCTGGAAGTTGGGATTACTGTTCAAATCCACCCGCCCCAGCAAGGCCCCGGCAACCCCCTGGGGGCCAATGACCGGCCAGACAAAGGTGATCCGGTATCCGTCAATAAAAGGAGAAAGATGCGTTACAACATCAACCTCAAAAGTCAGAGCCTGCTGAACTGCCTCGGCTTCCTCGCTGGAGAGCTGCCGATCCGCGGTCTCACGCACAGCGTCAATCACCCGCCCTTCGGCATCGGTCAGCAGCAATTCCTGGAAAAAAGGCACCACGTTAAACCCTAACGCCAACACCTCATGGCGCCGTTCCGGATTAAGCAAATTCTCATCACTGGCAAAGGTCTGCAACAGATTGCGCCCGGCGATAAACGTATCCACCAGAGAGGCATCCGCATTTGCGGCCAGGCGGTCCATCTCATCCAGGGCCTGCTGCTGCGCCACATCAATAGCCCGTTGCGTTACAGCCAGCACCGAAAGCACAATCCCCAGCAAAATCAGCGGGATCACCGTCACCATAAAACGATAACGCAGCGAGCGGTCGTAAATGGAGGGCTGATCCGCACGCTGAGGCGGACGCAGGCCCCGGATCAGGAACACCAGTTCCAACAGCAAGCCCAGGCTCAGGCTGAAAACCACCCACAATGGGAGCTGATTCTGCAGAAAAGAAAGGGCATAGTCGGCTGCCAGCAAACCGCCCGGCGGGATAGCTTCCACCAGGCGGTTCAGGCTTGCCGTCAAAAGCGCTGTACTGCTAAATCCCACAACTGCCAGGAGCGGGTGCCGTAGCGCCTTAAACAACGGACCCTTGTAAGGCTGATGGATGCAAAAGCCCAAAATCCATCCCCCCAGCGCATAGGGGAAGAGATCAACCAGCACCATAGGGGCGAAACTGGCCTGAACCAGGCCCAACACCAGCCCAGCCCAGAAACCGGCCAGGGGCCCCCACCAGGTCGCCACCACCACCAGGAGCGTTGTGGCCAGCAGGGGCAAACTCGGCGGGCGCGGCAGGAAAGCGCTGCTGGGAACCAGAATGGGGACCACTTGATACCGGGAAAGCACAGCCCCGTAGGCCAGCGGGTAAAGCGAGGCCAGGGCCAGGATGAACAGCCCCCACTGCCAGGGTTTGAAGGCCCTGAAATCCCCGCGCCGGCTGCGCACCAGAAACACAGCCAGAGCCAGGTAAACGAGCAACAGAACCAGGCTCGCCTCATTGGTGACCCATTCCAGGGTATAGCCCCCGCCAGATGTCCTCAGCCAGTCAAACTCAAGTCCCATACCCCACCGGGTTCTCAAGGATCGCGCATCAAGTCAGTTCAGGTGCTTCTCCAGGCTCTCCACGCTGCTCCCAGCCAATCCAGGCTTCCAGGTTGCCCGTTCTAACCATGCATCCAACACAAATAGTGTACTCAAATCCAGACAAAAGACAAAACCCCGGCTCCTCACCCCGCATCCGAATCGGGTTGCGTAACGGCCCGGGCAATGCGTGCAGCAATCAAAGCATTGTGGAGAAGGAGGCTCTCATTGGCCTGCCGGGTACGTTCTGCGCTAAGCTCCACCAGATGCGCCAACAAGAACGGGGTAAGCGCCTTACCCCGAATTCCCCGCGCCTCCGCCTCAGCCACAGCCTGTTCAATCAAGGGAAGGACGACCTCCGCAGGAATTTCATCTTCCACGGGGACAGGGGCGGTCACCAACATCCCGGCTGAAAGGCGCAGCGCGCGTTGCGCCCGATACATTGCCGCCACATCCGCCGCCCCTTCGACCCGAACGTCCACAGCCAGACCCGAAGAGCGACTGTAGAAAGCGGGAAACTCGTCCGTGTTCCAACCCAACACGGGCACACCCCAGGTCTCTAAAAATTCCAGCGTACGCGGCAAATCCAGAATGGCTTTGGCGCCGGCGCACACCACGATCATCGGCGTAGTAGCCAGGGCAGGAAGATCGGCTGAAATGTCTTCGGGATGTCCGCGATGCACGCCCCCGATTCCGCCCGTGGCAAAAACATGTAGCCCGGCCCGCGCCGCCAGCGTCATCGTGGCCGCGACGGTCGTGCCGCCATTCATGGCCCGGAGGCCACACAAGGGCAAATCCCGCACGCTGACCTTGACGGCACTGCGGTCCTGTGCCAGATACTCCACCTGCTCCTCACTCAGCCCCACCCAGGGCTGCCCTCGCCAGATTCCAATCACAGCCGGGATGGCGCCTTCGGCCCGGATGGCCTCGGCCATGCGCCGGGTGATGGCGACATTGGCCGGGTAAGCAAAGCCGTGTGTAATCAGGGCCGATTCCAAAGCAACCACCGCTTGCCTTTCGGCCAGAGCCTGTTGAACCTCCAATCCCAATCGGATCACGGCCATCTAGTCAACCCCACTTTCTTTTGCGGGCCTGATTTGCACAAAAGTTGGCTGTTTTTCGCCGGCACGCCAGATGAATTCCACGTCAATGGGTCCGCCCCAGCGCTCGCTGATCTGCAGCAGGAGCTCCGCCATCAGCAAAGCCTGCTCCGTGGAAAGCAAGGCCTGCTCGCGCACAAAAAGCTGGCGCCCGGTTCCACCTGTTTCTGTAGAAACCTGAATGTGAGGCAAGGGCAATTCCTGCAGCGTAACCCGACCTTCATGTACGGCATACAGGTCCCCGCCATAACCGGCCACAACCGTCTCAGCCGAGCCAGGCGCAACCTGAATCAAAACTCCCGGCAAAGTTGGAACGGGAGAGTGGCTAAAAGCCACGCCGGATCGGTCCTCCGCAGTAATGGGCTGCATCGGTTGCAGGACAACCGCCATGCGCGGCATAATGGTTTTATGCTGAATGCAGTAGAGGAAGACCTGGCGTTCAAACGTGGAGATCCAGACGCGACGGATGGCCTGCCAGAGCTGATGCAGGTCATTCGGTACCGAAAGAAACGAGCTGAATTGCCCGGCGAAGCTCTGCTTGACATTGTCCTCCACCGTAGCGGAAGAGCGTACCGCCCACTGCCGGGTATCGCGGGGCAGAGAAGATACGGCCATGGCCACCCGGTCAAACCAGTTCAGGTTATTCAGACTGTCAATGATCCGTTGCCGATCCGATTCCAGAGCGTCCAATGCCCGCTGGGCGGTAGCCCAATCATGTTGAGCATGCAAAAGGCTCTTCCAGATGCGCTGAGCCAATTCAGCCGTGCCGGCCCGTTCCAGGGCCATGTCAAAAAGGGTCGTGGTCAATGTCCAGGTCGGCGGAACCGGGAATCCCTGCCAGGCCAGCCAGTACAACCCCAGGGCCTTGCCCCCAACCAGTTCGACAGAAGGAAGCGCCCTGCTGGTATGCTGATCGTATGGCGTACAAAAATAGCTCTCCATGGCCTGTATCCTTTCTGCTCAATCCAGAACTTCCACAACACCCGTCCGTCCATCCACCCGCAGGCGTTGCCCATTCCGAATATGCTGCGTCACATCGGGAACCCCCACAATGGCCGGAAGGCCGTTTTCACGGGCCACAATCGCGGCATGGGAAACCACGCCGCCCAATTCGGTCACTACAGCGCTTAACCGCGCAAAGATACTCGACCAGGCCGGATCAGTCAGGCGTGTTACCAGAATCACCGGCTCGGTCATGGTCAACATCAGACGTCCGGCCATAACCGGGTCATTGGTCACCAAAGCCACGCCTTCCACCGGGCCTTTGCCCACACTGGCCGGGATGCCCTGAAACTGCCGAATGCTTTCGCTTTCCAGTTTCTGCTTTTCTTCCTCCAGGGCAGGCCGCCACAAGCGCGTGGTCGGATTGTACCAGATCAATTCCGGCGGAGCTTTCTGGATACTGTAGAGCTTATATTCCTCCAGACGCCGGTCGAGGACTATGGGCGGGACCCGTTTCTCTCCGCGGCTCTGGATAAAATCGCCCAATTCGTCCATCGTATAGAAAAGCATAATGTCTTGAGGATAGTCAGGATAGTAGTGTTGAGCACATATTTCCAGGGCTTTACGATAAACCGCTTGCTGTAAAGACATGAAGCTCTTGGAATTTTCGCGGTAAGCGATGAGCTGCTGCCCCCAGGCCAGCAGGGCTTTCCAGAAGCGCTTCTGCAACCAGGGCATGGCCTCCAGGGATTGGAGCGCACGGGTGCGGGCGGCCTGCATGCGTTCCTCAGGCGAAACAGGACTATCCAGTTGGGCGCCAATCGCCAACCAGACCATCTCTGGATGATCCATCAGGCGATCCGAAGCAAAATCCAGTTCGTACCGGAAACCACGATGGCCATAGTCCTGCAGGAAGCGCTCCACACCTGCCACCAAAGCTGCGGCTTGCGGCTTGTGACGATAGAAGGCGCTGGCCGTTTCGCCACGCTTTAGAGCTTCTACGACTTCCGGACCGCTCTGCAAAGCCAGGTTACGCAATTCCCATAAACGCATACCTAACTGGGATGTTGCTGTTTGACTGCCTGCAAGCAGCTCGTTTAATTCGGGGGCTTTTTCTTTAATCAGACCCGCCAGAATCACCAGAATGATAGAGACCGTTTCGTGGGCCTGGCCAACCCGGACGGGCTTTTCGCTTTGCTCAGGAACCAGCAAATCCCATACTGGAGCCAGGGTGGTTTCGGTATTCAGCCGTTGTAAGATCTGCCTCAACGTTTGCTCATATAGTCCCAGTTCTTGGGTGTAAAATGTGCGCGCTTGCTGGTAAAGCCCGCGCATGCGCGCCAGAACACGCAGGGTTTGCCTGCCTGTGGCCGGACGGGGACGCAGCGCTAAAAGCTCAGGGTGTTGCTCAAGGAAACTTTGAGGAACCCCCAGGGACTCTGGATCAAAAGATGTGAAGGCGGTCTTAAGCGAATAATTGATGTTAAGGTAGATCCAGCCCTGAACAGCGACTGAAGGGGGGAGACTATCATCCACCGTGAAAATTCCATCATACAGGGCGTGCATAAACCAGCTCACCGAACGGTTCAGGGTGTTGACGCCAGCCGTAGCTGTCAGGGGACGAGCCAGGGTGAAAGATTCCAGCGTATTATGTCCACTTAAAAGCCATTCTTCCATAAAAGGGTCCCCTCCTTAAAAACTCAATTTAAGACGGCGATAAACGAAGAGCCTCATCCCAGAAACCAACGACGACAGTTCCGGAAGAAGACACGAAACGCGCCGGTCCAATTGTATCCTGATACAAGGCTCTGTCAAAAGCGTTACCCACAAATTCTTCGCCTGGAGGGCCAAGGTAGGAGACTGCGGCAGGGCCAAGCCGTTCAAAAGTCCAGGCCGGGAAACCGGCAGCTTCATCCGCTATCCGCCAGCCCGCGCCAAGGCGCTCAATGCGCGGACGTTGCACAGGCCGTAACTGGCCGTCTGGCAGAACCAGACGGCCCACGGCCAGGAGGGGAGTTTCGATGGTGCCCAGGATAAAAGCGTACAGGTGTTGAGGAATATCCACGATCATCCAGCCGGGCAAACGCCCAGCCCCGCGCTGGCCCCAACTGTGATCGCGATAGCTCACCAGACGTCCCTGCCACGAGCCTGCCGGCGTCGTGAGGTGCATATCCACCAGACCATCTTGCTGAACCTGGGTATAAGCGCCCAGGCGAAAAAGGGCTGGCGGCGTTGTGGCCTTGAAGTCCAGCTCCATGCGTACTGACTCCAAAACACCGGTCCTTGCATTGTGCAAAGGAGCATCCAGTCTGGCGCTCCAGGCCTGCCAGGGCTGATCGCAGTGAAGCTCGAAATCCGCCTGCCCGGCGGACAAGGGGACGCGGCGCTGTAAAAGCCAGCCCGACTCCCCCAATTTCAAGCCGATAATGTCCAGCCGGTCTCGCACGCTGAAGAGGGAGCGCACGCCACCACTGACTAGGCCATCTTCCGAGGCAAACAGAAAATACAGGGCTTCATGCTGGTCTGGCCGTAAGCGATGGCGGCTATCATCCTCCGGGGCTACGGTGAAACGTGTTTGAACGCGCAGGCGGGCCAAAGCCAGTAGAAGGCGGGTTAATCCTCTCGTTGTTTTCACAGCACGGCTACTCCCTGAATTTTTATTGTAGACCCTTCGGCTTTTTAAAATTATAATGGGTTTTGTGTATTTGGGGTACTCGCTCGTGCTGGCCTGGATTCAGGAAACCGCCAAAGCTGTGCCTGTAACGTCCTACCGTAATAGCGCTGCCATAGCCTCCCACAGCCTTTGATTGGCCTCCGCCAGAGCGGCATCATCCAGTTGGGATACGGGTGTCTGGCACAGGCGCAAGGGCGGGCCAATGCGAAGGGTGAGCCGTCCGTTCCAGCGAATGCGCTCCATCTGCCAGCGGGGCTGCAGGTCATAGCCACCGACGGAAACGACAGGAACCAGCGGCGCAGCAGTGCGAAGCGCCAGCCATACCGCCCCCGGCGCGAGGAGATGTTGCAGTCGTCCGTCCCAGGTGATTTCGCCCTCGGCGGCTAGCGCGATGGCCCTCCCCTGGAGCAACAAGGTCCGTGCTCGCAGCAATTCCCCCGCCGAAAGGCCCTGCGCCTTAATGGCACGCAAGACACGGCCTTCCGGGTCAGGCTCGCCTGCGGTTGCCAGGAAGCGCACCAGGGGATTCTCGCCCTGCCACCCCTGCCAGCCAAACAGGTACACATCGGGCCGATGACGACGAATCAGGGCATTGACGAGTAAATCGGCGGGCTGGGATACATGGTTGAACGGGAACAGGCACGCGCCTGTCTTCGGAATGTGCTGCTCACCCTCAATGCGCAGGCGGTAAAGCAGCCGCGCCAGCAGAAACAGCCACCGTTCTCCGCCGAGCCGTCGTCCCAGCCTCACCCATTTGGCCCGTTGTGTCAGTGTCATAGCAACATCATGCCGCCCGGATGAAGCTATTGGCCATTGATCGGGGACGGGCGACCGACGCCCGGTTTTGTGTGCGCTTCGGTCTCCGCTTACCGCTCATTGGTCTCATCCAAGCATCCCGATAAACCATCGGCGTTACCAGTGCGAGGTGACGATCCGATGCCCCGTCGCTTCCGCCACCTGCGGCGCGACCAGCCCGATGTGCGTTACCCATTTGAGCAGGCTTTCCTCCCGAAAATACGCCATATAGAGCCGTAACTCCACCAGCAACGCCACGCCGATATCCATCACCGCGTAAGCCGAGTTTAAACGACACAGGGGGAAGTCGGCCGCCCGACCATCCGCGCCGCGCCAGGCAAGCCGCTGATCGGTGAGGAACAGGCGTCCGCACCCCACGCCTGCACCCGTCACCGCTTGTTTATCGGCACGCGGCGGTGCACTGTGATGGGGGAAAAAGAGCGGGTCGGTGCTCTCAGCTTCCAGGTCCACCGTGCCGGAAGCCAGATAGAGCGTCTCACCGGGGAGCAGGGGAAGCGCCGGGTCAGTGCACGGACGCAGACAGAGCGTCGCCTTGAGCGCATCGTACCATGCGGCAAGCGGGCGCTCATCCCCCACATGGCCACCGGCGCGCCCGGCCACGATCACCCGCAGATAGAAGTCATCGCCGGGAACGCGACGGACGTGCCAAACCGTCCCACACGCCCGGCATAGCACCCGGTCAGCTTGCAGGGGGCGCGTCACATGCAGCAGCGCATCATCAACCGCGCAGAGAGGACAACGCCAGAGGAGAAGGGGGATCATGGTAAGACCATGCCGGCTCAAACATCATGCGTACTGCGTAAAAACGGAATACGCCGTATCATTCATTGGCAACTTTCTGTGTAATACCGATATGCATCCTCGACCGTCTGGATTTGCCACGCCAGCTCCGGTGAGATTTCCAGCCCCAACTCCTCCAGCTTGAGCAACACATCCACCAGCCGCAGCGAATCAACGCCAAGGTCGGTGATAAAATAGGCCCCTGGCACCACCTGCGCCGGATCCATCTGAAGCACATCCGCCACCAGAGCTTGAAAGTCCTGCCAGGATAAAGGTTCTCTCTTCACGCTTCACCTCTCACAGTTCATTACGCGCCCACGCCCGCACCCGGTACTTCTCCACTTTGCCCGTCGCCGTGACGGGGAGCCGCTCCACAAAACGCACTTCCTGCGGCACCTTGAAGGGCGCCAGATGCTCCCGACAATGCGCCAACACGGCCGCAAAGCTGAGCTGCGCCCCCGGTTGCAGCTCAATGTACGCCCGGACTGTTTCACCCGCTGTCGTGCTGGGGACGCCAATCACCGCCGCCTGCCGCACACCGGGGAGCCGCCTGAGGCAGGCTTCCACCTCCGCGGGATAGACGTTCTGTCCCCCCCGGATAATCAAATCTTTCTTGCGGTCCACCAGGCGTAGATAGCCGTCGGGGCCCAGCATGCCAAGGTCGCCCGTGTAGAACCAGCCTTCGGCATCCAATACCTGCGCCGTAAGTTCCGGGTCACGATAGTAGCCGCTCATCATCTGCGAAGTTTGCACAGCGACTTCGCCCACTGTTCCGCCCGGCAGGTCACGACGCGCGTCATCCACAATGCGGATACGGACACCCGGCGCGGGGCGTCCTACCGTCGTTGCGGCAAGCTCCCACGAATCGGCGGGCCCTGTCCAGGAGATGATCATACTCTCCGTTGTCCCATAGACATTCTGGAGGCTGCACCCCAGACGCGCGTGCAGGGCCTCCGCCAGGTCAGGCGGGCAGGGCTCGGTGGAAAACGTGAGCCGCCGCAGCGAGCGGAGATCGTAACGCGCCAGCTCAGGCGTTTGCAGCAGCCAGCGGTAGAGCGTGGGCGCAGCGGCAATGTGAGTCACGCGCTCGCGCTGGATGGTTTCCAGCAGGGCGCGAGGGTCAAAGCGCTCAACCAGTGCGACTTTTCCACCCGCCAGGAGCGTACTCACCAGACTGAACATGCCCGCAAAGTGGAACGGCGGGAAGGGCGTGAGGAAGCAGCGCAGCGGTTGTCGCGCCAGCACGCCGAGCGCACGCGGCAACAGGCCCAATGTTCGCCCGCGCGTGTGCATCACCCCCCTGGTCTGGCCTGTCGTGCCGGAGGTGTAGGAGATAAGGGTCAGGTCATCCGGCGCCAATGCGACCGGGTGCAGCGGCGCGCGCGATGCCAGAACTGTCGCAAAGGGCAGTTGCCCGGCGGGCAGCGTGGCCGGGTCCGCATCGCAGACAATGATGTGCCGCAACGCGGGCAATTCCGGCTGCAAGCGCGCCAGCAGCGCGGGGAAATCCTGCCCGTACCACCGCGCCGTTGTGATAATGACGGTCGCCTCACAATCCGCCAGAATGGCGCGCAACTCCGGCTCACGCAACAGGGGATTGAGCGGCACATTCACATTACCGATCAATCCCGGCAAAAACAATGTATAGACGGCTTCTGGGCGTGCAGGGAGCAACGTCGCTACACGGTCACCTTTGGTGACGCCGAGGGCCTGCAGGCCCGCTGCCAGTGCGCGGATGGCGGCCCACACCGCGCCGCGCGTCAGATGTTGGCCGCGCGCGATGAGAAACTCCCGACGCGGGCGCAGCGTGAAGGCAAGTTGTACCAGGCGAGTTGGCTTAAACATCGTTCAAGAGCTCACGCAAAGACGCAGAGAACGCAAAGATTTTTTATCCATTTTCACTCTGCGTCTTTGCGTCTTTGCGTCTCTGCGTTGAATTGATATACCGCGACCACCGCCAACCCCGCGAGGCACGCGAGGTGGGTGGTATTGAGCGGTCCCAGCACCGGCGGAAGCGCGTCGCCGCGCAGGAATTCCACGCCGAAGCGTTCGAGCAGGAACAACGCGAGGAAAAGTCGCGTGACGTCACCCTCGCGTGGATGCATGTAATGTTCAACCGCCAACAGTACCAGAAAGATGAAAAAATTCGCTGCAGCGCTGATCAGTTGCGTAGGATAGCGTGGCAACCATTCCCCGGCACGATCGGGGAGATAGAGTCCCAGCCACGAAGTAGTTGGCGCACCGTAGCAGCAGCCGCGCGTGAAGCAGCCGAGCCGTCCAATGCTCAGTGCCAGCGGCAAAGCCGGAATCCCCCGGTCGGCGGCCCGCCAAAACGGAATGGCGTAACGGCGGCACACAAGTATCGCTGCAAGGGTACCACCGAGCACCGCGCCGAGGATACTGTACTCCTTGAGCGCAAAGGGGAGCGCGACGCCGGCCAGGCGGGAAATAGCCATTACCGCGCCCCCCAGATTGGCCCCCAGGAATCCACCCAGGATAAGCCAGACCAGACTGCGTGCCGCCAACGGCATCGCACCGCTCCGGCGCATGCGGTAGAGAAATGCCACACTACCTACCAGCGCCGCGAAAGCATAGATCACACTCGCCACTATGGCCCGACCTTGTTTCGCAGGGTCAACGGCAAATAAATACGACGGTTGAGCATGGTGCTACCTGGTGGCGGCGGTGACCATTCACCGACCCAGATCAAGTCGGTGGAAACGCGGTAATCGTTGCGTTCGGCCTGCCGCGTCGCAGTGATGTGCATCGTGTACAGGCCGGTGGGCGTATTGGCGGGTATCGTGCCCACAAGGTACACGTTTGTCGGCGGATAGCCACCGGAAAAACTCACCGGCGGGGTGATGGTCTTCGTTCCATCCGACCAGTGCCAGCCTGTGCCGATGGGGGCACTATAAGCGAGATCGAACAGCTCAGCCGGTATGAAGTTGCCGCCCTCCAGCGCATGCGGCAGCGTAATCGTCTCCGTGGGGGTAATCCAGTGTGCGCCGCCACCAACCAAAACCCAGTTGGTCCAGTCCGGGTCGTCGAGGAGCTGGAGCGACAACGGCCCGGCACAGGTAATGCCCCAACCGCGATAGTTCTGGACACTGGCCCCGGCGGTAGACCCAGTGAGTTGCTTCAAGGCGGTGTTAAACACCTGCCCCATCACGTACCGCTGCGCCGCGTTGCCCGGCAGCGTTTGTCCCTCGTAGCAGAGATACAGGTCCAGGATACACCCCTCGCAGTTATTCGGCGCGTAGCTCAAATCCAGTTGCAAGTCAACATGGACTTCCCACGTGTGAGCTTGCTTACCGGCCGGGCAGGTAACGGCAAGGTTTTGTTGTGCGCCCAAAGCCATCCAGATGTGACCCGTTTTAGCCGGCAGAGCATTGGCAGCAAAAGCAAAGCGCTCCGGGCGAAAGCCCGCGTTCCCGCTGATATCCAGTTCGCCGTCCCAATCCTCCAGCCCAATCACTGGCGGCGTGTAGATGGGCAACAGCGCCGATTCGCCGGCTACATGCGGAGGCTCCGGTACTTGCAGCGCCAGGAACGCCGCATCGCTTTGCAGCAAATCCACCGCCTGCTGGCACGTCGCCGTAGTTACTGTGATGCCGTCGCGCGTGTACCAGCGTTGAATGTCCCATACCATAATGGTGGACTCAAGCGCAGTGGTAGACGCCGCCGCACTTTTGACTTCCGGCATCGCCTGCGTCTGCCCCACCGTGTTGAGGAAATAGGCGGTAAGGGGCGGTTTAGCGCCCTGCTGCGCGACCAGCAGCTCCGGCAGCTGATTGCCGCCATAGACGCCAGCCGTAGGCATAGCAAAGCTCACCGGCACGGCCGGGTCGGCGGCCGGGACATTGCGGAAGATGAACGGCGGCCCGCCCGGCTCCGGTTGCCGACTAGGAAAGGCGAAATTGCTCGCGCCGGCCGGGGGATGCCAGGTATAGGTGATGGGGGTGCTGGTGTCCGGCATATCCATATTGAGGATGTGCAAGACGTTTTCACTGGGGTTCGGACGTGAGTTCGGACATAGTCAGGTAGATGCAAAGACGATAGCTTGGAACAAGGCATAGGCAGCCTCAGTAATCTGAAGCCACTGC
>DAOTZR010000054.1:0-18674 GCA_034434315.1 Anaerolineae bacterium
CGCCGTTTGACCAGGCCGAGACGAGCTTCAGGCTTTTGCCCGAAGCAGTTCCTCCAGGATGGGGCGCAACGCCTGCACCGCCCGTCCGCGGTGACTGATGCGGTTTTTCTCGTCAGGGTCAAGCTGGGAAAACACCCGCCCCAGTTCGGGGATGTAGAACACCGGATCGTAGCCGAAGCCCCCGCCTTCCTGGTCCTGTTCGGCAATCACCCCTTCGACGATGCCTTCAACCCACCATTCGCGGCCATCGGGAAGGGCCAGCACAGCGATGCAGCGGAAGCGCGCGCTGCGCTTTGCGGGGGGCACGTCCTTAAGGACCGCGAGCAGGGCGCGGTAGCGTACCGGGTCGCTGCCTGGAACATACCGCGCCGAATGGATCCCCGGCGCGCCGTCGAGCGCGTCCACTTCCAGCCCTGAATCATCGGCCAGGGCCGGCAGGCCGGTGCGTTCGACCAGGGCCCGCGCTTTCAGGCGGGCATTTTCGAGATAGGTGCTGCCGGTCTCCTCGATCTCACCGGCTACCCCCAGCTCTTCGGGGAGCAGCAGCTCGATGGGAAGCCCGTTCAACAAAGCCTCCCATTCCCGACGTTTGCCCGCATTGTGCGTGGCCAGAACGATGCGCATAGGACACCTCACATGGACTTGCGGGTGATGCGCGCGCCCAGCGGGGCCAGCTTGGCCTCGATGCGCTCGTAGCCGCGGTCAATCTGGCGGATGTTGCGGATGATGCTGGTGCCTTCCGCCGCCAGGGCGGCGATGAGCAGCGCCATCCCCGCGCGAATGTCGGGACTTTCCATCTCATCGCCTTGAAGCCGGGAGGGACCGTAGACAATAGCGCGGTGCGGATCGCACAGCACGATGCGCGCGCCCATGGGAATCAGCTTATCCACAAAGAACAGGCGGCTTTCGAACATCTTTTCGTGAATGATGATCACGCCTTCGCTTTGCGTGGCCAGGACCAGGGCGATGCTGAGCAAGTCCGCCGGGAAGGCCGGCCAGGGGGCATCAGCCAGGGTGGGGATGGCACCGCCCAGGTCGGACATGATGCGCAGCTCTTGCTGCGCGGGCACGAACACGTCCTCGCCGTGCACCTCGAAGGTGACACCGAGGCGCTCGAAGCCCATGCGAATCATGCGCAGGTGCTGGGGCACGGCGTTGCGGATCCACAGCTCCCCGTGCGTGGCGGCGGCCAGGGCAATGTAACTGCCGATTTCGATATGATCGGAAGAAATGGTGAACTCGGCGCCTTGCAATCGCTCTACCCCCTCAATGGTGAGCGTGTTCGACCCGATGCCGCTGATGCGCGCGCCCATAGCATTGAGCAGGTGACACAGGTCCTGCACATGCGGTTCGCACGCCGCATTGCGCAGGATAGTCGTCCCGCGCGCCAGCACCGCTGCCATGATGGCGTTTTCCGTGCCGGTCACGCTGGCTTCGTCCAGGAGAATGTCGTCACCGCGCAGGGTAGGGGCCGAAAGCTCGAAAACCTGGCCGGTTTTCAGGGTGGCGCCCAGCGCCTGAAAGGCCAGAAAATGCGTATCCACCCGCCGCCGGCCAATGACATCGCCGCCCGGTGAAGGCACGGACACCTGCCCCAGACGCGCCAGCAAGGGTCCGGCCAGCAGGATGGACCCGCGGATGGAGCGGAACAGGTCGCGTAAGGCCTGAGGATCGGGCATATGCAGCTCGCGCGCCTGGATGCGCCAGGTATGGGCATCCAGGTATTCTACGTGCGCGCCGAGCTTTTGCAGCAGTTCGGCCATGGTTTGCACATCGCGGATGGCCGGCAAATTGCGCAAAATGACCGGCTCATCGGTGAGCAGGGTCGCAGCCAGCGCCGGCAATGCGGCATTTTTGTTGCCGCTAGGCGTAATCTCGCCGCACAGCGGCACGCCACCTTCAATTTCGAAATATTCCGCCATGGTATGCTCCTCGAAAACTCATAAGGATGGTTTTTTTCTATCCCGACATCAGACGGACACGGCATCGCCTGCGCCGCTGACGAGGGCCATCCAGGGGCCATGCAGCCCCTGTTCAGTCACGCCATAGTAGACCCGTAATCCTTGAGCAGTACGCTGGACCAGGTCATAGCGGACCATGTCCCCGTATTCCCGGCGCTTCCACAGGCCGATATCGCCCATCCAGCGCACCTGATCGGGTTTGACGGGGTTTTCCGTCATCTCCTGGATGGCATAACGCCACAAGCGCCGGGCTGAGCGCAGGGTCACGTTTTTCACCAGGCTGCCATTGCGCAGATCGTGCATCGTGTAATAGCAGATGTTGCCCCGTTCGCTCACCTCGATGATTTCCACACCGGTGCGGGGCGGCTCCAGCGTGTCTACCTGGGGCGCAATGCTCAAGGGGACGCCTGCATCTTCAGGCACGGAGGGCGCAGGGCTTTCGGCAGGCCCCGTTTCCAGGCCCCGCTTTACCAGTTCGACGATTTCATCACGCACAGCCAGGGTCGTTTCGTTTTCGCTGCGGATGTAGATTTGGTTGTCGTTCACGGCGTAAGGGGGTTCCGGTCCTCGCGGAACGATCAGGCGGATGACTTTGGCCCCTTGCGTCTCCTGAACGTCCAGGCTCACCTCCAGTTCTGGCGTGATCGCAGCGGCGATTTCGCTTTTCAGGGTCTGGATGACGCGCGTAGGAGCGCTGATGCCCTGCGGTGCTTTACGGGGATCTCGTGCCAGACCGATGTACAGCGTTCCGCCGTTGGTATTGGCAAAGGCGCATACATCATGGATAATGGCATCCAGATGGCCCCCGCGTTTGCTGTACTGCTCATGAAAATCCTGGACGATGCTCGGTCCCTGTTCGCGCGCAGCCTGAATGTGATCGAAGGGAT
The DNA here is from genome assembly GCA_034434315.1 of Anaerolineae bacterium. Lineage (GTDB taxonomy): Bacteria > Chloroflexota > Anaerolineae > B4-G1 > SLSP01 > DAOTZR01. The sequence continues at coordinate 2,849 of DAOTZR010000054.1, forward strand.
GGGCGGATTCGGGACGGTAGGGCCGGGTGAGGGTCATGTCGTCGAGCAGGAAGACCTCGCGCAGCGCCGCAAAGCTTTTTTCGCGTAGTAATATCTCGGTGGCCCGGTCACCCAGGCCGGGATTGCGCGGATTGTGCGGATCGCGGGTCAGGCGGTGGCAATCTGACCCTTGAATGCAGCGCATGGCGCGGGGATAGTCGGGTTTAGAGCCATCGAAAAAGCGCGCCGTGGTTTTAGGTCCACGCTTGTCCAGATCGGTTACTTCCAGCGCGTGCAGGTTGGGGTCCTGGGTGTAGGCAATGCGTGTTTGCCCGCCAAAGTTCAGGCCCTGGAGCGCTACGCCGTGACTGGAATTGGCGTGAGCGGCAATCACCAGACCGCCGGCCTCGTTAATCAGGCGATAAGCGGTCAACACGTCCACGGTAGCCCCAACTTCTGTTGCGCCGGCGTCCAGCAGCTCTGAGGGAATCCGCAAGGCCCTTAGCAGGAATTCCAGCTCACGCACCGGCGTTTCGGGAGCGAAAATCCCCAGGATGTGAAATCCCAGCGTAGCGGTAAATTCAAAGCCGGGCAGGACGAGAATCTTGCTCAATAGCCGGCGATACTCCGCCAGCCGCAGTTCTTCTTCCGGGGTCAAACGTTTAAGCCGCTCCAGCAACTCCAGGTCTTCGATTTCTTCTTTCATGCGCCGATAACCGGCCACGGTATTGTGGTCGGTAATAGCAATAATGTGCATGTTTTGCCGTTCGGCTTCTTTAAGCACATCCAGCAGCGTTACCCCAGGCTGCTGATAGTCATTGGAAGCCGGGGTATGGATGTGCAAATCCATGGTGTACCATTGATTTTGTGTCGTGCGCGTGCGTTGACGACGTTTGCGAACCATAAAAATTTACTCCTTGTACGGTTCACCGTACCGTGATAGGTTCAGCCCTCCACAAGGGGCAGGTTAGCCAGGGGGTAGCTTCTTCCGGGTACTGGAACAGGCCTTCAAACCCCCCATGGGAAGTAAAAGCTACGCCTCGCTCACGGCAAAGGCGTAGCTTTTGAACAGAGACGCACCAGCATAGTTTTGTGCGGGATTTCAAACAGAAGCCTCGTTCGAAGATGATGAATTCAACAAGCTATTCATGCGATCCAGCAATTCCGCAGGACGGAAGGGCTTCAAGATGAAGGCCTCTGCGCCAACGCGCAGGCATTCCGCTTCGCGATCCATCCCGGAAACGGCCAGAAGCGGGATCGAGCGCAGAACGGGATCCTGCTTGATTTCAGCGATCACGGGAAGCACATCCTCGCCCCCCAGATGCAGATCCACCATAATCAGATCAGGCTGTTGCTCCCGGGCTGTGTTTACAATATGGTCCTTTTGCCAGACCGCGATAACTTGATGGCCCTCCATGTTGAGGAGAGTGGACAAAAGCCCACGCATTACACTGTCATCGTCCACTATCATAATTTTTGCCATGATATCTCCTGAGTTCCCTGCCTGGTTGAATTTCAAGCCGGCAGGTTGGTCTGGGATTCAGCTATAACCTGCTCGCTCTCTGTGGCGCGAGTCTGGGCGGGTTCAAGGGCTTGTTCAATGGCATCAGCCACCTGCTCAACCAGCACAAACTGCATGGAGTGGCGAACATCCGCCGGGACATCCTCCAGATCCTTAGCGTTTTCTTTGGGGAGGATGACGGTCTTCAGGCCAAAACGATGCGCGGCGAGCACCTTTTCCTTGACGCCGCCGATAGGCAACACCTGGCCGCGCAGGGTGATCTCGCCGGTCATGCCCACATCCGAACGCATGCGCCGACCGGTGAGCAGGGACACCAGCGCTGTAGCCATGGTAATCCCCGCCGAAGGGCCGTCTTTGGGCACGGCGCCAGCGGGCACGTGGATGTGCAAATCGGAGGTGTTGAAGAAATCCTCGGCGATACTAAAGCGGCTGGCATTGGCCCGCACGTAGCTCAGCGCCGCCTGGGCCGATTCGCGCATCACATCGCCCAGCTTGCCGGTGATGATCAACCCCTTACTGCCGGGCATGCGCGTCGCCTCGATGAACATCACCTGACCGCCCACCGGGGTCCAGGCCAGGCCAATCGCCACGCCCGGCTGGGTTGTGCGGAGCTGCGTTTCGTCACTGTAGCGCGGCGTGCCCAGGTAGTGGGGGATGCGCGCCGCCGTGATGCGTGCGTGCGTCTTGCGCTTGCCAGCGGCAATTTCGGTGGCCACTTTGCGACACACATCGCCAATCGCCCGTTCCAGGTTGCGCACGCCGGCCTCGCGCGTATATTCGTTGACGATGCGCCGTAGCGCCCCGTCGGTGAAATGGATTTCGTCGGGGTGCAGGGCGTTGTCGCGAATTTGACGGGGCACCAGGTACCGTCGGGCGATGTGCAACTTTTCGATATCGGTATAGCCAGCCAGGTTGATGACTTCCATGCGGTCGAGCAGGGGGGCCGGGATGGGATCGAGCCAGTTCGCCGTGGTGATGAAGAGCACCTTGGACAGATCGAAAGGCACATCGAGATAGTGATCGCGGAACTGCGTGTTCTGCTCCGGGTCCAGCACTTCCAGCAGAGCCGAAGCCGGATCGCCGCGAAAATCCATGCCCAGCTTGTCCACCTCGTCCAGCATGAAGACCGGGTTGCGTACACCAACGCGCCGCATGGCCTGGATGATGCGTCCGGGCAGCGCGCCAACGTAAGTGCGCCGGTGTCCGCGGATTTCGGCCTCATCCCGCATACCGCCCAGCGATAGACGCACAAATTCGCGCCCCAGAGCGCGGGCAATGGACTGCCCCAGTGAGGTCTTGCCCGTCCCCGGAGGGCCGACAAAGCACAGGATTGCGCCCTCGCGCAGGTGGCGCAGCTTGTCTTCTGGCAGGGCGGCGAATTCTTCCCGGCGCTGCTGCTTCAACTGGCGCACCGCCAGATACTCCAGGATGCGCTCCTTAATTTTCTCCAGGTCGTAGTGATCCTCATCCAGCACCTTACGGGCGTGGTCCAGGTCCAGATTGTCTGGCGTTTCCTTCTGCCAGGGCAGCTCAACCAGCCAGTCCAGGTAGGTGCGAATGACGCCGTACTCCGCCGCGGCCATGGGGATTTTGCTCAGGCGATCCAGCTCGCGCAGGGCTTCGCGGCGCGCCTCTTCGGGCATCCCCGCGGCCTCGATCTTGCGCCGGAATTCCTCCACCTCCATCTGCTGCTCATCGGTCTCACCCAGCTCCTTGCGGATCGCCTCCAACTGTTGGCGCAAGAAGTACTCGCGCTGGGTCTTTTCGATTTCGGAGTAGGCCTCGCTCTGGATGCGTTGCCCGATAGTCGTCACTTCAATTTCGTGATTGAGGACGCCAAGGAGCTGGCGCAACTTATCGCTCACGCGATCTGCCTCCAAAATGCGCTGCGCGGCCTCGTTATCGGCGAAGCGCAGGTGCGTCGCCAGGCGATAGGCGAGCTGGAGCGGAGTTTCGGATTCCACAATCATAGAAACCAGCTCCTGGGGGATCGCCGGCAGCAGCTCGACCAAACGGCGGAAGGTATCCAGCACCGTGCGCCGGAGCGCTTCGATTTCCAGCCCCTCTTCCTGTTCCTCTGGCAGGAGCACAATCTCTCCCTTGAGATACGGCTCGGTGTGGGTAAAACGCTCCACCCGGACCCGTGCCAGACCCTGGATGATGAGTGCCACAGTGTTATCGGGGGCTTTCATGAAGCGGTGGACCATGACCACGGTCCCCACGCGGTACACATCATCCACGCCCGGCTCTTCCAGGTTGGGATCGCGGCTGGTGACCACCACCATCAGGCGGTTGCCGGCCACCACATCTTCTACCAGTTGCACCGAACGCGGTCGTCCTACCCGAATGGGGATGACGGCGCTAGGATAGGCGGTGACGTTGCGCAATGGCAGGACGGGCAGTTCTGAGGGAATATCGGGGAGGACATTTCCCCCACGCCCGCTTTTGGGCATATCATCGGTTCCAGAGTCCTCTGTCCCGGTAAAAGCAATTGGGTAGGTGATAAACGGGGAAGTTTCAGAATCCATCAAGACTCCTCTTGACCTTCGTGTTGGATGCGCAGCGAACGCGGCTGTGGCCGTGGAATGGTGATCGTCAGGAAACCTTCTCGATAGGTCGCAGCAATGGCTTCCAGATTGTGAGGTATCCAGGGAAGATTGATTTCAATCGAGAACGGCCCTGAGGGTATTTCCATGCGATAATAACGTTGCAGGCGGTACGGTGCGCGTTCTTTGCGCACCCCAGAGATATGCAGGAGACTACCGGTTAGAGTAATATCAAAATCTTCTACGCGCATCCCGGCAATCTCGACCTGTACAATCAGAGCCTCATCCGTCTCGTACACATCGGCTGCCGGTTGCCATGCTACGGGTTGCCCTAACATCATCCAAAGCCCGGTGTACGTGCTCTGAATCCCGATGTCGCGCAATTTCGTCATACCCACCTCCTCCCTGCAACTTGTTTCCCCAGATCCTGAATTTATCATAATGAATATCTCTCATATTATACCATGAAAATAGCAAACCCAATTCCTGTAGGGACGGCCATATAGGGACGACCCATAGGTCGCCCCTACATGATCGTCCCCTGACGGCAATGCCTGCTGTTATGGCCCCGGCGGGAACTGTCCTCCGCCGCTGACTTCCTGATCAGGCAGGAGGGGAATGCCCTGGTCCACAAGCTGATGACCGTAGATATCGGTCACGCGGAACGTGTAGGGTCCGGGTCCCATGCCGCTTTTGACGAAGTAATTGTAGCTGGTGCGGGAGATTTCGATCCAGGCGCCGTTGCTGTAATACTCGAAACGGGCAATCGGGTTGCGGTGATTGCGCACCTGGATGGCCGTCCACCATTGACTGCTGCCGCTCTTGAAATGATAGCGGATAGGGCCTTCCAGTTGCGGGCTGACTAATTGCCAGGTGATCGGAACGCGCCCCTGGGAGAGGTTGGCGATCATCCCGAAGGCTTCACGGCTCAAATCAAGATCGCCGTAAGCACATCCGGGGCACAGGTCCACAATGCGGACGATGACGCTGCCTTTCCAGCCGGTGACGCGCACGTAAGCGCCGCACCAGGCCGCGTTACTGTACTGGGCTGCGTTCATCGCGGCTACCATCAGATCATCGGGGGAAGGGGGAAAGGAACAGGCGCCGCCGCCGGTGGCATCATAGTAGGTCGCCTCGCCATTGTAGACAGGATTGGGTGTTGGGGTTGGCGTTGGGGTGGGGGTGGGTGTTGCAGTGGGCGTTGGCCAGGCGCGCAACACCAGGGGCAACCACACGACGGTGCCGCCCTCTCCCCCTTGAGCCAGAACGGCCAGGCTGCTGAGTCCCAGCAGGCCCAGTCCGGCTACCAGTAACAAGACAACCCGTCGTAAGCTCATGCTTCCATATCTGTGTAGAATGTAATGCCCAGGGTCCCCGGTCCCCCGTGCGTCCCAACGACAGGGGTAAGCACAGTGGAATAGAGCCGGCGCGGACGCAGGCGGTTAGTCACTGCCGCAGTCAATTCAGCCGTTTCGGCATCCATTTCGGTGGTCACCACACACAATTCCGCCGGATAGCGTCCGGCCAGTTGTTGTTCAGCCAGCTCGACCAGGCGTTCCAGGGATTTTTTGCGGCTGCGGATCTTCTCCACGGCCTCGACCCGGCCGTTTTTGATTGCCAGCAGAGGCTTGAGATTGAGCGCCGTGCCCAACAGGCGCGCAGCGCCGCCGATACGCCCGCCCTTGTGCAGATAGTCGAGCGTATCTACCACAAACAGCAGCTCTGTCTTGGCTCGCACCATCAACACGCGCTGCAGAATTTCATCCAGGTTCGCGCCCTCGCGGGCAGCGCGTGCCGCGGCCAGCACCTGGAAACCCGTCCCCATGGACACAAAGCGCGAGTCCACCAGCTCGATGTGAAGCTCATCGCGCAACTCAGCCTGCGCCTGGGCCGCGGAATAAAGCGTTCCGCTCAACTCTGAAGAGATGAAAATCCCCAGGATCGTTGTCGCCTGATGTTCGCGGGCCACGCGCCGGAAAAATTCGATAAACTCCCCGGCTGAAGGCTGCGACGTGGTGGGCAAATCTGGGCGCGATTTGAGCACCTTGTAAAAGTGATCCGCGTGGATCGTTACTCCGTCAATGAAAGTCTGGTCACCCCAATGGATTTTAAGCGGAATGACCGGAATCCCGTATTCCTCCCGAAGCTCCGGTGGCAGATTGGCGGTGCTATCTGTAACGACAACAACTTTGTGCGCTGTATTCATATAAATCCTCCGTCAAATAAAATTATCATAACGTCCACACTACTATAACCCACATTCAGAAAAAACGTTGCATCAAACTTGTGCTACAATATATCCCTAAGCCTGGCTAAGCAATTATATCTCGCCGGGTGGGAGGTGTTATGCTTCCTCTACTCAAACTGAGTGGCGTTTTGGCATTCATTATCGTGTTGCTCAGGCGTAAAGTCAACCTGGGCTTCGTGCTTCTGGCCGCCGCACCCTTGATTGCGTTGCTTTTCGGCCATCCTTTAACGGCCCTGCTGACCGATGGCCTGCGCGCTCTCCAGGACCCCCTCACCCTGAAACTGGCCCTGATTGTGGTGCTCATCATGGTGTTGGGGGAGCTTTTGCGCATCACAACCGGGATGGAACGCATGGTCCAGGCCCTCGACGACCTGTTGCCCGACGGGCGGTTGATCCTGGTGCTCTGGCCGGCTTTTATCGGCCTGTTGCCGATGGTCGGCGGGGCGATGTTCTCCGCCCCCCTGGTCCGGGATGTTGGCGAACGGTTGGGCATCAGTGCCGAACGCCGTACCTTCCTCAACTACTGGTTTCGTCACATCTGGGAGAACGTCCTGCCGCTGTATCCTTCCTTTGTGCTGGGCGTCAGCCTGTTGGGCATCACGGTCCAGCGGGCAGTGAGCCTGTTCTGGCCGATGGCGCTGGTAGCGGTGGGCAGCGGGTTGCTATTAGGGGTTGTCCGCATCCAACGCGAACATCACCCCTCGCACAATCACCTGGGTGAAAACCTGCGGCTATTGGGGCGCAGTAGCTGGCCCGTTCTGCTCGTTCTGGCGCTTACCCTTATCGTGGGGATGGATATGGTGATCGCGTTGAGCCTCGTGCTGGTTTTGCAGATGCTGGTCGGTCGGGTGCCGCTGCGGACGCTCCGCGACGTGGCGCGGCGCCTGCCCTGGACCACGGTGCTGGTCATTGTGAGCGCGATGGTGTTCCGGCAGGTTTTGGAGGGCTCAGGCGCCGTGCAGCAGGTGGCCGAGGCTTTGAGCCGTCTGGCGCTTCCTCCCGCCGTTTTGGGATTTTTTATCCCCTTCCTGGCCGGCTTGTTTACCGGCCTGACCAGCGGAGCTTACAGCATCGGCTTTCCGCTGGTGTTGCCTCTGTTTGGCACGGGGACGCTCGGTGCAGGGCAGCTGGCCTGGCTTTGGACGGCGGGGCTGTTGGGCGTTTTGCTTTCGCCCATGCACGCCTGTCTGGCGCTGACGCGCGAGTACTTTAAGGCGGATTGGGGCCATCTGTACCGTTTCCTGATCCCGGCCACTGGCTCCATGGCTTTGATGGCAGGTCTCTTGTTGCTTCTGCATCCCCTGCCTTGAAAGCAGATGGGGTGGGCGACGGCATTGCCGTCGCTCACTCGTACGCCATCCCGTCGCTGCGCGGACGTCCCGTCCGCATCGTTCGCTTCACCACAACAGGCTGTTGCCGCTGTGGCGCAAGATAAATCCTGCGCCACAGGATACCAGGGCTGTGGAACAACGCCGCGCAGTTGCCCTAAATCCTGGATGGTTGCCCGAAATCGCCCCTATCCCACTCTATGCTATAATGACGGCGCTATGGTTGCGGTGAACATCGCGATGGGAGAGTAAACGGCATGAAATCATTGCAGCGTTGGGAACGCATAGCTTACATCGTCATTTTGATTCTGGCCCTGTTTACGCGCTTTTACATCCTGGGCGCGCGGACGATGAGCCATGATGAAAGCCTGCATACCAAGTATTCCTGGTATCTGTACGCCGGGCAGGGGTATCAGCACAACCCCATGATGCACGGACCGATTCTTTTCCATCTGGCGGCGCTGGCCTATTTCCTGCTGGGCGTGAGCGATTTTGCGGCCCGTTTCTTCCCCGCTGTGTTTGGCGTTTTCCTTGTCCTCAGTCCTTTGCTGTTCCGGCGCTGGCTGGGGGCCAGGGGCACTGTGGCAACGTCGGTATTGTTGTTGATTTCGCCGGGCATCACCTATCATTCGCGCTATATCCGTCACGATATTTTCCTGATGGTGTTTGGCATCCTGGTGTTGTGGACCATCCTGCGCTACATCGAAGAGGGGGCGCCGAAGTGGCTTTACGCCTTTGCGGCGTTCTTCGCGCTGATGTTCACGACGATGGAAGCGTACTACATCTACACGGCGATTTTCGGCCTGCTGTTGCTCTTCCCTTTCCTGGGCCAGATTTTCACCTTGCGCTGGAGTCGCCCTGAGCTGTTCCGGTTTTTCCTGGTGGTGTTGGTTCTGGTGTTGATTTCGAGCCTGGTGTTGGGCCTGGCGTTGAAACAGGCCCAGACGCAGTCGCAGAATCTGGATGAAAGTGGCAATACGCGCGCGACGCGGGTGATTTTGCCCTGGTGGGGTAGTCTGGCGCTGGTGTTGGCTGTGGCCGCGCTGATTGGGGCCATGCTGATAGCCTATTATGGCATCGGCGCAGCACAGATGCACACGCTGCGTATCTTTGATGTCCTGATGGTGATCGGGACCCTGGTTTTGCCCCTGGGGTCGGCGTTGATTATCCATGCGGTGGGCTTCGACCCTCTGGACTATTCCGCGATGGGGGTAGCTCGTTCGGCGCTCATCCTGGCGCCGATGTTGCTGGCCTCCCTGGGCATAGGGTTGTGGTGGAATCGGCAGCTCTGGCCGGGGATCGCGCTTGTGTACTATGCGATTTTCCTCACGCTGTATACCACGTTCTTCACCAACGGCGCGGGGCTGGGGACCGGGTTCGTGGGCGCGCTGGGGTACTGGCTGGCTCAGCAGGGGGTGGCGCGCGGCGGCCAGCCCTGGTATTACTATTTCTTGCAGATGGGGCTGTATGAGTATCTGCCCTGGATCCTCTCCATCGCCTCTGGTGTGGCGGTGTTGGGCTGGCGCCCACCCGCAGCTGCGCTGGAAGGCGCCGAGGGGGAACGAACGGCGGCGCGTGCCTCCGATCCGGCGGGGTGGTTCCCCTTCTTCTTACTCGGTTGGACCTTGCTGGCCTGGGCGGCCTTCATCATAGCCGGAGAAAAAATGCCCTGGCTGACGGTGCACATTGCTTTACCCACTATTTTCCTTTCGGGGTGGGGATTGGGGCATTGGCTGGAGGCGCTTGATGCGCAGACCCTGTGGCGCCGCCAGGGCTGGCTGGTGCTGGTGGTGTTCCCCCTGACGTTGTGGACGCTGGTGGCCAGTGTTTCGGCGTTAAGTGCGACTTTCCGCCTGTTGTGGGAGGGGGTGACGCCCGCCGGGATGACGTATGAACAGCTCAGCCAACTAGGGCAGGCCCTGGGAGGGACAGTGGCTTTCCTGGTGTTGGGCGGTTTGTGGCTGACCCGCGTGGACCTGGTGGGAGGGCGTTCGGCGCTGCGTCTGAGCGCGTTGGCACTGGTGGCGCTACTGGGATTGGTAACGGTGCGCACGATGGTCAGGTTCAATTACGTCAATTACGACCTGGCGACGGAGTTCATGGTCTACGCGCACGGCACGCCGGATGTGAAGGTGGCTTTGGAGCGCGTGGAGGAGGTTTCCTGGGCCGTGACCGGCTCCCCTCATGAGGTGAAGGTCGCCTATGGCGAGGATGGCTCCTGGCCTCTGGCCTGGTATATGGTGGATTATCCCAATGCGTATTTTTACGGGCGTTCTCCCGATCCCAATACGCTGTTGGATTGCCCGGTGGTGTTCGCCGGTGCGGAGGAGTGGCTGGCCGTGGATGGCCTGCTGCGCGGGGAGTATGTGGTTTACGATTACAAGTACTTGTGGTGGCCGATCCAGGATTACTGGGGGATGAGCTGGGAGCGCTTGCGCAACGCTTTGAGCAATCCCCAGATGCGCGCGGCGCTGTGGGATATTTTTTGGAATCGCGATTATCGGCGTTACGCCGAGGTGACAGGGAAGGACTTAAGCCTGAAACACTGGCCGCTGCGGCGGGATTTACGCCTGTACGTGCGCCGGGACCTGGCGCAACAGCTCTGGGGGCTGCAGGAAGGCTTGCCCGAACAAGCCACGATCACGCCTCTGCCAACGCAAAGCCCGGATCCTTACACCCTCAACGTTCAGGTGCTTACGCGACAAATGGATGTGCTGTTACCGGGGGCGGCGCCGCGCGATGTGGCGGTGGCGCCGGATGGGACGCTGTTTGTGAGCGATACAGCTCAGCAGCGTATCTGGCATGTCACGGCGCAGGGGCAGGTGCTGGGTTTCTGGGGCGAGCCGGGGACCGGTCCTGGACAGTTCAACGAGCCATGGGGATTGGCGGTAGACGCTGCCGGGCGGGTGTACGTGGCCGATACCTGGAATTATCGCGTGCAGGTGTTCGATGCCCAGGGCACCTTTATCCGCCAGTGGGGTGTAATGGGCATGGCGACGCTGGACGATCCCAACGGGACTGGGCTGTTCTTCGGCCCGCGGGATGTGCTGGTGGGCGCTGGGGGCGAAGTGTATGTGGTGGATACGGGCAATAAGCGGGTGCAGGTTTTCGATGCTGAAGGCCGCTATCTGTATCAGTTCGGCGGAGCGGGTAGCGAGGCCGGGCGGCTGAATGAACCGGTCGGGTTGGCCGCCTTGTCCGGCGGCGAGCTGGTCGTGGCAGATACGTGGAACTATCGCCTGCAGGTACTTTCGCCCGCTGGCCTGTTCCTGCGGCAATGGGGTGTGGCCGCCTGGCGCAGTGATTCGCCCGAGGTCAAGCCTTATGTGGCCGTGGATACCCTGGGACGGGTCCTGGTGAGCGATCCGGCTTCGAGCCGGGTGTTGGCTTTCGATGGTGAGGGGCATTATCTCTGGTCCACGCAGGGCAGTGCCGATTTCACGCTGGTTTTCCCGCAGGGCCTGGCGGTCGGTCCCGGTGGGGTTTTGTATGTGGCTGATGCGCACACCGGGCGGGTGTTGGGCGTGCGTCTGCCGTAGGGATATTTTTCAACGAAGTTTTATTGTAAGGAGCGGGTTGTGGATCTGTTTGAAGCTTTTCCTCAGCTCAAGGCCTGTACAGCGCCAGTCCTGGCCGATCGCAAACTGCGCCTGATTTCAGTCGCAGGAGTGCTGTGGGATGCGGAGGCGTGTTATTTTGCCCTGAGTGATGAACGGTATTGGGTGCGCACCCAGGATGGCCAACTTCAGATCGGGGTAGGGGGCTTGCAGGTGCCGGGCACGCCGGCGGGGGAACCGCTCCAGGCCTTACTTACCCATATCCGCAAAGTCTGGCGCACGACGGTGGATTACATCCCTTCCGGGACACTTTACGTTCTGGAAGGGGAGCAGACGCACGTGCTGACGGGCGCCACCTGGCTGGAGCCGACAACGCCGGCCTGGTTGCAACTCACGCCACCCCGACTGGGCGGCGGGGAGATGCCCGATGCCCTGGCCCAGGCCGTTTACGTCCTGCGGCTGCGTCCATCCTGGCGTGTGCCGCGGGATGCGATGGTTTTGCGCCTGACCTTCGAGGGGCTGATGGCATTTGCCGAGGCCCCCGCGTGGCGCATCCGCGATCTGCGGGAGCAGCCCTGGGCCACCCTGTACCTGGCCCGGCCTCTGCCGGGTGATGCTGCACTTCGTCCCGTCCTGGCCTGGCAGGGCTTGCGGCAGTTGCTTCAGACCGGGGCGCCGGTGTTCATGGCGCCGGGAAGGTAAATGCGGTTTTCAAATTCATGCGGATCTAAGGAGTTTGCGTGATGATCAGTCCTAATCAAGTGACTCTGGCTCGTCTGCCCTTGCTGGCTCTCATCATTTTCTTGTTGTACAGTTCATCCGGTACGGCCTATCTGGTGGCTGCCCCGTTGATTCTGGCGCTTATTCTGATGGATTCTCTGGATGGCTATTTGGCCCGGAAATATCAAAAGACTTCCCTGCTGGGCAGTGTGTTGGATATCGGAGTAGACCGCGCCGTCGAGTATGTGATGTGGGTCGTGTTTGCGCATTTACGGTTGATTTCGGTGTTGATTCCGTTGCTGGTGATCGTGCGCGGTTCGCTGGTGGATACCATCCGGGCGGTGGCGCCGGCGCGCGGTGAGACGCCTTTCGGCATGATGCGCACGCGCCTGGGGCGTTTCCTGGTCGGTTCTCCCTGGATGCGCAGCTCTTACGGTATCGCCAAGGCCGTGGCTTTTGTCTCCCTGGCTCTGGCCTATGGCCTGCAGACGCTTTCCAGTCCGCTGGCTGGCGGGATGAATGGTTTTGCTCAAGGGGTGAGCTGGTTGGCCCTGCTCCTGTGTCTGGTGCGCGGTGCGCCGGTGCTCATCGAAGCGCCACGGCTGTTGCGCAATGCGTAGCTGCTTTAGGGTCGATGAGGTCCGATGAGCGCCAAGAAGTTCTTTGATCAGGAGCTGCCGGCGCGCGTGGGCCTGACTGTGGCGCGCCTGGTTCCGCGCTGGCTGGCCGGCATCGTGTGCCGGGTCCTCGCTATTGCGGGGGTTCTCATCAAAACTGACGTGTACCGTGCCATCACCTCCAATTTGCGCCATGTTCTGCCGGAGGCTTCTCCCCGCACCCTGGCCTGGTTACGTTACCGGGCTTTTTACAATGCGGCGCGGGCTTACTACGACTTCTTCCATAATGTGGCGACTGGCAAAGATCCGGCGCACTTTGTCCCGCCGGTGCGTTTGGCGCCCGGCGCGCGCGAGCGCTTCTACCGGGGCCTGGACCAGGGGCGTGGTCTGCTGGTGTTGGGCTGTCATGTATCCAACTTCGATCTGGTCGGCGAGGCAATGCCCAAATTGCTGGAACTCAAGCCAGTGGTTCAGTATTTGAGCATCGCTAACCCCACGCCGAGCATGCAGTTATTTAACCGCCTGCGGGAAAGTCAGCCCGGCATTTGCATCACGCCGGTTTCACCCGCAGCCCTGAAGCAAGCGGTGCGGCATTTGCGTGCTGGTGGCATTGTGGCCACGGGCGTGGATCGTCCATTGGATGAGCACGACGAACCGGTGACCTTTTTTGGCTTTCCCACGCGCCTGCCCTGTGGCTATCTGCGTTTGCAGCGGCTTTCGGGCTGTGCGATTGTTGTCGCCGGCGCGCATTACGCTCATGGTTATTATGAAATTGACTTTACAGAGCCTTTGCCCTGGTCAGAAACCGGCGATGCGGTCTATGATGATGAGGTGAATAAGCGCACCGTGTTGACGCATCTGGAGGCTTTTATTCGCCGGGCGCCGGAGCAGTGGATGATGTTTGTCCCGGTATGGCCTGAAGATGTCTGAATGGACTGTTGGTGCTGCCCTGGCCGATGCCGCAGCGCGCTTGCGCGCTGTAGCCGAGCGTCCGCATCTGGAGGCGGAGCGGTTGTTGGCCGCCGTCTTGGGGCGGGATCGCCCCTGGGTCCTGGCCCATCCGGAAATTGTCTTATCGGATGAGGTTCTGGCGGATTTTTGGGGGCGGTTGGAACGGCGCCTGGCCCATGAGCCGCTCCCCTATCTTTTGGGCGAGGCGGAATTTTTTGGCCTGCGTTTTCGGGTGACACCCGCGGTCCTGATTCCCCGTCCGGAAACGGAACAGCTCGTGGAACTGGCCCTGGCATGGTTGCGCACCCATCCCCTGGCCCGACGTGTGGCGGATGTGGGGACCGGCAGCGGTTGTATCGCCATCAGCGTGGCCCGTGCTGCGCCCTGGGTCCAGGTGGAGGCGCTGGATATTTCGGCTGAGGCGTTGGAGGTGGCGCGGTACAATGCGGAACAACACGGTGTGGCGGAGCGCATCCATTTCCGGCAGGGCCATTTACTGGAGCCGCTGCCTGAACCCGTGGACGTGCTGCTGAGCAATCCCCCTTACGTGGCTGCGAGGGAATGGGAAAGTTTGCCCCCTTCGGTGCAGCGAGAGCCGCATCAAGCCCTGCTGGGTGGACTGGACGGATTGCAGCTTATTGCCGAACTCTTAGACGCTGCGCCTGGGGCGCTGCATCCGGGTGGACTTTTGGTCATGGAGATAGGGGCTCAGCAGGGCGCAGCCGTTCTGGACCTGGCCCAGGCCGCTTTTCCCGCGGCGCGCTGTGAGGTGCGCCGTGATCTCTTTGGCCAGGAACGTTTCCTGCGGGTAATCTGGGAACGGGCCTGACGGGGGCGGCGGTGGGATGAAATTCTGGCAGGAGAAGCCATTCGGCCTTCAACAGGATCGAGGCGTTGCCCGGCAACGCCTCGATCTTTGATGCTTTTTACCCCTCGATTAGCGCCACAAAGTGACGCCGTAAACCAGCGTACGGCAGACATCGTTTGTCGCGGAGGGGTTAATCAATCCCTGGCCGATTAAAGCGCTTTTGAAGATAGCGGTAACCCCGTTGTTGCTGGCCGATTGGGGCACAATGGCCGTAAAGCCGACTATGTGGTACATGAACTCGTTTTTCTTGCCCCAGATGCTGCTGGGCCATCCATCTTCTGGAGCCGGGAAGCTGCCAGCATGATTGGCCAGGTACTCACCGGAATAGACTTTATCAAAGACCGGCATGTAGACGACCTGATTATGATAGAGCTGGTCAATACTGTTCATGACCCCCTGCGTCTGGCCTGTGTAGCCCTTGACAAAATCCTCATCAAGCTGATTGACCGTCCCGGCAAAGAGCGGAACGCTTTTGGTCCCGTTGACATACTTGTCCAGTTCGGAAGCAGCATCCGAGGTGCTGATGGTCCGGTAGTAAGGATCGGATTTGCTTAAATGCTGGCTGTTGTAGACATAGTTGAAATTCAACCAGCCGCGGAAAGCCGCATTGGGCCCCGTGTCTATGCAGTCCGTCCCGTTGGCGTTGCGGCAATAGCGGCCATCGTCGAAGACGGTGATAGTGTCCCCATCGCGGATTTGCAACACGGCCTCGTCCGGTACGCCAATGGGAAGCAGATTGCCCGCCATTTGCACCAGGGGGCCGGTCATGGCCATGGCCTGGGCTGGAGCACTGAGGGAAGTAATCCCAATCGCGCGCAGGAAGGTGGTGGACTGGCTGTAGACCAGACTGACCTGGACACCGGTGGCAGTATTCGGGATACTGCCGAAGCCCACGCCTTGCAAGATCGTCCCGTTGGCGTCAACGTAATTGGCCTGCACGGTTGTATCGCCATTGGTGACGCCGGGAAGAATGGGTGTAAACCCATTGGCGCGAATCACGGCCAGCAGGGTCTGAGTGACCGATGCATCCGTGGCGCCTGTAGCCGCCTGGCAGGTAGCTCTAGCTTGCGCCAGCTCACGGGCGCCGGCCAGGGAGGCGGCATCGGCGGTGTTCTGTGCCTGGCGGCGGGCCGTGTACTGACGTCCACCGTCAATCGCCAGGCCTACCAGAGCCAGCAGACCCAGCATGGCCAGAATAATTAACACAATAGCCTGACCAGAGTGTTGTGATTTCATGAGTGACCTCCTTGAGAAAAAGATTGGGTAAGCTTATGCTATAAATCTTGTCGCAGGTCAGGCTTTGAGTGTTACATGGAAATGGCGCGGGATTACTCGTGAGTGCGCAATAGCGTGTAATGCGCACTGTAGGAGCAATGCCAGCTCAGCCGGTGCCAGCGGTAGGGTTGGGGAAGGCATCGCTTCCCCAACCCTGCGTTGTGTGTTACTTCCAAAGTGATAAGCTCTGCAACTGAGGGATACAGGGGGACTGT